>JAJQAB010000037.1 GCA_021203985.1 Ruminococcus sp. | reverse complement strand
ATTATATCACTTTTTTCCTTCCTTGTAAGCACTTTGTAATTATTGATTTCCGTGGGCGGATTGTGCAGTCTGGGAAAAATAGGATCTGTGGCACCGTTTTAGCGAAACGACAAAATCATTTTCTAAAATCAAGTGAAACTCTGCGATTATTTTATTTTTTTTCGAAAAAAATGCGGTTTTGCTATTGACAAAGGCTCTGAAATAGGGTATAATAACATTGTAATTAAAATCATGACGGATAACGCTTGATATACAGAAAAGCAATGGTGCTTGTGAAATGAAGGCTTTTTTCTTCGTTTGACAGGCATTTTTTGTTACAAAAGCGCCGTACCGTGCTTTTTCTGTGGTGCTGTTGCTGAGCGCACGTGGTGTCGATTGTGCAAAGACGCTGCAGCTGCACCAGTCGATAGCATGGAATCAGGATGATATCAGGCACTCCGCTGATCGCAGGGGCTGTCTTTTCCCGGGATTTGTACGCGCTGATGTCGGAAAGACAAGCTCTTGGGCTTTCAATCAATCACAAGGGAGAAGCGACTATGGATAACTACAGAAATCAAGAGCCGTTTGCGAAAAACGGCTTGTATGATCCGCGCTTTGAGCATGAGAACTGCGGAATTGGCGCTGTTGTCAATATGAATGGTGAAACAGACCGCAAGGTCGTAGACAGAGCGCTGCATATTGTCGAAACGCTTGAGCACAGAGCCGGAAAGGATGCAGAGGGAAAGGTCGGCGATGGTGTCGGAATTTTGCTGCAAATCTCACATACCTATTTTTCGAAGGTAGCCAAGGAAGCGGGCATTCCGATCGGCGGAAAGCGCGAATATGGTATCGGTATGTTCTTCTTTCCACAGTCGGAGGAAGCGTATCAAAAGGCAATGCAGACCTTTGAAACGGTGCTGAAGGAGGAGAACCTGGAATTTCTGGGGTGGCGCGAAGTGCCGGTGAATCCGGATATGCTCGGCTCTAAGGCACTCGACAGCATGCCGCATATTATGCAGGCGTTTATCAAAAAGCCGGATGACTGCGCGAAGGGTCTGGAGTTCGACCGGCGGCTGTATATTGCGCGCATGGTATTTGAAAAGCGTGATAAGCTGACCTACGTGGTTTCCTGTTCGAGCCGCACGATTGTCTATAAGGGCATGTTTTTGGTCAATCAGCTGCGCCTGTTCTATCACGATCTGAACAGTCCGGATTATCATTCGGCAATCGGTATCGTGCATTCACGTTTTAGCACGAACACCAATCCGAGCTGGCAGCGCTCCCATCCGAACCGCATGATGGTACACAACGGCGAGATCAATACGATTACCGGTAATGTCGATAAGATGCTTAGCCGCGAATCCATTCTGCACTGCGATGCGCTCGATGCACGGATGAAGGACATTCTGCCGATGCTGGATGTACGCGGTTCGGATTCCGCACGATTGGACAATACGCTGGAGTTTATGATGATGTCCGGCATGGATCTGCCGCTGGCGGTAATGATGACGATTCCAGAGCCGTGGCAGCATATCCCAACAATGAGCCGGGAAAAGCGCGCGTTTTATCAGTATTACGCGACCATGATGGAACCCTGGGACGGCCCGGCATCGATTATTTTCACGGACGGCGATGTGATGGGTGCGGTTCTCGACCGAAATGGTCTGCGCCCGTCACGGTATTATGTCACGAATGACGGCTATTTGATTTTGTCCTCCGAGGTCGGCGCGCTGGACGATATTCCGCCGGAAAGCATTATCAAAAAGGAGCGTCTGCATCCTGGCAAAATGCTGCTGGTGGATACGGTACGGGGGAAGCTGATTGATGATGAGACAATCAAGAACCATTATGCAAAGCGTCAGCCATACGGCGAATGGCTCGATCACAACCTCTATGAACTGCGCGAGCTGAAAATTCCGAACAAGCGCCCGTTCCGCCACGGCGGCGATGAACTGCTCCGGCTGCAGCGTGCGTTCGGCTATACGTATGAGTCGCTGTATAATGTTGTCGTACCGATGGCAATTAACGGCAGTGAGCCGACTTCCGCCATGGGAACGGATACGCCGATTCCGGCGATGTCGAAGAAAAATCCGCCGCTCTTTGATTATTTCAAGCAGCTGTTTGCACAAGTTACGAATCCGCCGATTGACTCGATTCGGGAATCGGTTATCACGGATACGACCGTATATTTAGGGATCGCCGGCAATATCCTCAAGGAGGATGAGCGCAACTGCCGCGTACTGAAGGTAAATAATCCGATCCTGACAAACCTGGATCTGATGAAAATCCGCGATATGAAAATCGATGGGCTGAAAACTGCCGATATTTCCATGCTGTATACGAAGGATGTGTCGCTGCATGATGCAATCGAAAATCTGTATCAGCAGGTGGAACAAGCGCACGCAAAGGGCGCGACCATCCTGATTCTGACCGACCGCGGCGTGGATCGCGATCATCTGGCAATTCCATCGCTTCTGGCAGTGGCAGAGCTGGAAACCTATTTGGTAAAGACCCGAAAGAGCACTGCGATTTCGCTGATTATCGAAACAGCAGAGCCGTGCGAGGTACATCATTTTGCAACACTTCTGGGCTTCGGCGCAAGCGCAGTGAATCCGTATCTGGCACTCGATACGCTGTACGATATGATCAACCGCGGTCTGATCGATAAGGACTATTCACAGGCAAGCAAGGCGTATGTCGATGCGCTGGTTTCCGGAATTGTCAAGATCGCTTCGAAAATGGGCATTTCTACGATCCAGTCCTACCAAGGCTCGAAGATTTTTGAGGCACTTGGCATCAGTGAAAGCGTGATGGAGGAATTCTTCCCGGATACAGTGAGCCGCGTGGGCGGTATTGATCTGGACGATATCGCGAGACGCAGCATGGAAATGCACGAGAGCGCGTTTGATCCAAATGAGCTGTGTATGGACGAAGGACTGCGTAGCGTTGGTTGGCACAAGGAGCGCAGTAATCAGGAGGAGCATCTGTACAATCCGGAGACGATTCATCTGCTGCAGCAGGCAACGTGGCGCGATGATTATAATTTATTTAAGCGATATTCTGCGTGCGTCAATGCAGAAAACTGGCATGTGACGCTTCGCAGCACCTTGGACTTCCGGTTCGCAGAGGACGGCGGTATTCCAATGGAAGAGGTCGAAAGCGTGGAATCGATTATGCGCCGCTTTAAGACCGGGGCGATGTCTTATGGCTCGATTTCGCATGAAGTGCACGAGTGCATGGCAATCGCAATGAATCGGATCGGTGGCAAGTCCAACAGCGGCGAAGGCGGCGAGGATTTAGAGCGTATTGTAACGGCAGGAAGCGCTGTGGATAAATGCTCCGCAATCAAGCAGGTGGCGTCCGGCAGATTCGGCGTAACCTCGAAGTATCTGACCTCTGCAAAGGAAATTCAGATCAAGATGGCGCAGGGCGCAAAGCCGGGCGAGGGCGGACATCTGCCGGCGAAAAAGGTGTATCCGTGGATCGCGAAAACGCGGCATTCCACACCGGGCGTGGCGCTGATTTCGCCGCCACCGCATCACGATATCTATTCGATCGAGGATCTGGCACAGCTGATCTATGACCTGAAAAATGCCAACAAAAAAGCACGGATCTCGGTAAAGCTGGTTTCGGAAGCAGGTGTCGGCACGATTGCGGTAGGTGTTGCAAAGGCAGGCGCTGGCGTTATTCTCATTTCCGGATATGACGGCGGAACGGGTGCTGCACCGGGCAGCTCGATCCACAACGCTGGACTGCCCTGGGAACTGGGTCTGGCGGAGACGCATCAGACGCTGATTCAGAACAATCTGCGCTCGAAGGTCGTCATCGAAACGGATGGAAAAATGATGACGGGTCGTGACGTTGTGATCGCGGCGCTTTTGGGCGCGGAAGAATACGGCTTTGCGACAGCGCCGCTGGTAACGATGGGCTGCGTAATGATGCGTGTCTGCAATCTGGACACTTGTCCGACAGGCGTTGCGACACAAAGTCTGGAACTGCGCAAGCGCTTTCACGGCAAGCCGGAATATGTCATCAACTTCATGCGCTTTATTGCACAGGAAATGCGCGAATATATGGCAAAGCTCGGGATTCGCACGGTAGACGAGCTGATCGGGCGTTCGGATCTGCTGGTACAGAAACAGTACCCGGAGGGCAGCCGCGAAGGGAAAATCGATATGTCGCGGATTCTGACCAATCCGTATGCAAAGCCGGACAGCGAAGTGAAAATGCACTTTGCGCCGGAGGATGTCTTTGATTTTAAGCTCGGCGAGACGATCGATGAAACGGTGATCATTCCGCAGATGAAGGACGCGCTGGCGAAGAAGAAAAAGAAAGAGATTGCGATCAATGTCAGCAATCTGAACCGTGCGCTGGGGACGCTGTTCGGCGCGGAGATTACGCGGAAATATTATAACACGCTCGAGGACGACACCTATGTCGTACGCTGCATCGGTGCAGGCGGACAAAGCTTCGGCGCGTTTATTCCGAAGGGCTTGACGCTTGCACTCGAGGGCGACAGCAACGACTACTTCGGCAAGGGTCTGTCCGGCGGGAAACTGGCAGTATTCCCACCGAAGAATGCATCGTTCAAGCAGAACGAGAACATCATCATCGGCAATGTCGCACTGTTTGGTGCAACAAGCGGCAAGGCGTTTATCAACGGCGTTGCCGGCGAGCGCTTCTGCGTTCGAAATTCCGGCGCAATGGTTGTCGTTGAGGGCGTTGGCGAACATGGCTGTGAGTATATGACGGGCGGCTGCGCCGTAATTCTGGGCGTTGTCGGAAAGAACTTTGCGGCAGGTATGAGCGGCGGAATCGCCTATGTTTTGGACGAAGAAAATGACTTGTACACGAAGCTGAACAAATCGCTCGTTGGCTTTAGCGGCGTGACAAAGCCAGAGGATATTGACCAGCTGCGCGGTCTGATTGAAGAGCACGTTGCGTGGACCGGCTCGGCACTGGGCACAGAAATTCTGGCGGACTTTGAAGGCTATTTGCCGCGCTTTAAAAAGATTGTGCCGCATGATTATGCAAAGATGCTCGACAGTATTGCTGCGTTGCAAAGCGAGGGCATGAGCCGCGAGGAAGCACAGATCGAAGCATTTTATGCCAATACGAAATAACGGGAGGGAAAGATTATGGGAAAAGCAACTGGATTTCTCGAATATGAGAGAGTCGAAAATGTCGGCCAGGAGCCGCTGGATCGCATCAAGACCTACCGTGAATTTCACACGCCGCTTTCTGACGCAGAACGACAGAAGCAGGGCGCGCGCTGTATGGATTGCGGCGTACCGTTTTGCCAGGCAGGAAAGCCTATTTTTGGCATGGTGTCCGGATGTCCGCTGAACAACCTTTGTCCGGAATGGAATGACCTGGTCTACAAGGGCTTCTGGGACGAAGCGGCAGATCGTCTTCTGATGACGAATTGCTTTCCGGAATTTACATCGCGCGTGTGTCCGGCACTTTGCGAAAAAGCGTGTACCTGCGGCCTCTACGATGATCCGGTTACGGTAAAGGAAAACGAATATGCCATCATTGAAAAGGCGTTCGCGAGCGGTTACCTCAAGCCAAATTCGCCGAAGGTGTGCACTGGAAAACGCGTGGCAGTGGTCGGCTCTGGTCCGTCCGGTCTGGCGACAGCGCTCCAGCTCAATAAGCGCGGTCACCAGGTCACCGTGTTCGAACGCGAGGATCATGTCGGGGGACTTTTGATGTATGGCATTCCGAATATGAAGCTGGAAAAGACCATTGTTCAGCGGCGTGTCGACATGATGGAAGCGGAAGGCATCGAATTTCGCACGAGCGTGAATGTCGGAAAGGACATCACAGCGGCGGAACTGATGGAACGCTACGATGCGGTTGTTCTGGCATGCGGCGCGTCCAATCCACGCAATATTGTGGCGGAGGGCAGAGAAGCTGATGGCATTTACTATGCGGTGGATTTCCTGAAGGCAACGACAAAGAGCCTGATTAACTCCAATCTGTCAGACGGCTATTATATCAGCGCGAAATATAAGAACGTCATTGTTATTGGCGGCGGCGACACCGGAAACGACTGCGTTGGTACGGCGATTCGTCACGGCTGCAAATCCGTGGTACAGCTGGAAATGATGCCAAAGCTCACGGATACGCGCTCTGCGAATAATCCATGGCCGGAATGGCCGCGCGTCTGCAAGACCGATTATGGTCAAGAGGAAGCGATTGCGGTATTCGGTCAAGATCCGCGGATCTATCAGACGATCGTAAAGCGCTTCATCAAGGACGAGAAGAATCACGTCCGCGCGGTAGAAACGATTAAGCTGCAGTCGGTTATGGACGCGAAAACCGGCAGAATGCGGATGGAGGAAATCCCGGGCAGCGAGCAGATCTTAGACGCAGATCTAGTCCTGATCGCAGCCGGCTTTTTGGGGGCGCAGTCCTATGTGACCGAAGCGTTTGGCGTAGAAGTAACACCGCGGACGAACGTGGCGACAGAAGCGGGAAAATACAAGACAAGCGTAGAAAAGGTGTTTACTGCCGGCGATATGCACCGCGGTCAGTCGCTCGTTGTCTGGGCGATTCGTGAGGGCAGAGAAGCCGCACGCGAGGTCGATACGTTCTTAATGGGCTATACGAATTTATAAAAACAGTACGCGCAGGGGTCGCTTGTGATGCCCTTATGAAAAAGCAAAAGCGGCAGGTCACTTCGCCTTGCCGCTTTGTTGTTTATTTGTACGATTGTGCAGCGTTTTTTAGTCGAGCGTATCCGAGAAAATCGCCGCGCCGTTTGTTTCGATGACTTTTTTGTAGAATGCGCCGGAATCCTTAACGGTGCGCTGCTGCGTTTGATAGTCGACATAGACCAGACCGAAGCGCTTGTCATAGCCGCTTGCCCATTCGAAATTGTCCATAATTGACCAGTACATATATCCGATGACAGGAACGCCGTCTGTGATTGCGTGGTGCAGTTCGCGCAGATAACGCTTCATAAAGTCGATCCGGCAGGGGTCGTGTACCTTGCCGTCTAAGTACACCCAATCGTGACACGCCATGCCGTTTTCGGTAATCATGATGGGCACGCCATAGCGCTCATACAAAAATTTCGGCGCCCAGTAAAGCACTTCCGGCGTAATCGGCCATTCCATCTGCGTGCGCGGACAGCCTAAGAAAGCGTTTTCGGAATAGCTGTATTGCTGCGGTGTGGCCTTGCTCTGATAGATGTTGACACCGTAGAAATCAACAGGCTGCGCGATGCATTCTAGGTCGCCCGGCAGGATCTGCGGCATGTCGTCACCTAAGATTTCATAGGCGTCCTTCGGATAATCGCCGAGGAAAATCGGATCGGTCCACCAGGCGTTGTTGAATGTGATCGCATTGGGCTGGAACGTGAAAGTCTTGCGGCACGCTTCCTCGATATCCTCGGGCGATTGGCTCTTTGGCGTGTTGGCAGGTGTCACAAAAGCAAAACCAATGATTGGTTTCTTTTTCGCGTACTTGCGGATCACCGATACCGCGGTGCCGTGCGCGAGCAGCACATGATGGCACATCTGCGCGACCTCCGCCCGGGGATGCTGCAAAAACGGCGCAAACGAACCGTTATCATAGCCGTTTCCAATAAACACCTGCGGCTCGTTGATCGTCATCCAGTATTGCACGCGGTCAGACAGCGCTTTGACAACAACTTCAGTATACTCCGCAAACCAGTCTACGGACTCACGGTTCAGCCAGCCGCCCTTGTGGTGCAGCGGCAGCGGATAATCCCAGTGAAACAGGGTAACGAGCGGCTCAATTCCGTTTGCCAATAGCTCGTCTACCAGATCCGAATAAAACTGCAGCCCCTTTTTGTTGACAGCGCCCGTGCCGTCCGGCAGAATGCGGCTCCAGCTGATCGAAAGCCGATAGTTTTTGATGCCCATATCACGCATCATTTTGACATCCTCACGAAACCGATGGTAGTGATCGCAGGCAACATCGCCGTTTTCGTGATGCATGATGTGACCTTGTTCCCGGGAATATGCGTCCCAGATGTTTTCGCCCTTTCCGTCCGCTGTAGAAGCACCCTCTACCTGATACGCTGCGGAAGCAGCACCCCATAAAAATTGTGCGGGAAATTTCATTGATATCTTCCTCCTGTAAAAAAGGCCGGTTCGATGGCTGCGGATTATAGGCAACCCCGCACAGAGATTGTGTGTTAGATGCGCCAGTAGATTTTCCTTTATCTTATCAAGTTCCTCCTTGCAATACATAGAGTATTGCAAGGAGGAACTTGATAAGATAAAGGAAAAGATATACCGCAAGGGCACTCCCTTCGGTCGCCGCAGATGGCGTACAAAGCCGTAGGCGGTCTTTGTGTGGTGTCGCCTATATTTGATCACAGCCGCATATAGAACAGGTCAGAAAATGAAGGCAGCGCTGCACAGCTTTGCTGCGGATCTGCATACGCATTTTATGTGGAATCGCCTTCGATATAACTATGATAGCATAGGCGCTTGGTTCTGTCAAGTAGTTTTTGCGGCGGAATCGGAAATTCTCACGTGCGTGCAGCGATGCGCTAGGCAGGATGCGTTTTTTGAAAAAAGCCTTGACAAATACCCCTGGAGGGTATATAATGAAAGCTGTGAGAAATTCGATGATTTTTTAGGCGATATTGCCTTTGGAAAGGAAGTGTACATTTTGGCGGAAGAAAAAGTCTGTCCCTGCTGTCATACGACAAAGCACCGGTCAGAGGAGGAACAAATGCGGCTAATTCATCGGCTTAGTCGTATTGAAGGTCAGATTCGCGGGATTCGCGGCATGGTGGAAAAGGACGCGTATTGTACCGATATTTTGATTCAGGTGTCGGCGGCGAATGCTGCGCTGAATGCATTTAATAAGGAACTGTTAGCGAGTCATATTCGCACCTGTGTTGCGGAGGATATCCGCGCAGGAAAGGACGAGGTGATCGATGACCTTGTCGCGACACTGCAGAAGCTGATGAAATAACGCGCGTAGGCTGCGCGGCGGTTGTGTATATTATGACGGTACGGGAAAAGAATAAAAGGAGGTGTTCTAAGATGACGATGGGAACGGCTTTGATCTTGCTTGTTTTGGCGGCAATCGCTGTGGCAGCGGTGCTTTCTGCGAGAAAACATCTGAAGGGCGGGGGCGGATGCTGCGGCGGCGGTACGGAAAAGGAAGCACGTAAAAGGCTGGACGGTACGGTGATTCAGAAAAAGACGATGTATATTACGGGCATGCAGTGCGAAAATTGCCAAAACCGTGTGACACGCCAGATCAATCGCATTGACGGCGCTACCGCGAAGGTTAGCTGGAAGAAACATCGTGCAGTTGTTTCGATGACGCGACGCGTACCGGACGAAGAACTGACCGCGGCAGTCGAACGGGTGGGCTATCAGGTTACGCGTATTACAGAGGAGGTTGTGCATTAAATGGAACAGTACGAGATCACCGGGATGAGCTGCACGGCGTGCAGTGCCCGTGTGGAAAAGGCGGTGCTCCGTGTGCCGGGCGTTTCCTCCTGTGTGGTGAATTTGCTGACAAATTCGATGGGCGTAGAGGGCACGGCATCGCCGCAGGAAATTATTCGTGCTGTCGAGCAGGCAGGCTATGGCGCTTCGCAAAAGGCACAGCACCAGGTGTCACAAAACGATAAGTCGGATGCACCACTTGCAGATCGGGAAACGCCGCTGCTGAAACGGCGGCTGATTGCTTCCGTGCTGTTTTTGGTTGTCCTGATGTATTTTTCGATGGGGCACATGATGTGGAATTGGCCGCTGCCGTCCTTTTTTTCCGATAATCACATTGCAATGGGTCTGGTGCAGATGCTGCTGACGATTGTGATTATGATCATTAACCGAAAGTTCTTCATCAGCGGTTTTCGCGGACTGCTCCACCGCGCGCCGAATATGGATACCCTTGTGGCGATGGGAGCAGGAGCGGCATTTGTCTATAGCACCTATGTGCTTTTCGCCGTGACGGATGCGCAGGTGAAGGGCGATATGGACGCGGTGATGCGTTATATGCACGAATTTTATTTTGAGTCTGCGGCAATGATTTTGACGCTGATTACGATCGGAAAGACATTGGAGTCCTACTCGAAGGGCAGAACGACCGATGCACTGCGTGGTCTAATGTGCCTTGCGCCGAAAACGGCAGTTCTGGTGCGTGATGGCGCAGAGATTACAGTACCGATCGAACAGGTGAGAAAAGGCGATCAGTTTGTCGTGCGCCCGGGGGAATCGATCCCCACAGACGGCGTGATCCTGGAAGGACAGAGCGTGGTCAACGAGTCGGCGCTGACCGGGGAAAGCATCCCGGCAGATAAAACAGTAGGCGACTGCATTTCTGCGGCAACGATCAATCAGTCCGGATTTATTCGCTGTGAGGCAACGCGCGTGGGCGAGGACACTACCTTGTCACAGATCATTCGTATGGTCAGCGATGCTGCCGCCACGAAAGCACCAATTGCAAAGGCGGCGGACAAAGTCTCCGGCATTTTTGTTCCTGCCGTAATTGCAATCGCGATTGTGACGATGATTGTCTGGCTGGCTGTCGGTCAGACGGTGGGCTATGCACTGGCGCGCGGCATTTCGGTTTTGGTGATCAGCTGCCCCTGTGCGCTGGGACTTGCAACGCCGGTGGCAATTATGGTCGGGAACGGCGTTGGCGCAAAAAATGGTATTTTGTTTAAAACGGCGGTTTCCCTGGAGGAAGCCGGAAAGGCGCAGATTGTGGCGCTGGATAAAACCGGAACGATTACGGCAGGTGAGCCGCGCGTGATGGATGTCCTTCCGGCAGAAGGCGTGACAGAAACGGAACTTCTGGAGCTGGCGTATGCACTGGAACAGAAAAGCGAACACCCGCTGGCGAAGGCGATTCTGCAATATGCGGCGCAGCAAAATGTGACGGCAGAGCCGGTTGACGATTTCGAAGCGCTGCCTGGCGATGGACTTTCTGCGCTGCTGCAGGGAGAGCCGGTGTCCGGCGGTAATCTGAAGCTGATTCGGACGAAGGCGGAAGTATCCGAATCGATGGAACATATCGCACGGCAATTGGCGGAGGACGGGAAAACGCCGCTCTTCTTTTGCAAAAATCATACGCTTGTGGGCGTGATTGCGGTCGCGGATGTGATCAAGGAAGAAAGCGCAGAGGCGGTTCGTCAGCTGCAGGGCATGGGGATTTATGTCGTTATGCTGACCGGCGATAACGCGCGCACAGCGAACGCAGTGGGGAAACAGGCAGGTGTAGACCACGTGATTGCCGATGTCCTGCCGGGCGAAAAAGAGGCGGTGATTCGCCGGCTTGGCGCGCACGGTAAGGTCATGATGGTCGGAGACGGCATCAATGACGCTCCGGCGCTGACACGGGCGGACGTTGGAATCGCGATCGGCGCAGGTACGGATATCGCCATCGATGCGGCGGATCTCGTTCTGGTGAAAAGCCGTCTCACAGATGTTCCGGCTGCAATTCGCCTGAGCCGTGCGGCGCTGCGGAATATTCATGAAAACATGTTCTGGGCGTTTATTTATAATGTGATCGGCATTCCGCTGGCGGCAGGGGTCTGGATTCCACTGTTCGGCTGGCAAATGAATCCCATGTTCGGCGCGGCGGCAATGAGCTTGTCGAGTTTCTGTGTCGTCATGAATGCACTGCGCTTGAATCTGTTCCGGATTCACCGGACGGATCGCGAAAAAAAAATCCGGCACGCGGAAAATCTTGCCGCGGCAATTTCGGAAAAGGAGGAAGTCGCAATGGAAATGACAATGCATATTCAGGGCATGATGTGCCCACATTGTGAGGCAACGGTCAAAAAAGTCCTGGAAGCATTTCCGGCAGTGGCAGAAGCTGTCGTAAGTCATCAGACCGGAACAGCAGTTCTGACGCTCTGCGAAGAAGCGGATCAGGAAGTGATGAAACAAGCGGTTGTGGATGCAGGCTATACGGTGCAGTAAGATACTGCGGTCGACGCGCACGTTTCGAAAAAACGCTGCGTGCTGATTTTTTGCCGCGGACTCCGCCAGAAATGTAAAATTTTTGAAAACATGTTGACAGATGGCATGCTTTGCGTTATAATAAAAAAACATGTGACAGCCATGTCTGTCGCACGTAAATCGATTTTTTCAGAAAAGGAGGAAAATTATGCCTACGTTTAATCAGTTGGTTCGGAAAGGAAGAAAGGTACAGCAGTACAAGTCTACCGCTCCGGCACTGCAGAAGGGCTATAATGCCAAGAAGAAAGTGACCACAAATCAAAGCTCACCGCAGAAGAGTGGCGTGTGCACCGCAGTTCGTACTGCGACACCGAAGAAACCGAACTCTGCAATGAGAAAGATTGCCAGAGTAAAGCTGACAAATGGTTATGAGGTTACTTCTTATATCCCGGGCATCGGCCATAATCTGCAGGAGCACAGCGTTGTTCTGATTCGTGGCGGCCGTGTAAAGGACCTGCCGGGTGTGCGTTATCACATCATCCGCGGCACACTCGATGCACAGGGCGTTGCAAACAGAATGCAGGCGCGTTCGAAGTACGGCACAAAGAAGCCGAAGGCTGGCAAGAAGTAAGAAGCTGCCGCTTCAATGAAATCCTGGAGTGCAAACGTGCTCCGGCGTAACAGGAAAACGAAGATCAACACGGGAACTGTGGAGATTTGAATATAAATGGCGCAAATGTGCCGCTGCGTATTTCTCTCCATTGGCCCGACGGTCGGCGGAGATTCCGCCCGATTGAGTACCTGTGAATTCATGAATCAATATGAAGGAGGGAAGCGAAAATGCCAAGAAGAGGTAAAATCGCAAAACGTGACGTGCTGGAGGATCCGATTTATCATTCCAAGCTTGTGACTCGTCTCATTAACAACGTTATGGTGGACGGCAAGAAGGGCGTTGCCCAGAAGATTGTTTATGGTGCATTCGACATTGTCGCAGAAAAGACCGGCAAGGATGCACTCGAAGTGTTCCAGCAGGCGATGGACAACATCATGCCGCAGCTGGAAGTAAAAGCACGCCGTATGGGCGGTGCAACCTATCAGGTGCCGATGGAAGTTCGTCCGGAACGCCGTCAGACACTCGGTCTGCGCTGGATCACAAAGTATGCGAGACTGCGCAGCGAGCGTACCATGAAGGAACGCCTGGCAGAAGAAATTCTCGATGCACTGAATAATACCGGCGGTGCATGCAAGAAGCGTGACGACACACACAAGATGGCAGAAGCAAACAAGGCATTTGCACACTACCGCTGGTAAGATCGGTACTATGGGAAAGGAGGATCATCTATGGCTAGAGATTGTTCTCTGGAAAACACAAGAAATATCGGCATTATGGCGCACATCGATGCTGGTAAAACAACCACGACAGAGCGAATCCTGTTCTACACCGGCATAAACTACAAGATCGGCGAAGTGCATGAAGGCGCTGCAACGATGGACTGGATGGAACAGGAACAGGAGCGCGGCATTACGATCACTTCTGCGGCAACCACAGCGTATTGGGGCGGTCACAGAATTAACATTATTGATACGCCTGGACACGTTGACTTTACCGTTGAGGTAGAACGTTCACTGCGTGTACTGGATGGTTCTGTTACAGTATTTTGCGCAAAGGGCGGCGTTGAACCGCAGTCTGAGACGGTTTGGTGTCAGGCGGATAAATATCAGGTTCCGCGTATGGCTTATGTCAATAAGATGGACATCATGGGCGCTGACTTCTATCGCGTTGTGGATATGATGCACGACCGACTCAAGTGTAACGCTGTTCCGATTCAGATGCCGATTGGCGCTGAGGATGAATTTAAGGGCATCATCGACCTGGTAGAAATGAAGGCGTATGTGTATTACGATGACCTGGGCAAGGACATCCGTGTCGAAGAGATTCCGGACGACATGAAGGAAAAGGCGGAGGAATATCGCCAGAACCTGATGGAACACGTTGCCGAACAAGACGATGACCTGATGGAAAAGTACTTTGCAGATGAGGAAATTACCATCGATGAAATCAAGGCTTGCATCCGTAAGTCGACCATTGCAAATACGATGGTTCCGGTTGTCTGTGGTACTTCTTATCGGAATAAGGGCGTACAGAAGCTTCTGGACGCAATTGTCGATTATATGCCGTCTCCGTTGGACGTACCTTCGATTAAGGGTACAGATCCGGATACTGGCGAAGAAATGCTGCGCCACTCTTCGGACGAAGAGCCGTTCTCGGCATTGGCATTTAAGATTGCTACCGACCCGTTCGTTGGTAAGCTCTGCTTCTTCCGTGTTTATTCCGGTAAGATTAATGCCGGCGATACGGTGCTGAATGCAACGAAGGACAACAAGGAGCGCATGGGTCGAATCGTACAGATGCACTCGAATCACAGAAAGGATATCGAGACCGTTTATGCCGGCGATATCGCGGCGGTTGTGGGTCTGAAGAACACCACGACTGGTGATACGCTCTGTGATGAAAAGCACCCGGTTATTCTGGAATCGATGGAATTCCCAGAGCCTGTTATTCAGCTTGCGATTGAGCCAAAGACAAAGGCAGGTCAGGACAAGATGGGCATTGCGCTGGCAAAGCTGGCAGAAGAAGACCCGACGTTCCGTACCTGGACGGACGAGGAAACCGGTCAGACAATCATCGCCGGCATGGGCGAATTGCACTTGGATATAATCGTAGACCGTCTGCTTCGTGAGTTTAAGGTAGAAGCAAACGTTGGCGCGCCGCAGGTATCCTATAAGGAAACCATCAAGGGCAATGCTGATGTGGACTACAAGTATAAGAAGCAGTCTGGTGGTTCTGGTCAGTACGGTCACGTTAAGATCCGTGTTGAGCCGAATGAATCGGGTAAGGGCTATGAATTTACTAATAAGGTTGTCGGCGGCGCAATTCCGAAGGAATATATCCCGGCAGTTGACGCAGGTATCCACGGTGCAATGCAGGCTGGTATCCTGGCAGGCTACGAGGTTGTTGACGTGAAGGTCGAGCTGTATGATGGATCGTACCACGAAGTCGACTCTTCGGAAATGGCGTTCAAGATTGCCGGCTCGATCGCATTCAAGGAAGCGATGAAGCAGGCACAGCCGATTCTGATGGAACCGATCATGAAGGTTTCTGTTACTGTTCCGGACGATTATACCGGTACAGTAATCGGCGACCTCAGCTCGCGCCGTGGTCAGATTCAGGGACAGGAATCCCGTACTGGCTCGGTACAGGTTGATGCACTCGTGCCGCTGTCTGAGATGTTCGGCTACACCAGCGATCTGCGTTCCAACACACAGGGACGCGGTCAGTATGCAATGGAACCGCACAGCTATCAGGAAGTGCCGAAGAATATCGCAGAAAAAATCATGTCGTCCAGAAAGAAGTAAGATTTTTTCGAAAAACTGCGTGATTTAAAAAACACTTGCAATTTCTTTTGGAATCTGGTACAATATGTATAACACTTCTCGTTAAGTGGATATACACTGATTTTATTATTTGAGGAGGAACATTCCAATGGCAAAGGCTAAATTTGAAAGAACCAAACCGCATGTAAACATTGGCACCATCGGTCACGTTGACCATGGTAAGACCACTCTGACTGCTGCAATCACTAAGACACTGGCGATGAAGGGTCAGGCTCAGTACGAAGCTTACGATATGATCGATAAGGCTCCGGAAGAAAGAGAACGTGGGATCACAATCAACACTGCACACATTGAATACGAGACGGATGCACGTCACTATGCACATGTTGACTGCCCGGGACATGCTGACTATGTCAAGAACATGATCACCGGCGCTGCACAGATGGACGGCGCAATCTTGGTTGTTGCTGCTTCTGACGGCCCGATGGCGCAGACAAAGGAGCACATCCTGTTGGCTCGTCAGGTAGGTGTACCGGCAATCGTTGTATTCATGAACAAGGCAGATCAGGTAGACGATCCGGAACTGCTCGAACTCATTGAGATGGATATTCGTGAAACACTGAACGAATATGACTTCCCGGGTGATGACACACCGATCATCGTTGGTTCTGCACTGGCTGCACTCGAAGCTCCGGATGATATCACAAACGAAGCTTACAAGCCGATCATTGAACTGATGGATGCAGTTGACAACTATATCCCGACACCGGAACGTGACGATGCAAAGCCGTTCCTGATGCCGATTGAGGACACCATGACAATTTCTGGCCGTGGTACAGTTGTTACCGGTCGTGTAGAGCGCGGAAAGCTGAATGTAAACGAGCCGGTTGAAATCGTTGGTCTGAAGGAAGAAAATCTGAATACCGTTGTAACCGGTCTGGAAATGTTCCGGAAGTCTCTGGATTTTGCAGAAGCTGGCGACAACGTTGGCGCACTGCTCCGTGGTATCACACGTGATCAGGTAGAGCGTGGTCAGGTTCTTTGCAAGCCGGGTTCGATTCACCCGCATACCAAGTTCAAGGGTCAGGTATATGTCCTGAAGAAGGAAGAAGGCGGCCGTCACACACCGTTCTTCAACAACTACAGACCGCAGTTCTATTTCAGAACAACAGACGTTACGGGCATCATCACACTGCCGGCTGACGTTGAAATGTGCACACCGGGCGATAACGTTGAAATGGACGTTGAGCTGATTTCCCCGATCGCAATTGAAGAAGGTCTGCGCTTCGCGATTCGTGAAGGCGGCAGAACGGTTGGTTCTGGTGTCGTTACTGCAATTAACGAATAAGTAAAACGCATTGTGTCCGCTCCGGTTTTTCTGGCGCTGATCGCGATAAAAAAAGAATGTTCCCACTTTCGGGGGCGTTCTTTTTTTGTTGACCACGCGAAAAAATAGGCGAAACATCTTCGAAATTGTGCAAAATCAATAAAAATGCGCCAGATTTTTCGGTCATTTTTTTGCGAGTTTCTCTCGATCTGTCCTTGCAATTTTGGATCAAATACGGTATAATAGTATTAAAGCGGTGAAAAGTGGGGAAAATTCCCTGCATGTGGCAGATCATTCCCTTTTTGTAGTGGATGAGAGAAAAGGCGGTGACGGATATGGCTTCCCTGATGGGCACGTATTACCATAATATTGATGCGAAGGGACGCCTGAATTTTCCGACAAAGCTTCGCGAGGGTCTTGGCGTCACTTTTTACGTGACAAAAGGACTGGATCAGCCGTGTCTTACCGTTTATTCTGAAGAAGAATGGGAACGCCTTTCCGCGAAGGTTGCTTCGATTCCCGAAGCAAAGGGTGGTCAAATCAAGCGCTGGCTCTTTTCGGGCGCAGGTGTGCTGACGCCCGATAAACAGGGACGCGTCCTGATCCCACAGGATTTGCGGACGTTTGCTTGGCTGGAAAAAGACGTTGTTGTAATCGGCGCGGACAATAAAGCAGAAATCTGGGACAAATCTCGCTGGGAAGCGTTAAATGCATCATTTGACGTACAGCAGATGCTCGGTGTCCTCGATGAACTTGGTTTTTGAGCGAGGGACTGATGATGGATTTTACACATATTCCGGTTTTGCTGCATGAGGTATTGAAACAGCTGAAGATTCGTCCGGATGGTATTTACGTAGACGGAACCGTTGGCGGCGCTGGCCATGCGACACAAATTGCCCGTGCTCTGTCAGACGGCGGCCGTTTGATTGGACTCGATCGCGATCCGGATGCGGTGGAGACGGCAACACAGCGCCTTGCGTCTTATCCGGCAACCGTGGTGGCATCGAATTATGACGAGATGGACACGGTTTTGGCGGAAATGGGGATCGAATCGGTGGATGGCGTTTTACTGGATTTGGGTGTGTCCTCACATCAGCTCGATGAAGTGGAACGCGGATTTTCCTACAATCACGAAGCACCGCTCGATATGCGCATGAGCCAATCGGGTATGACTGCGGGTGAATTGATCAACAGTGTGCCGGAAGAAGAACTTTCCCGGATTTTGTTCACCTATGGCGAGGAAAAATATGCGCGCTGCATTGTACGTAAAATTGTGCTGGCGCGGGCGGAAAAGCCGATTGAGACGACAACTGAGCTTGCACAGCTGATTCAAAGCGTTGTGCCGGCAAGGGAACGCCGGCTGAAAAATTCGTGCAGGAAATCGTTTCAGGCAATTCGCATCGCCGTAAATGGGGAACTCGATCACCTGCAAAAGGGGCTGGAGGCTGCTTTTTCTGTGCTGAAGCCTGGCGGTCGTCTGGTTGTGATTACATTTCACTCGCTGGAGGATCGGATTGTAAAACGACAGTTTGCCGCATGGTGTCAGGGCTGTATTTGTCCGCCGGACTTTCCTGTGTGTACTTGTGGCAGAGTGCCCGAGGCTACACTTGTGACGAAAAAGGCGACTTTGCCGAGCAAGGAAGAACGGACGTACAATCACCGCAGCCGCAGTGCAAAGCTGCGTGTCGTAGAAAGGAGTCGCTGAGCGACTATGGCGCAACAACAATTGCCGGTTGAATCGCAGAATACCGAAAAAAAGACGCCGCCATCAAACGGCAGACTCTTTTTTATCAAGCCGAACAAACGCGGTGCGGCGATGAAGGTGCTTATTGCCGGCGTTTTGGCACTGCTGTTATTTAGTGCGGTAATCAATAGCTATGTACAGCTGAACGAAGTGTATTCGGAAATTTCCACGACGAACACGGAGCTGAATGAACTGCGCAGCGAAAATGTGCGGATGCAGACGGAGCTGGAAAGGAAAACTTCGATTAGCAATATCAAAGAATATGCAGAAGACTATCTGGGACTGCAGCAATTGGACAGATCGCAGATTCAATATATACAGATTCAAACCGAAGATGAGGTTGTGATTGACGAAGAAGAACAAAATATCTTCGTGAAAATCAAGCATAAGTTTGAAGATTTGGTGGCATATCTGCGCGGCTGATGCGCATAGAATGCCCTGTGAGGAAAAGCCTCACGATGATTTTTGCTGCTAACGGCTCTGCAACATGCAGAAGGAAGCACACAGTAGCTGCCGTTAGGATATAGAGAAAAACAGAGAGTTTATTCGGGTGAAACAGACTTGGGATGAAGGCCGGCTTTTCGGACAAAGCAGTCATCGGACAGATGACGAGCGAAGAGCCGGGCTGCATTTCGCAATACGTTTTGCGGCAAGGGAATCTATTGCCGCAAAATTGAAAATTCCCGTCTTGCAGGAAAACGACCGATGTGCCCTGGGCGCAAATGGCGAAACGATGCAAAGATGGTTTGATCAGGTGGGGTAGCGTTTACGATTTCCTGCCTGATTATATATATGTGGAAAACGACTGCTGTGTGTAATCGGAGGCGTGTTGAATGGCATTATGGCAGAAAAACGAAATAGATGAAGCGCGGCAAATGAAGAAAAAAGCGCCTCTTTCTGCAACAATGCGAATGAAAAGACGATCCAGCGTGGTGATGGGTGTGCTGCTGGTTTTTTGTACGGCGATCGCCGCGAGACTCTTTCAGGTGTCGGTGGTGGACAATGCATATTACGAAATGCTTGCGAATAACTACCACTTCGGAACGATGACACTCGAAGCGAATCGCGGCGCAATTTATGACGCGAACGGTTCGGTTCTGGCGTGGAGTGCAACGGTTTATAATGTCTACGTAGATTCGCAGCTGTTTCAGGAGGAGATGGCTTCGATTGAAGAGGACAATCTCGACAAACAGGAAACGGCAAGCGAATCGGGCGAAGAAGCAGCGAACCTGATTGATGTGGATCAGCTGAAAAATTCGATTGCATCCTTCCTAGCAGAAAAGCTGGACATTTCACAGTCGGATGCGGAAGCGTCCTTCACTGATTCGGGGCACTATTACGTGCTCCAGACACAGGTGGAAAAGGATGTTGTCGATGAGATTACCGAATATTTCGATGAACTGAATTTGACGTTTATCGGAACAGAGTCGACAACGTGCCGTTATTATCCGCAGAATGAACTGGCGGCTGCGGTGATTGGCTTTACCAATATCAATGGCGATGGTCAATATGGCTTGGAATATCAATATGACGAATATCTTGCCGGTGTAGACGGCCGCATGATTTCGGCACAGGCTGCCAATGGCGAAGAAATGCCGTATCGATATTCGACGACATATGATGCGGAGGACGGCGCTTCGCTGTATCTGACACTCGATACAACGATGCAGTATTATCTGGAAAAAAACCTGGGCGAAATGGTGGAGGAATATGAAGTAAACGACCGCGCCTGCGGCATTATTATGAACCCGAAAACCGGTGAGATCTATGCGATGGCGACCTATCCGTCCTTCGATTTGAATAATCCATCGGAAATTTATGATGAAGCAACAGCACAAGAACTTGCGGAACTTCCGGAATCGGAATATGAGGATGCGTATTTAGAAGCGCGCGAGGTGCAGTGGAGAAATAAGGCAATTAGCGAAATCAATCCGCCTGGTTCTACGTTTAAGATCGTAACGACCTCTTCCGCGCTCGAGGAGAGCCTGATCGACCTGGCGGAGGATACGTTCTATTGTCAGGGCTACTTGCAGGTGCAGGATGCCAAAATCGGCTGCTCGAAAACAAGCGGTCACGGCTCACAGACGTTTACACAGGCACTCACAAATTCCTGTAACCCTGTGTTTATGGAAATTGGCTTGCGCCTTGGCATCGAAAAATTCAGCTATTATTTTCAGGGCTTTGGACTCGGCGAAAAAACCGGAATCGATTTGCCGGGTGAGGCGTCCGGGTCGTATATTGCAGAAGAAGATATGACACTGGTCGACTTGGCGTCCAGCGCGTTCGGGCAGACGAATGAATTGACTGCACTGGAACTAATCACCGCCTATGCTGCGGCGATTAACGGCGGCAATTTGGTGACACCCTATGTTGTGGATCATATTGTGAACACGAACGGAAATACCATGCTGCAAAATGAAACCACCGTAAAGCGCCAGGTGATTTCAGAAGAAACATCGGAGACAGTGCGGGAACAGCTCGAAGCGGTTGTCAATGGGAATCCGTCACATAATGCCTACATTCAGGGCTATCGTATTGGCGGCAAGTCCGGTACAGCGGAAATTCGAAGCACAACGATTGAGGATGACTATGTGTCCTCGTACTGCTGCTTCGCGCCTGCGGACGACCCGGAAATTATTATGCTGATTCAGGCGGACTATCCGAATCCGGAAATCGGCTATTACGGCTCTTCGGTTGTCGTACCGTACGCAAGAGATGTGATGGAAAATATTTTACCGTATATGGGCTATTATCCGGAATATTCGGATGAAGAATATGCGGATTCGAATGTCACCGTTCCGCTGCTCCATGATACAACTGTCGAAAGTGCAAAGACAACGCTCGATCAGCTGGGACTTACGTATGAGGTTGTCGGAAGCGGCGAAAGCGTGGTATCCCAGTCGCCGAAAACTAGCACGACAATCGCAAAGGGCGGTAAGGTGATTCTGTATACCGAGTCGACATCGAGCGATGAACTCGTAGAGGTGCCGGATTTGACAGGACTTACGCTTGCACAGGCGAATGAGACGCTGAGCTATTACGGACTGAACTATGTGTCGATTGGTGCATCCGCCGACAGCAGTGCGGCATCTGTTCTGTATCAATCGGAGGAAGCCGGAACACAGGTGGCGCGCGGCACTGTCATTACGCTGACACTTGTAGATGGTGAAGCAAACGATTAGCGGCCGAGGGAATCAGAAGGCACATGCGAAAGCAATGGCTTTGTATGGAAAGGAAAGGATGAGGAGTAGATGCAGCTATATGCATTGTTAGAGGGAAACGCAGCAACTGCTTTGCCGGATCAGGAGATTACGGGTCTGACAGATGATTCCAGAAAAGTGCGGCAGGGCATGGTATTTGCCTGTATTCGCGGGGAACACTTTGATGGGCACAGTGCGGCGGAAGATGCGCTTGCAAAGGGCGCGGCAGCCGTTCTGGTGGATCATGATCTGGGGCTGGGCGATCGCCAGATTCTGACGGAAGATACGCGGAAGCTTTATGGAAAGCTCTGCGCGGCATGGTTCGATCACCCAGAGCGGAAGATGCACTTCATCGGCGTTACGGGCACAAACGGCAAAACAACGATTACTAGCTTGCTCAAACACATTCTGACGGATCAGGGGCATCTGGTGGGACTGATCGGCACAATCCAAAACGAAATCGGAGATCAGCCGGTGCACACGGAAAATACGACGCCGTTTGTCTATGATCTGATGGAATTATACGTGAGAATGGCGGCGGCAGGCTGCACCTATGTGGTGATGGAGGTGTCGTCCTTCGGGCTGGCACAGCAGCGCATCGGGGAAACGCACTTTGATGTGGGCGTGTTCACGAATCTGACGCAGGATCATTTGGACTATCACGGCGATATGGAGCATTATTATCAGGCGAAAAAACTGCTATTTGATCACTGCTCCCACGCGGTGATTGATATTGACGACAGCTATGGGCAGCGCCTCACGCAGGAAATCTCCTGCCCATACACCACGTACGGCAGCGACAGCAGCGCGGACTATTACGCGGATGCGATGAAGCTGCGCGCGGACGGCACGACCTTCTGGCTGTGTCATGCGCATAAATCCTATATGCTGCAAACGCATTTGACCGGTATGTTTAACGTGTCGAATACACTTGCGGCTGCGGTGGCGTGCGCTGCCTTGGGAATTTCCATGAAGCGCATCCTTCCTTCGCTCGAAACCTGCACTGGTGTGCGCGGACGCAGCGAAGTGATTCCGATCGACCGGGATTTCACGGTGATCTGCGACTATGCGCATACGCCGGATGCCGTAGAGAATATTTTGAAAAGCGTCAAGGAATATACAAAGGGACGGCTGATTTGTCTGTTCGGCTGCGGCGGAAACCGTGACGTGACTAAGCGGCCGAAGATGGCGATGGCGGCTGCGAAGTATGCAGACCTTCTGGTGATTACGTCCGATAATCCGCGTGACGAATCGCCCGAGGCAATCATTGCGGACATTTTGACGGGGCTCGAAAACAGTCCTGTGCCCTATGAAGTGGTTGTTGATCGGAAGGCTGCAATTTTGCGCAGCATGCAGCTGGCACAGCCAGACGATGTGATTGTGCTGGCAGGAAAGGGACATGAGGATTACCAGGTTCTGCCGCACGGCGTTCACATCCATATGGATGAACGGGAAATCGTCCGTGATTGCCTGCCGCTCGTACCAAAGCGACAAAATGGGGAAACAAATCCGGAAAACTAAATCCGGTCGGCATTTGCTGCCGTGCGAAATTACTGAAAGAGAAAAGCCGAAGGGGGATCAACAGATGAAGCCGTGGATGTTGTCGGAATTGAAAACGATATTGCATTGTGATGTGCCTTGCGAAGCGGAGATCACTTGCGTGAGTACAGATACACGTGATCTGCCGAATGGATGCTTGTTTGTTGCGCTGCGCGGCGCACGGTTTGACGGACATCATTTTGTAAAGCAAGCAATCGATGCGGGCGCAGTGGCAGCCGTTACGGAAGTGCCGATTGCAGATTGTCCGTGCCTGGTGGTGGAAAATACCGGGAAGGCGCTGCTGGAAATCGCATCGTTTTATCGCAGCAAGTTCCATCCCATGTTAGTCAGCGTGACAGGAAGCGTTGGAAAGACAACGACAAAGGAAATGATTGCCTGCGTGCTGGGATCACAGTTCCGGACGCTGAAAACACAGGGTAATCTGAACAATGAAATCGGTATGTCAAAGACACTGCTTCGCCTGGACGACTGTCATGAGGCGGCGGTGATCGAGATGGGCATGTCACATTTCGGCGAGATCAGCCGCCTGTCCCGCACATCAAAGCCGACAATTGGTGTTATTACGAACATCGGTTATTCCCATATCGAAAACCTGAAAACACAGGAAGGCATTTTACAGGCGAAGCTGGAAATTCTGGACGGTATGATGCCTGACGCGCCGCTGGTTGTCAATGGCGATGATGTGCTCTTAGAGCCGCTGCATCGAAAGCTGGATCGCCGTGTGATCACCTATGGTATGCAAAACGAAAAGGCGGAGATTCGCGCGGTCAATTTGGTGCGAAAGTCTGACACAACCGCATTCGATGTGCTGGAGAAGGACGGGACACGTTATCCAGTGGAGCTGCCGTGCGTGGGCGATCATAACGTCATGAACGCACTGGCTGCTTTTTGCGTGGGTCGCCTTGCGAAAATTCCACCGGAACAGATTTGCACTGCCTTGGCGCAATACCACACGGTGGGACTGCGACAGAATATTTACCGAAGAGGCGCATATACCATTATTGCGGACTGCTATAACGCAAGCCCAGACTCGATGCGGGCGGCGCTGACGGTGCTGCAGGAAATGTCGTGCAAAGGTCGGCGCGTGGCAGTGCTGGGGGATATGCTGGAGCTGGGAGAAATGTCGCGTCAGCTGCATACGCTGGTTGGCGAGATGGTGGCGGAGTGCGAAGTCGATGCGCTCTTTTGCCTGGGGAAGGAATCCTTCTATCTGGCACAGCGTGCGGCAATGCTTGCCGTTTCTGTGTATCACACGGAAGATCCGCGTGAACTGTGCTGCGTGATGCGGCAATATCTGCGGCAGGGAGATGTCGTCCTCTTTAAGGCGAGCCGCGGCATGCACCTGGAGGATTGTATTTCCGTGATCTTTGAACAAGAGGATGCAGAAGATGCCGTTTTGGATTAATATAATCGCCGGACTACTGGCGTTTGCGGTTGCCGCGCTGGGCGGAAAGGCACTGATTCCGTGGCTGCACCAGCTGAAATTTGGTCAGCCGATTAAGGTGGACTTTGGTCCAAAGTGGCACGCCGGAAAACAGGGCACGCCGACAATGGGCGGACTGCTGTTTATCATCGGCAGTATCGTTGGCGCTGCATGCGGCTATGCATTGTACCGTTTTTTCAATGTGACGGACGCGACAACGATCGGCGGCGACCGCGAGGCGCTTCGTGTGCTGTGCTGCGTGGTATTTTGTCTGCTATTCGGTCTGATCGGATGGATTGACGATTTTGCGAAGGTGGCAAAAAAGCAGAACGAAGGACTAAAGCCCATGCAGAAAATCGTGCTGCAGGTTGTGGCAGCGGTGCTTTGGCTTGCGGCAATGTATTGGCTCGGCGATCGGAGTACCGTGATCGATCTGACTTTTGTGCAGTTCGATGTGAAGTGGTTTTATTATCCGATCATGGTGCTAGTGATTCTGTATCTGACAAATGCTGTGAATTTGACGGATGGCATTGACGGGCTTTGCGGAACGGTGACGCTTGTCGTGATGCTGATTTACACGCTGATTTGCAGTAAGCTGCAGATGGATTCATATACATTATACACCATGGCGCTTGCTGGTGGGTGTTTAGGGTTTCTGGTCTGGAATTTACATCCGGCAAAATGCTTCATGGGCGACACAGGCTCGATGTTTTTGGGCGCAGCAGTCACATCCATTGGACTTGTGGTGCATCAGCATCTGGTCTTGATTCTGGTCGCGCTGGTGTATATTTTAGAAGCGCTTTCCGTTATGATTCAGGTAACCTATTTTAAGTACACCAAAAAGAAATACGGCGAGGGACGCCGGATCTTCAAGATGACGCCGATCCACCACCACTTTGAGCTGAGTGGATTTAGCGAATACAAGATTGTGTTGACGTTTTCTGCGTTTGGCATTCTAACAGGCGTTGCCGGCTTGCTTCTGGTTGTATTTTGTTAAGCGGCTGCGTTTTGTGAGAGAATAACTGTATTATGAAGGAGGACGATCTACTGTGGATAAAGCTGCTGGAACAAGAAAAAAACATCGCTTTCGTTTACCGCTCTGGCAGCGGAACGTGCAATACGGCGAAGTGGATCTGGTCTTTTTCCTGATCGTGATCGCCTTGCTCGTAATTGGGATTATCATGATGTTTTCCGCGAGTTATGCATGGGCGATTGCGGATGGAGAAAAGGGTACGTACTATGCGACCAATCAAATTCAAAACGCCATTATCGGATTAATTATTCTATTCGCGCTCTGCACAGTGGACTATCATTTCTTCCAGAAGCCGATGATTGCGATTTGTGCGTATGTGATCCCGTTGATATTGTTAGTGCTGGTGCTCGTTCCAGGAATTGGCTATACTGAGAAGGGCGCGACACGTTGGATTGTAATTGGCAGCTTTAATTTCCAGCCATCAGAACTCATGAAAATCGGGATCGTCATTTTCTTCGCCTATTTTATTGATAAGTATCAGGAAAACATGAACACATTCCGAAAAGGTGTGCTGCCGCTGCTGGTGGCGACAGGGCTGGTTGCGATCCTGCTGATCCAAGAGCCGCATTTGTCGGCAACGATTCTGATTGTGCTGATCAGCGTGATTTTGATTTTTGTTGGCGGTGCGAGACTTCGGCAGCTTGCGGCAATTGGACTTGTTGCAGTGGGAATTTGGGTTGTCGTTCTCTTTCTGATGTCGGACAGCTATGACTATATCGGTACGCGAATTCAGTCGTGGACAGATCCGTTTGCCGATATTTTAGGGGAGACCTGGCAGACCTGTCAGTCCCTGATTGCCATTGGCTCTGGCGGCCTGTCTGGGCTGGGGATTGGCGAATCGCGACAGAAATATCTGTATCTTCCGGAAACTAAGAATGACTTTGTATTCGCAATTGTCTGCGAGGAACTCGGCTTTGTGGGGGCGGTTACGGTTGTACTGCTCTTTGCACTGTTGGTCATTCGCGGCTTCTATATCGCGGAGCATGCCGGGGATAAATTCGGCATGCTCGTGGCAATTGGCTTGACCTCTCATATCGGCTTACAGGCGTTTTTCAATATTGCAGTTGTCAGCAATCTCATCCCGAACACTGGCATCAGTCTTCCGTTTTTCAGCTACGGCGGTACGGCGCTGATCCTGCAGCTTGCGGAAATGGGCATCGTACTGAACATTTCCCGTACGCGCTATCGTGTGAAGGAGAAAAAGCCGAAGGAGACTGCAACAGAGCAGAAGCAAATGCTGCAAGGAGGAAACGTATGAGAGTGTTGTTGGCAGGAGGCGGAACTGGTGGTCATATCAATCCCGCGCTTGCAATTGCAGGGATTGTGCGTGATCACGATCCGTCCGCGGAATTTCTTTTCGTGGGAACGCCAAATGGTATGGAGGCGAAGCTTGTACCACAGGTGGGCTATCGAATGGAAACGATGCGTGTGGCAGGCTTTCAGCGCAAGCTGACGCTGAAGAATATCAAGCGGAACGTGATTGCGGCATATGATTTGGCAATTTCGCAGCCGCGCGCCCGAAAAATTGTGAAATCGTTTCAGCCGGACGTTGCGATTGGCACTGGCGGCTATGTCGCCGGCCCGATTTTACACGCGGCGGCGCATTTGCATGTTCCCTGCGCCATTCATGAACAAAATGCGTACCTCGGCGTGACAAATAAGATGCTGTCAAAAGAGGCTTCGCATGTCATGCTGACGGTGGAAAAAGCGCTGGATTATCTGCATCCGGCGTGCCCTTATACTGTAACCGGACTTCCGGTGCGTAACCAGATTGCACAAATCGACCGGGCGGCGGCGAGAAAGCAGCTGGGATTTGACGATGGATTGTGTATCCTTTCGTTCGGCGGAAGCCTGGGCGCTGACTGTATCAACGAAACGATGGCGGCGCTGATTCCGTGGCATGTGAAGCAAGGTCTTAAGATTAACCACATTCATGGCTATGGCGGAATGGGGAAGGAGAGCTTCCCAGCGGCAATGCAGAAGGCAGGCGTGCCAATGCGAAGCGAGCGTTTGCGTATCACGGAATACATTGACGATATGGCGGTGTGCCTCGCGGCGGCGGATCTGGTGATTTGTCGTTCCGGCGCTTCTACGCTCGCAGAGCTTGAGGCGGCAGGCAGGGGATCGATTCTAATTCCTTCTCCGATTGTCACGGGCAATCATCAGCTGCATAACGCCAATGTGTTAGGAGACGCTGGCGCGGCAATTGTTATCGAACAAAAGGATGCATCGCCTGAACGGATCATTCGCGAGGTAGAAGCGCTCTATGCAGACCGCGAGCGTCTAGCGGAAATGGGACGCCAGGCAAAGCAGCTCGAGATTCCGGATACGGCGGATCGGATCTGGAACGTTATCGAACAGCTGACAAAGCCACATGCCTAAAAGCCGTTTCACCAATCGAATGCGATTCGCATACACTGAAAATAAAAGAGGTGATGCGGATTGCAAAAGCTGGTGATTGACGGCGGCGTGCCGCTGGAAGGGAAAATTTTTCTACATGGTGCAAAAAACAGTGCGCTGCCAATTCTAGCGGCTGCGCTGCTCTGTGACGGAAAGACAGTGCTGGAGAACTGTGCGCGATTGACCGATGTCTTTGCGGCGTGCCATATTTTGGCGCACCTAGGATGCCATTGTATGATCCAGGAGCATATGGTGACGGTGGAAGTGAAAAATCTGCGGTCGGATTCGATTCCGGAAGCGCTGATGCAGGAAATGCGCTCCCCTGTGATCTTCTTAGGCGCTGTGCTCGGACGCACCGGATCGTGCCAGATCTCGTATCCTGGCGGCTGCGAATTAGGGCCGCGTCCGATTGATATGCATTTGGATGCGCTGCGTCAGATGGGCGCGCGGTTTACCATACATGGCGGTCAGCTCGACTGTGTCGTGTCTGAGGGACTTTGCGGCGCAAAAATTCATTTGCCTTTTCCATTGGTGGGCGCAACCGAAAACGTCATGCTGGCGGCCGTGCTTGCCAAGAGGCGAACCGTGCTGCACAACGCGGCGCGCGAGCCGGAAATCTGCGACCTGGCGTACTTCCTGCGCACCTGCGGCGCGAAAATCTTCGGAGACGGCGAGGGCATGATTGTGATCGATGGCGTGGAAAAGCTGCAGGGCGCTGCCTACCGGATTATGCCGAATCGCATTGCTGGGATCACCTATCTCGGCGCGGCGGCAATCACCGGCGGTACAATCTGTCTGCGCGGCATGGATGCACAGCCGATCGAAAATGTCCTTCTGGTACTTGAACAGACGGGCTGCTGGATTTATCCCGAACCAGATCGTCTGCATTTGCTTGCGCCGCGGCGGTTGCGTGCCGTACCGATGATTCAGACAATGTCCCACCCGGGTTTTCCGACCGATGCACAGGCAATTTTCATGGCAATGCTGTCCGCAGCGGATGGCGTGAGTGTTTTTGAGGAGAATATTTTTGAAAACCGCTATCGCCATGTTGACGCGTTTGTCAAAATGGGCGTCAAAATCCATGTGTCCGGCAAAATCGCCGTGGTGACCAGAACACGGGCGCTCAGCGGTACAAGCATCACAGCAACGGATTTGCGCGGCGGTGCGGCAATGGCACTTGCTGGACTTGCGGCACAGGGCAGAACCGAAATTCACCAGATTTCGCACATTGACCGCGGCTATGAAACGATGGAAACGGTGCCGTAAAGCATCGGTGGACGCGTAACGCGCGAGGGAATCGGCACGGTGGAGTAGTCGCCGGAATATAGCAAAACAAACACAGGAGGAAATGCAATGCAGGATGTCGAAAAGACGGAAATTCAGCGCGATACCAGCGCAAGGCGACGACGATGCCGGAATCGAATGCAGCCGCTGTATAGCCTGGTGGTATTTGTTCTGGTGATTGGCGTGGGCGTTGCGCTGTGCATGACTGTGTTTTTTAACATTCAAACTATTCAAATTGCCGGGGAATCTGCGGAGTATACCGTTGAAGAAATCGCACAGGCCTCCGGTGTACATACCGGAGACAACCTGATGCGCTTGGATTGCGCAGAGGTGGAGCAAAATGTGCTGGATCGTTTGGTCTTTGTCGACAGCGTGCGCGTGGAAAAGGAATTTCCCGATGTGCTGGTAATCACAGTTACGCCAAGCGAACCGGCATATAATCTTGTGGACGACAGTGGAACGCTTCAGGTGAGCGCGGCAGGGAAAATCCTGAAAAGCAGTCCGGAAACCGATGCATCGTTTCCAACGATTATAGGATTCGATCCGATGACGCGTGAACTGGGGAAGACACTGGCATCGAACGACAGCCAAAAGGATGAGATTTTTGAAACGCTGTCGGAATTGATGACAAAGGGACTTGAATATCTGATCACGGAAATTGATATGACAGATAAATATGATATTGTCCTGACGCTTGATGGGAGAATCGAATTTTCCCTGGGAAATTGGAGCGAATTGTCGTATAAGGTCGCGATGGCGGAAACGGTTCTGTCGGAGCTTTCTTCTGACAAGGTCGGCTATTTGATGATGGTTGGCGATCACCAGTGTTCTTACCGCGATAAAGATACGGTCGATCAGCAGACCGCGACACCTGTGGTTACCACACAAACGGATGAGAACGGCAATTTGGTAGAAGCTGAAACGACAGAAACCACCGCAGTGGCGGAAACTGTGGAGTGATAGCAGCCGCGCGGAAGAAGAAATGACGGAAATCTGTATAATTTTATAAAATTCAGGCACGAATTCGTTGTTAATCTTGTGCGAAAAAGAAAAACCGCGTGAATTTCGAAAAAAAGCTTGCATTGCTTGCTGAAATGTGTTAGAATGATAAATGTATTTCCAGGGAGTTTGATCCGCGCCGGCTGGTAAGGATAACAGATCGCACGGTGAATACGCTTGTGATAGAAGTCTTGTAGGAGGAAACGTGAGATGACTGATTTTATCTATGAAGATGCATTCGATCCCGATGTGAATATTAAGGTAATTGGCGTCGGCGGCGGCGGTGGAAACGCCCTGAATTGTATGGCGTCTTCGGATGTGAATGATATCGAGTATATTGCAGTGAATACGGATGCAAAAGCGCTGAATAATTCGAAGGCGACCACCAAGATTCAGATTGGTGCGAAGTTGACGAAGGGACGCGGCGCCGGCAATAAGCCGGATGTCGGCAAGCAGAGCGCAGAGGAGAATAAGGATGAGATCGAGGCGGCATTAAAGGGTGCGGATATGATCTTCATCACCGCTGGCATGGGTGGCGGTACAGGTACAGGCGCAGCGCCGGTTGTTGCACGCCTGGCACAGGAAGCCGGGATTCTGACCGTTGCCGTTGTAACCAAGCCTTTTGCGTTCGAACGCGAACAGAAAATGATTCAGGCAGAAAACGGGATTACAGAACTACGCAAGTACGTAGATTCTTTGATTGTGATTCCGAATGAAAAGCTGCTCGAAGGATTGGACAAGCCGCTGACGATGCGTGAGTCCTTCGCAATGGCGGATGATGTGCTGAAAACTGGCGTGAAGAGTATTTCCGATCTGATCGTTGAAGAGGGCTATATCAACCTGGACTTCGCGGATGTTTCGACCATCATGAAGGGCGCGGGCTATGCGCATATGGCAATTGGCCACGGCTCGGGCAAGGACAAGGCGAAGGAAGCTGCAAACGCGGTTATCGCAAGTCCGCTTCTGGAAACTTCGATCGCTGGCGCAAGACGCTTGCTGATCAATATTGCAATGAGCGAGGATATTCTTTCGTCTGATGTCGATGTTGCAACGAAGATGATTACAGATAAGGCGGCAGATGATGTTGAATTTATCTTCGGTACGGCGTTTAAGGACGACATGCAGGATGAGATGATGATCACAGTAATCGCTGCCGGCTTTGATATGGTGGATTCTGACGCACTGTCAGAGGATGAGCCGATTCCGGTGGATAATCCGTTGGTAAATGACGTCAAGGTGAGCGGCGGACAAGCACCGACCGCACCGATCCAGCCGCAGACTTCCACAATGGACGATGATCTGACCGCAATTTTCCAGATCTTAGACCACAAATAAGATCAGGAAAGCAAAGGCGTTTTGAGAAAAAGAGAGTTTTGAAATGAGAAAAAGATCCTGGTGTTTCGCTGAACCGACCCCAAAAAGTTAGATAAAATTAGAAACCGAATTTTATACAAAGCGA
>JAJQAB010000075.1 GCA_021203985.1 Ruminococcus sp. | reverse complement strand
CTTTGCATAAAATTCGGTTTCTAATTTTATCTAACTTTTTGGGGTCGGTTCATTTCATAGTTCGCGGTGTTCTTTTTTTGCGGGGGCGTTTGCCACCTTATTTTTGCAGCGTGCCAGCCGACAGACCCTTTAAATAGGCGTTGATGAAGCCATCGAGGTCGCCGTCCATGACTGTTTGGATGTTGCCGTTTTCAAAGCCAGTGCGGTGATCCTTCACGAGGGTGTACGGCATAAAGACGTAAGAGCGAACCTGCGCGCCCCAGGCAATTTCCTTCTGCACGCCCTTGATGTCGGTGATCTTGTCGAGATGCTCGCGCTCTTTGATTTCGACCAGCTTTGCGCGGAGCATTTTCATCGCGTAGTCCTTGTTCTGGAACTGGCTTCGCTGCGTCTGGCAGGAGACAACAATGCCGGTGGGCAGGTGGGTCAGACGTACTGCGGAGCTGGTTTTGTTGATGTGCTGACCGCCTGCGCCGCTGGAGTGGAACACGTCCATCTTGATGTCCTCCGGACGGATGTCGACCTCCATCGAGTCGTCAATTTCCGGCATAACCTCGAGCGCGGCAAAGGAGGTGTGCCGCCGTCCGGACGAGTCGAACGGTGATACACGCACCAGACGGTGCACGCCGGATTCGGACTTCAGGAAGCCATAGGCGTTCTCGCCGGAAATCAGGATCGAAGCGCTTTTCAGTCCGGCTTCATCGCCATCTAGGTAGTCGAGCAGTTCAACCTTGTAGTTGTGGCGTTCCGCCCAGCGGTGGTACATCCGGTAGAGCATCTCCACCCAGTCCTGCGCCTCCGTTCCGCCAGCACCTGCGTGGAATGTCAAAATGGCATTCGAGCTGTCGTACTCGCCGGTCAGCAGGGATGCCAGCTTCAGCGATTCGAGCTGCTCAATAAAGGCGTCTGCCTCTTGATTTAATTCGGCATTGCTTTCGGTTTCGCCCTCTTCCTGCGTCAGTTCAATTAAGGTCAGGAGGTCTTCTAGCTGCTCTTCCATCTTGTGATATTGCTGGATCTTGTTTTCCAGCGCCTTGGATTCCTGCAGTACCTTTTGCGAATTTTCCAGGTCGTCCCAAAAGCCCGGCGCAGCGACCTGTTCCTGCAGCACATCGTAGTGTGCTTGTGCCCGTTCAATGCCTAGTACCTCGTAAAGCTCCTTTAAGTCCTTACGATAGTCTGTCATCGTGACACGAAGTTCATCTAATAAAATCATGGTGAGTTTCCTTTCTGGCAACACCGCACAAAGACCGCCTACGGCTTTGTGCGCAATCTGCTGACATCTTTTCCTTTATCTTGCAAAATTCCTCCTTGCAATACACAAAGTATTGCTTCGTCGTCATTTCACAATCTAAAGAAAAATCTGTTGGCGCATCTGACACACAATCTCTGTGCGGTGCTGCCTTCTGTTTCATTGGCAGTGCTTTCACGCATCATACAACTTCTATTATACTACTTTTATTATACTACAAAATGGAACGCAATGCAAATATTTTCTCTGGATATTGAAAAAATTTTTTTGTGTGGTATAATAGACGTAAAGTACTTCAAGAAGGAGGGAAAGCTATGGGAATTCACACAGGAGATCCTTGCTTTGCTTGTCAACAGATCCTGCAGGAGAACGACGATGTGGTCGTTTGCTCGGCGTGTGGGACACCATATCACCGTGCGTGCTGGCAGAAAAACGGCGCGTGCATCAATTTCGCGCTGCATGAATCCGGTGGGAGCTGGAAAAAGGCGCAAGCGGAAGTGCCGTGCGTCTGCCCGAATTGCGGGACGAAAAACGACCCGGGCACAGTCAGCTGTAAAAATTGCGGCGCATCGCTGTCAGAAACACCGTATCAGTCGTCCTGGCAGCATGCACCGGAACAGACCGAGCCGGAGAAGCAGCCGGAGACGTTCCGGCAGCGCATGCAGCAGGCGATGGATCAGATGGGGTTTGATGAGCAATATTGCGGCATGGATCAGGAGGAGCGCCTCGGCGAAGAACGCCTGGGCGATGTGGCGGATTTTGTCGCGAAAAATCAGGTCTATTATCTGCCGAAATTTCTGCGCTTCGATCGCCGGAACCGTAAATTTTCGATCAACTTTACGTGCCTGTTCTTTCCGTATCTATATTTTGCCTATCGGAAAATGTGGCCGCTGGCGCTGGTGCTGACACTGGCGTTCGCTTTGATGCAGTTGCCGCAAATAATGCTGACGCTGCAGGTCAGCCTGCCGGATTTGATTGCAGCGATGGAGTCAGGAGACGCTTCGACTTCGCTTGTCGCTTCGTTGTATACGCCGGAGACACTGCAAACGATTCTCGATCGTCTCGATGCGCATGTGATACTCATTGAGAACGCCACGACCGTGTGCAACTACCTAGATATTTGTATTACGCTGCTGTGTGGCTTGTTCGGAAATTGGTTTTATTATCGGTATGTCATGCGCCAAGTAAAGAAAGTACGCGAGGAGGGGCTGTCCTTGCCGGTGCGGAAAGTGCGCATGCAGCAGCAGGGCGGTACGAACATCTGGCTTTTGCTCGGCGCGGTTTTGCTGGAGTATGTGCTGATGGTGGCTTTGTCGGCAGCGGTTATGATGATTTTGATGGTGTAACAAGATATGTGTACGATACACAGAAGGAAGGAGCAAGCCGTGGCGCGTGCTCCTTTTCTTCTGACCTCTGTCCTTTGACTCTCTGCCCTCTGTTAGTAGTCCACGGTACGTGCTCCTTTTCTTCTTCCGATATCGCCTTTATACGAATCTGCCGAAACATCGCCGCGATTTTTAGTGATTTCATCAATAGACAAGTCTTTGTCAAATCCTGTAAAATAAAAAGTAGCGTCTGCAAACGGCACAGCGTGCTGCCTGCGCTGCTATTTTGTGGGAACGTTTTTGTTAAGGGGTCTTGTTATGGAAATCATTTATCAGAAGCCGCCGCATCGCTGGTGATCGCTTTTTCGGAAGAAGAATCTGGCGATTGCTGTCTGTGTGCTGCTGGCAGTGCTGGCAGTCGCGGCGGTGGTGTTTTTTTGCAGCCATGCGGAAAGTAAAATGCGCAGGATTGCACAGCCTGCAGCGCCGGTTGAAGCTGCGGCAGCAGTGGACGGCACGGGCGCGGCATATGCCCAGTTGGAAGCGACTACAACAACAACGGCAGAGACAATCGATGAAACGCTTTGCTTTGATGGCAATATTTGCGTTTCGGACGATGCGCGCACAACGGCGTATTGGATCGAACAAGACCGCGATATCACGCAGTGCATTGATCCGGTGCTGAGCTCGTATATGCGATCAGCGGATCTGTGCTTTGTGAATAATGAGTTCCAGTATTCCACACGCGGAACGGCGCTTGTGGGAAAGCCCTTTACGTTTCGGGGCGACCCGGAAAACGTCTGCGTACTGGAGGATCTGGGCGTGGATGCCGTTTCTCTGGCGAATAATCACGTCTACGACTTCGACGAGGACGCGCTTCTGGACACGATGGATACGCTCGAGGACGCCGGAATCGCCTATGTCGGCGCTGGAGAAAATCTTGAGGAGGCTTCTTCGATCCTCTACTATGAGCTGGACGGCATCACGGTGGCGCTACTGTCGGGCACGCGGATTGAATGGACCGAGGAGACGAAAGGCGCAATGCAGACAGAGCCAGGCGTGTTCCGCACGGTCGATCCAACACTCTTGTACGAGCGCATCAAGGAAGCGGCGGTGAATGCGGACTATGTGGTGGCGTATATGCACTGGGGAATTGAAGCGGTGACGTGGCTCGAGGACTATCAGGTCGAGACCGGACACCAGCTGATCGAGTGCGGCGCAGACGCCGTGATCGGCGACCATCCGCATATTCTCCAGGGGATCGAGTACTATCAGGGCAAGCCGATTCTGTATTCGATGGGCAACTATTGGTTTAACGGCAATACGATGGACACGATGCTGGCACAACTGCATCTCACGGGGACTGCGGATGATTTGGAAGTGGAGCTTCAGCTTGTTCCGGCAAGGCAGACGGCGTGTCAGGTGGAATATCTGGAAGCAGTGGAAGAACAGGGCACGTTCTATCGGCAAATGGAATCGCTGTCCTATGGATTCGGGATTCAAATTGACGCGGACGGCGTTGTGACGGCGGAAACGGATTCCTGATTGCACTGTGCTTGCCGTTATCAAAAAATTTGCATAAAAAGTATTTGCATTTTTCGAAATATGTGCTATAATAGAAAAAGGAAGTGCGAATGCAGATGCGCGGCGTAGTTTTTTGCGTGTCTGTGCACCGGTGAGCTTCGAAATGCCCCGGAAAATGCCCGAGAAGGAATAGAGGTGCTTTCAATGAGCCAGGAACAGAAAAAACAAGCACGGAGAAAACCGCAGAAAAGCACCCGGCAGACGGTGCCGGACGCATCGCAAAACGCTGAAAAAAAACGTTCCACGCTGCGCCGCACGCGTGGATCTGGTGGGAAAACTGCGGCACAGGTGATCGTTTCCATCGCACTGGTCGGCGTTGTCGGCTATGCGTGCTATCAGATGTATCAGTCGTTTACGCCGATCGAACAAGAGCTCGACACTGGGACGCTTTCGGTTATGTCTGCAACAGAGAACACAGAGCCGGCGACAGAAGCAACGGTTTATGAAAATATTTCGGTAGAAAATACGCAGGTATACGCTGGCAATTTGATTTTGGTCAATAACGATTATGGCTATACCGAAAATAATACGGATGAAATTACGAGCATTTATTCGTATAAGACCGACCACGAGGTGACGAGCTATTATGTGAGCGGCTCGGAAATTGGTCTGCGGCTTGAACCGCTCGAAGCGCTGACGGAAATGCTGGACGATTTTTACGTTGCCACGGGTCATGATGATATTATTATCCTGAGCGGCTATCGCACCAACGAACAGCAGCAGGAGCTGTATGATGAGGACTTGGAGCAGACGGGTTTGGATTATTCAGAACGCGTGTCCGTGCCGGGCTACAGCGAGCACGAGACGGGCTATGCGCTGGATGTGTCAATCTATCAGGACGGCTATGTCATGGACTATGACAGTACGGGCGACTATGACTGGATTGACCAGAACTGTGCGAAATACGGCTATATTCTCCGCTATACCGAGGAGAAAACGGACGTGACGGGCATTCAGGCAGAGGAGTGGCATTACCGCTATGTCGGCGAGTCGCACGCGACCTATATTATGGATAACGACCTCTGCCTGGAGGAATATATTACGCTGCTGGAGAACTACACTTCGGACAACCACCTGAAGATTACCAACTGGGACGGTGAGGTCTACGAGGTGTACTACGTTCCGGCGGACACTTCGGCGGACACCACGTACGTTCTCGTACCGTCGAATCAGTCGTATACGATTTCCGGCAATAATGTCGATGGATTTATTGTAACGGTCGATACGGGCGAGATTCAGACGTATGAGGAAGCATCGTCTGAGGATGACGCAGATGACGCAGAAGATGACACCACGGATGACGCTGAGGAAGGCACAGCGATAGCGGATGAGGCGGACTCTGCAGAGGATGACGCGCAGGCAGAGCCGGAAGCATAAGTATGGACGACAGGCGCAGACCGCGTTTTAAAATAGGTGGCGAGAGTATCGCTGCCAAACAATCAGAAACGAGGAGGATTCTTATGGATCAGCAAACAAAAGAAACGCAAACACCCCAGACGACTGCGGAAACGCCGGAAAATTCTGACCTGAAGGACACGGCGAAAAAAGCCGGCGGCGCGCTGAAATCGATTGTCGGCGAGTTTAAGGAATTTATTTCCAAAGGCAATGTGCTTGACATGGCGGTCGGCTTGATCGTTGGATCGGCATTCACGGCAATTGTCACTTCCCTGGTTGACGACATTCTGATGCCTTTTATCGGTATGATTCTCGCCGGCGTGAACTTCAATACGCTGGGTATTCAGATTCCGTGGGGCAACGAGCCGTTCATTGCCATTGGTAATTTCTTGAACGCTGTGATCACATTCCTGTTGATTGCACTCTGCGTCTTTTTGATCGTAAAGCTGATGAATGTGTTCCGCCGGAAGAAGGAAGAAGAATCTGCGCCGGAAGAACCTAGCAAGGAAGAACAGCTTTTGACCGAAATCCGCGATCTGCTTGCGGCACAACAGGCAGCACAGCAAACAACACAAACGAGCAGCGAAGAGACAAAAGCATAAGGATAGACATCATATCGGGAAAGCGCGTGGAGATCCGCTGCACTTGCCGATGAAAAATGACCTCTTACGATCTACTCTACATATCGACAGAAGATCTGTCAAAAAAAGAAAACACTATTCACGTGCATGAATGGTGTTTTCTGTTCCCGGAGGAAAAATTATGATCAGTGAGAAAACCGCGGTGATTTTGATTATCGTGACCGTGGTATATGTTGTCGTGATGGGCATTCTTTTCTGGCGCTATCGCATGTCGGTGCGCGAGCTTTCCGAGCAGATGCGCCAGCGCAACGAAGCGAAAGAACAGCCGGCAGAACAAGAAGAATCGGATGAGCTGTTTGTACGGCTCAGTGAGCAGAGGACAGAGGAAAGAGATTCGGAGGAAGGAAAATAGAAATTGTAATCTCTGACTTCTGACTTCTTGCCTCTGCTAAGCGCAAATGTAGTAGCTGCCGTCAAGCTGGACGATAAACAGGTTGATTTCACCGCCGACAAACGAATCTGTGCCGTCAGTCAGCGTTGGCTCAATGGTCAATAGCTTGCAGCCGTCCCAGGACGCTTCGCACTCCTCTTCGCCGATTAGTTTTGCACACATATCCTTGAGGTAGGTGATGCCGGAATCTTCGGCAGTTTCATCCTCGGTGCAGGAGGTGACGGTGATCAGCGCAAAGGCAACATCCGCGCCGTCAAGCTGATCCTGGAAAGTGTCGTATTGCTGGGCAATATAAGCATCGGAATTGAGCAGACCGCCATAGGCGTTTTCTAAGTAATAGTCGATGTAAAATTCCGCCACGCATTCGTCAAACAGGTCGGCATCCTGATCCTGGATTGCGCTGTAATACGAGGCGAGCACTTCGACCTCGGCGTCTTCGAGAAATCGCTTGTCATACGTGACGGGAATGGCATAGTCGGTGTTATCGCGCATCGTTGCGCCGTAATCGAGATCGTCCATATCATCGAAGGTGATGTCGTCAAATATCGTGCTGTCCTCTACGGCACTGCTAGAGTTGATCGCTTCCTGTGTATCGCCGCAGGCAGTCATCGCGACAGCCGCAGAAATCAGCGCCAGTAGTGCGGCAAGATGGCGTGTGATGGGAAATTGAGATTGCATAAATGGACGTCCTTTCTGTAAAACCCAAAGGGCATTTTGTTTCGATGTACCCCGAAGGTGAATTGCATATCTCTACTGTAACATATTTTCAGCGAAATGTCAATGGGTGCGAAAACAGCAACACGGAAATCAATTTTAGTAAACAACATGTAATAATTTATCGAAGTCGACTAAG
>JAJQAB010000032.1 GCA_021203985.1 Ruminococcus sp. | reverse complement strand
TGAGAGCGCGTTTTTCTTCTTCTTTTTGTATCAGTTCTATTGTAGCATAACATTCGGCGCTGTGGTTTTTCATACAATCCTCTTGACAAATCATCTTAGAAAGGATATAATATTAATTGAGAATGCGTATTATTAGTTTTCCGGGCTTTTTGTCTGGAACGTGTGACCTGATTGACTTGAAGGATGATTTGAATGAAAAATCGCAATACGCTGCAGCGCCGCTTGGTGCTGGAGACGGTACATTGCATGCACAACCATCCAACTGCGGATGAAATTTTTCGTGAGATTGCTGCGGAAAATATGCTGATCAGCAAGGCGACCGTTTATCGAAACCTGAAAATTTTGTCCGAACAGGGTGAAATCCTTCATATTCCGATTTCGAATGGTGCGGACTGCTTCGACTTTAAAACGACACCGCATTATCATATGGAGTGCCGCGGCTGCGAACGGGTGTTTGATGTGGATTTGCCATATCAGACGGATTTGGAACAGAAGATTGTGGATCGGCACGGCTTTTTGATCGAGTCGCACCATATTGTGTTCCACGGCCTTTGCCCTGGCTGCCTGGCGGCAAGCGGATCGGCAGGATGAACAAGCGTGCAGATGAGACAACGCGCGGATGGGATCTGCGCACATGAGAAAGGAATGGTTATCATGGCAGAATTAAAGGGAAGCAAAACCGAAATGAACCTGCTGGCTGCATTTGCCGGCGAGTCACAGACGTTTACGAAGTATCAGTACTATGCGTCTAAGGCGAAGAAGGATGGCTATGTACAGATCGGGAAGCTCTTTGAAGAAACGGCGCTGAACGAAAAGGAGCACGCGAAGATCTGGTTCAAGCTGCTGCACGGTGGTCAGATTCCGGACACGTCAGAAAATCTGACGGATGCTGTGGCTGGCGAGAACTATGAGTGGACGGATATGTACAAGGAATTTGCGCAGCAGGCAAAGGAAGAGGGTTTCGAGCAGATCGCCGCATTGTTTGAAGCAGTTGGCGCGATCGAAAAGACGCACGAGGAGCGCTATCGGAAGCTGCTTTCCAACATCGAAAGCGACTGCGTATTTTCGAAGGACGGCGATGTGATCTGGGAATGTTCGAACTGTGGGCATATCGTCATCGGGAAGAAAGCGCCGGAGGTCTGTCCGGTTTGTCAGCATTCGCAGTCCTATTTCCAGGTGAAGGCGGAAAATTATTAAGGCAACACGCACAGAGATTGTGCGCTTGATGCTGTACGAAAAACGAAGCGTATGCTTTGCATGAAACAAAGCAATCCTCCGCAGAAGTGTCACTTCTCGGAGGATTGTCTTTTGTGTGGACTGGGGGTGCGCATCATGCGCGGACGCGATGCGACAATTCGTCGCTGGAAGAGGAAAGCTCTGCATAGTGGTATCCATATTCTTTCTCACCTGCGCCTTTTGGTGCGCTGAATTTTTCTGTCCGTTTTTCTGGGACTATTGGTGGGCGCAGTCGGCGTGGGATTTGTCTATGCAATTGGGTTTGTGACAGATTTCCGCCTGGCACACGCCTGGGTATTGCTGCTGCTTCCGTTGGGCGGCGTGCTGATCGTTTGGCTGTATCATGTGATGTACAACCAAAACGATGGCGGAACGAATCTTGTTTTGGCATTGATTCGTTCGGAGACGCAGCTTCCAGCGCAAATGGCGCCTTTGATTTTCCTAGCAGCCGTTTTTATGCATTTGTGCGGCGGAAGCGCTGGACGTGAGGGCGCGGCACTGCAGCTTGGCGGCAGTATCGGAAACTTGTGGAGTCGCTTGTTCCATCTCGGTGCGCGGGATCGGCATGTGATGATCCTGTGCGGTATGTCCGCTGCCTTTTCCGCCATTTTCCGCACGCCCATCGCCGCACCAATTTTTGCGATGGAAGTCGTCTGCGTTGGCGCAATGCACTATGCGGCGCTTGTTCCTTGTACGATTGCATCGCTGACGGCGTCCTGGCTTGCCGGAAAGCTTGGAATTGGATTCGCTGGCTATACGGTTTCTGACGTACCGGAGCTTGCGGTCGTTCCTGCGCTGAAAATTCTGCTGTTGGGCGTACTCTGTGCGGCAATGAGCATTTTGTTTTGTATTGTGCTGCATCGGACACAGACACTGCTGGTGAAAAAATCCCTAACCCCTACCTGCGGATTATCGCGGCAAGCGGCATGCTGTGGATTTTGATTTTGCTGGTGCGAAGTCAGGCGTTTCTGGGACTCGGCACCGATGGTATCCGTGATGCAATTGCCGGAAATGTCGTCTGGTACGCTTGCTTTGCAAAGATGATTTTCACAGCGGTGACACTCGGCGGCGGCTTTAAGGGCGGCGAAATTGTGCCTTCCTTTTTTATTGGTGCAACCTTCGGCTGCTTGTTTGGCAGGATTCTAGAGATTTCACCGTCCTTTTGCGCGGCAGTGGGCATGACGGCGCTGTTCTGCAGCGTGACGAATTGTCCGTTGGCATCGCTGCTGATTGCTGTGGAGCTTTTCGGCTTTGATGGCGCGCCCTATTATTTGCTGGCGATTGCGGTGAGCTATTTATTGTCCGGGTATTACGGTCTGTACGGTGAACAATCCTTTTTGTCCTCGAAGTTTTCGGACGGAAGCGTCAGCCACAAAACGCGTAGCGTTTAATCTACTTCATGTGGTCGCACTCCGGGCATTTCGCAGACTGCAGATGGTAGCTAATCCGGGAAAGCAGCGGCTCAGGTAAAAGCTTTGCCATCCAAAGACCGAGCTGGATGGATGCGCCGGGAACGATCAGAAGCTTTCCGGTCAATACGCCGCGAACGGCTTCCTTTGCAACGCGTTCTGGTGTCAGCGCTTTGAGGTGAAACTGTACGCCGGCACGCTGATCAAAAGCTGTCTTCACCGGTCCGGGACAGAGAATGCTGATCTTGACGCGGCTGTTTTCGCGGCGCAGTTCTTCTGCGATCGCTAGGGAGAGGCGCACGACATAGTTTTTGGAAGCGTAGTAGGAAGAAAATAACGGTCCGGTCAGAAAGCCGGCACTCGATGCCACGTTCAGGATGCGTCCGCTGCCACGCTTGCGAAAGTCCTGGACGAATAGTTTCGTTAAAATATGGAGTGCGCGGATGTTGACCTGGATCAACTCTAGTTCTGCGTCCAGATCGGTTTCCGCAAACGCGCCGAAAACGCCGAAGCCGGCATTGTTGACGACAAGATCCACGTGCTTTCCTTTGCAAAAGTCGTGAAGTTGTTGGGGCGCTTCTGCCTGCGCTAAATCCAGTGCAATGGTTTCAGTTGGCACGAGCAGGGTCGATTGCAGCGTATGAAGCGCCGCTTGGTTCCTCCCCGTTAAAATCAGCGACCAGCCCCGGCGGCTAAGCTCACATGCAATCGCTTTGCCGATTCCGGAGGTCGCACCTGTAATGAGTGCACGCATAATTCAAAAATATTCCTTTCTGAGAAAATTCGGGCAGCACCGCGCGAAACCCGGGCGTTTTGCCGGATTATGCGGCGTCCCTTATGGATTACTATACTACAAAATCAGAGAAATTGCAAGAGGAAATACCGCGAAATTTTGCGCTGCGGCATTTCCTCTTTACTCGGGGGGTAGTATGCCCGACTTGAAAGCTATTTTGTGATATACAGAAAAAATTTTCGTGAAACTATGGACTTATTCGAAAAAATATAGTATAATAAAATCGTATTTGACTATGACGGCATAAAACGGAGGGCGGCTGACCCGGAAATTCCGGCGCGCTCTGGTTTTTTGCTGTCAGAAAATCTATCGGAGGTATCAATATGTTGAAATGGAAAAAGGCGGCGGGCATTTTACTTGCTGCGATTATGGCTGGCTCCCTTGCCGGCTGCGGTGAGAGTACGGCGAATGTCATGACAATCGATGGCGTACAGATTAAGGCAGGTATGTATATTTACTATTCCTACGCATCTTATGTCGAAATGACGCAGTCGCTTGCAGAAGATGATGAGGAACTCGACACAAGCGATGATGACGCAGTCAAGGCATTTACAATGGACGGCGTCAGCACAGAGGAGTGGATCCAGAACCGCACCCTGAAGTATTGCCAGGAATACGCTGCTGTTCAGAACAAATGCGAAGAGTTAGAGCTAGAACTGGACAAGGACGAGGAAACAGAAATCACGGAAACAGTAGATACCTTCTGGGAATCCTATGGCGAAACCTATGAGGACAATGGGATGTCGTCAGAGTCTGTGCAGATGGTTTTGGAAAATTCCTACCTGCAGGACAAGTTGTTCCTGTACTATTATGACGTGGACGGCGAAGAGGGCGTAATGGATGATGAGATGCGCGAATATTATATCGAAAATAATGCCCGCGTGCGGTACATTCAATTTGATCTGACGGATGGCAATGGCGATGAACTCGATGATGACGGAAAGACCGAGATGCTCGAAATGGTCGAAGGCTATCTGAGCGAATTGGAAGATGCGCAGGGTGATGAGGAAGCGCTGTCATTAGGAATGGACACCATTCAGAGCGAGTATGACGCTTATGTGACATCCATTTCAGAAGAGGCAGCGGCAGCAACTGTAACTTCGGAAACCGATGAGGATGGCAACGAGATCGCTGCGACAACGACTACCACAATAACGACAACCGAAACCACGACAACGACTGTGACAACAACCGCAGAGGAAACGGAAACCGGCGATGCGACTTCGGTTGCAGGAGACGAATCCGAGGAAACTACGACAGTCGCAGAGGAAGATACCGATACGGAAACGACAGAAACGGTTGCAACCGATGAGGACGGCGAAACAGTCACCACGACAACAACCGATCCGTATGCCGAGGAAACGATTATTTCCAGAGTGACAACGGATGAAAATACGGATGAAGACGATGTGACCTACTCTCCATCGGAAGCAGCATATGATTATATTTTTGGCGATGAAATCGAAATTGACGTGCCGGGAATCGTGGAGGACGAGGATGCGTATTATCTGATCGTGCGCTTTGATATTGAAGAGCGCATGACGGAGGATGATCTCTGGACGAAGGATAATATTTGGACCGCAGTTTCCTCGAAGTATCTGGACACCTTCGAGGACATACTGGAGGATTGGTGCGCGGAACAAACGGTAGAGAAGAACGATCGCGCAATCAAGCGGTACGATGCGTTTGAAATCGAATTGGATATGTGATACTAAAGGCGACACTGCACAAAGACCGTTTGCGGCTTTGCACGCCATCTGCTAACATCTTTTCCTTTATCTTATCAAGTTCCTCCTTGCAATACATAGAGTATTGCTTCATCGTCACTTAATAATCTAAAGAAAAATCTGCGAAGTTTATGCTCGGAGAGTACATCTGACGCACAATCTCTGTGCAGTGTCGCCTAAAGTTATATCAATCGCATAAAACTTACAAAAAAATAGAAAATCCCCTTTGCGCAGACATGGGAGCAGCAAATACTGCCGTCTGTTCAAAGAGGATTTTTTTCGGGTGCGAATGTGCTTATAGGCTCAGTTTTTTGTCAATCAGCCATGTGGTCAGCGCAAAGCCGCCGATGCCGCAGAGAATCGTCAGAATCATGCCGGGCAGATACATTGCCGGATGAAAGACCGCGTGCAGATAGATTCCCATCGTTTCTGTGGTGTAAACCGAATAGCTTTCGATTTCCGGCGCGAGTGCAGCGCTAATGAATGCGGAAATGTTGCTGACTGCACTTGAAATGATAATCCAAAAGAGAATCGCCAGAATCGTGCGGTCCTTCTGATTCCTTATGATCGTTTTTGTCAGCACAATCATGGTGTATGCAACGATTACCTCGAACACAAACGAAAAGATGGATGTAAGGATGTACATGCACAGTCTGAAGAGATTGTAGCCGTTAAAAAGAACTTATTTGATCCCGGCTTCGGTGATGCTGGCATCAATTTCCTGCAGCATTGCCAGAATAGATGTGCCGTTGCGCGCTAGGACAAGCCAGATGTCCAGTCCTATCAGCACGAAGAAAACGAAAAATAGACCGATCAGCGCGAGAAGTGTCATCAAAAGTTTTGTGCAGATAATCTGCGCGGCACTTTGCGGTGTGGAAAATAACAGATAGCCCGGCTTTTTGGAAATGTCATCGTTGAACAGGATGACACCGTAGAGCAGAATTGCCATCGTACTGAACAGAATGCAGAAAACGCTGCCGAGGATGCCGATCGAAAATGGTATGGTCCATTCAAAAAAACCAGCCGATTAGATAAAGTGCTTCAAAAAGGATTGTAACCGCGGCGATCCCCAAGAAAATGACACGGGATCGGCGAAATTCATATTTCAATAGCGTTCCCATCAATACTTCTCCTTTGTACTTGAATTTGTGGGCGCAATGGGCGGAAACTGTGACGCGGCGTAGTATTCCCGGTAAAGATCAGAGATCGATTTGCCGTACCGCGTGCGAATTTCTTCGAGCTCGCTTTCTAAAAGCAGCGCGCCGTTTCCCATCATGACGATGTGATCCACAATCGGCTCCAGCTCGTTAAACAGGTGACTGGAAATCAGAATTGTTGCGTTTGGATTTGCCGCACGTAGGATGCTTTGAATAATCTGATCCTGTCTGAGGAGATCGATTCCATTGAGCGGCTCATCCAGCATGCAGACCGCGGCGTTTCTCGCGAGCGTTGCCGAAATTTTCAGCTTTGCTGCCATGCCAGAGGAAAGCGACTTGACCTTCATTTGCGGCGCAAGTCCCATAAATTCCAGCAGCGATGCAAATTTCGCCGTGTCAAAGTCATCGAAAAAGTCCGCATAAAATTGCGCAACGTCTGCAATCCGCATGTAGTCATAATAAAACGGCTCGGTACACATATAGGCAATATGCTTCTTTGTCTCCACGCCAATGGGCACATCGAAGCGGGTGATGCGTCCTGTGCTCGGCTTTACCAGACCTGCGGCGGCCTTCATCAGGGTACTTTTCCCACTGCCGTTTGGTCCGACCAGCGCGTAGACGTGTCCCGGCAAAAAAGAAATCGTCAGGTCGTCCAGTGCTTTTCTGCCGCCGTACACTTTCGTCACGTGTTCAAATTTTAACATAAATTTCCCTCTTTCTGCAGCTGATCGTCTAATAGCTGCAACATTTCTTCCTTGGTAAAATGATACTGCTGCATTTGTGAGAGAAATTTCGCACTGATCTGTGCGCCGATTTCCTGCCGCAGTCGATCCGGTAGTGTCGGATCTTCTGTGAGAAATGTACCTATGCCGCGCTTGGCATAGGAGATCCCCTCAGATTCAAGCTGCCGATAAATCCGTTGTACGGTGTTCGGGTTGACTTGATACGCCATGGCCAATTCCGCATTGGATGGCAGCTTGTTGCCAGGATGCAGTTCGCCAATGACAATCCGGCGCTTTATGTCCTCCGCAATCTGCAAATAAATCGGGTAATTTGCCTGAAAATCCATTGCAGTTTCTCCTTTAAATTACTAGTGCACTAGTTATATAGTACACCATTCTTGCGCGCTTGTCAAGGCTTTTTTTCGAAATTTTTTGAGATACCGGAAAAAATTGCCGCGCTGTGCTTTTGAACCGCTCCCCAAAAGTTAGACAATGTGGTATAATATAAATATACCCAAA
>JAJQAB010000129.1 GCA_021203985.1 Ruminococcus sp. | reverse complement strand
GGATTGCTTGGTCGACTTCGATAAATTATTACATGTTGTTTACTAAAATTGATTTTCGTGATTTTTTTCCGTAAAGCACTTGCACCGAATTTCAATTTGTGCTATAATAAATTTATCTGTTGCTTTGTCATCCGGGGAAATGGCGGGCAGCACATCGAAATCCGGATGCCGGACGCTTCTGGATCCGTACTATTTTAAGGAGGAATTTCATGGCAACTACCAAAATCAATGCCGTCCCGGCCGCACGTGCAGGACACGGTGTGCGCGGTGTTCTGGAAGGCGTAAAGGCGTGGATTTATCGAAACCGCGTTTACTTTGTCGCGTTCGCGATCCCTGCCGCGCTGACCTACCTGGCATACGCAATCTTCGGTCTTTATCCCTTCGGGGAGGAATCTGTGCTCTGCCTTGACTTAAACGGACAATATGTCTATTATTTCGAAGCGCTGCGGGATGCCTTTTGGGGAGACGGCAGTATCTTCTACAACTGGTCGCGTAATCTGTCCGGTGAATTTATGGGCATTATCGGCTATTATCTCGCCAGTCCGTTTACGCTGATCGTACTGCTGCTACCGGAAAAATTCATGTTGAGCAGCCTTCTAATTATGCAGCTCTGCAAGCTCGGCGCGGCGGGCGTGACCTTTAGCTATTTTCTGCAAAAGCGCCGTGGTGTACAGCCGCTTCCCTCGCTGATTTTTTCCACGATGTATGCGATGATGGCATATGCCGTGATTCAGCTGATCGACCCGATGTGGCTGGACGGTCTGGTGTTCTTGCCGCTGATTATGCTTGGCATCGAATACCTGGTGGACGACGGGCGTCGCCTCAATTACATCATTCCGCTGGCGCTCATGTGCGTGGCGAACTTCTACATCGGCTATATGATCTGCTTCTTTGTCGTGCTTTATTTTCTGTTTTATCTCTTCTTCGGCACGGACAAGCGCGGCAGAAAGGCGCAGGATTACTGCAAAATTCTTGTGCGGGTGATATACAGCTCTGTGATTGCGCTGGCGTGTGCGGCGTTTATGCTGCTGCCGGTGTATAACGCGCTGAAGCTCGGAAAATTTGACTTCACCGATCCGGATTATCACTTCCGCTTCCAGTCGTTCCCACTGGCGAGCGATCTGTTGACCGATACCGAAAAGAATCCGATCCTGACGCTTTTGCTGGATCTGGTGGACATGCTACCGCAGCTGTTTCCGGCACAGTACGACTCGGTAAATGTTCAGGGTAAGCCGGAGATTTACTGCGGTCTGCTGATGGTAGTTCTCTTGCCGATGTTCTATATGAACGGCAAAATCAACCGCCGCAAAAAGATCGGCTATACGCTGCTGATTCTGGTGATGCTCACCTGCATGATGATCGTGCCGGTCGATATGATGTGGCACGGCGGACAAGCGCCGAACTGGCTGCCGTTCCGCTATGCGTTCTTGCTTTCGTTCATTTTCCTGTCGATGGCGGCGATAACGTTTGCCAACAAGGATGGCATTAAGGGCAAGCATATTTTCGGTTCTGCCGGCGCGATGGTGGCGCTGGTTGCGATTGTCGCTGGAATGAAGTTTGAACAAATGGCAACCGGTGCGGTCTGGATTTCCGCAGCGCTGATCGGGATTTACCTGATTCTGCTGTATTTCCTGACCTGCAGCAATGCCACACGAAACAAACGCGGCGCAAGCGTCTTTTTGACTGTCACGATGCTCTTTGTCGCGGGCGCAGAAGCGACCTATAACGCGGTGGACTCGATGAAGGACATTGACGATGAGGTTTCCTATTCGACTAGAAAGTCGTATCAGAATTATATCTGGACAGGTCGTGAAGTCGTAGACCTCCTCGAAGAATATGACGATGGCGTTTATCGTGCGGAAAAGACCTTCTTCCGCTGCGTCAATGACAACGCCGCATTTGGACTCAACGGCATTTCCCACTCCAGCTCAGTCATGAATACGCGCATCATCAATTTCATTGAGACGATGGGTTATTGCATGCACAGCTACTACACACGCTATGACGGGAACACACCGCTTGCCGATTCGCTGCTTGGCATCAAGTATGTCCTCGACCGCGGCGATAGCGGCGATGAAAAGCGTCTGAACGATACCTATGTGCCGCTTGACTGGGAATATGACTACGTCAACGAAAACGGCACGGAAAAGACGATTACGATCTACGAAAACCCGAATGTACTTTCGCTCGGCTATATGGTGGACAGCGATGTCACAAAGATTGACCACCTCGGCAACGACAACCCGTTCAACAGCCAGAATATTTTCCTGAGTACCATGGCAGGGAATACGGAGTTTGACGATAGCGGTAATTTCTCTTCGTGGAACGAATATTACACGCCGATCACACTGGCGGAGGACGCTGTGATCAGCGATTCGATTACAACGAGTCCGTACGGCGAACAGACCAAGTACGAAGCAGCCGGCAGCGGCGATCCGACTATTGACTTCCACATCGAGGTTACGGAGGATATGGCGAACAAGCCGATTTACATCTACTTCAAGACGGAGTACCAGAACGCGGTAAGCCTGTACCTGTATTCGTGGGATACGGACGCGTGGGATGAGACAGAAGCGGCTTGGAGCGCAGAAAACGAAGGCACGTTTACCTGGTCAGATGCGGACGCTTCGGTTTATGGACAGTTCGACTCGATGGGCGAATACTTCGAGGGCGACAACTACGTTATCCGCACGCTCGGATCGTATGAAGCAGGAACAAAGCTGACGCTTCGTATGACCGTATCGGATGAATTTACCATCGTAAAGAACTTCCTGTTCTATACCTTTGACGCGGATCTGTTCCAGACCGATATCGATATCCTCAAGCAGAACCAGTGGGAGATCGACAGCGATGCTTCGAACGACCGCAAGCTTGTAGGAACGATTACCGCAGAAGAGGGTCAGCTGATGATGACAACGATTCCGTATCAGCCGGGCTGGACAATTGAGGTAGACGGCGAGAAGATCGACAACCTGGTTGAGGAAGTTGAAGAGGATGACGGTTCGACTTCGCTTACGAATCAGGATGGTGACGTGGGACAGATCGTAGTCGTAGACGCGATGATTGGCATTCGCCTGCCTGCAGGAACGCATACGGTAACAATGACCTATACGCCGCCGGGCTGGTGGATTGGAATCGGTGCGCTGTGCGTTGGACTTGCTCTGATTGTACTGCTTTGGTTCGGTGATCGCAAGCGCTATGAAGCGATGGTTGCAGAAATGGCACGGCAGAAGGAACTCGAGGAGAAGGCGAAGAATAAGCGCGCAAGACTGCGTTCCACTGCGAAAAAGGATGAAGATCCGGAGATGCTGCTGAAAAATCTGGAGACGCTGCACGAGCAGGGGATTCTGACGGATGCGGAATATCAGGAGAAGAAATCTGCAATTGAGAAAAAATCCACAAAAGGAAAATCGAAAAAGAATACCTAACGATAACGCGTGAAATAAGATAACGCGTGAAATGCACGCAAAGAGAAACACGGTACAGAACGAGACAAGTTCTGTACCGTGTTTTTTCATGAATTTTTTCTAGCAGTTATCGGTGATGTCCGCCGCCGCCGTGGCTGCCGCCGAAGGAACTGCCGTGGCTCATTCCACCGCCATGTCCGCCGCCACTGCCGTTGTTGTCAGGTGCAATTCGTGTGCGGCTGATGTGTCGGCGCAGAAAGCGATCCGATCGCTCGGTGAAACGAACCTGACCGTGCTGCAAATACGGCGAGGTGCTGCCGGGCTGCTGAAAGCGATAGCGCCGCCGGATCAAAAGCAGCGTAAGCGCACCGACAAGTAAGCCGACCACCGCCGAGATGAGTACGCGCAGCATCCGTTCTTCGCGCGTGGTTGTGTACGATTCCGGAAGCGTGTCGACAAATTGGACATCGCCGTCCTCGAGAATCAGATAATCGCCGCGATCGCTGTCATAGACGTAATAGCTGTCGCTGGGTGCACCTTGCGCTGCATAGGATACCACATCGTCACAAAACGCCTGGATTGCGGACGGGAGATCTTCATTGCCGCGGCTCAAATAGGGCATCATATGATCCCACATCGCAGAAATGCGGTCGCAGTTTGCGCTGTTTGTATAATAGAACTGTCCGAGTCCGCTGGTGGAAATATAGTCGTACAGATCCGATTCGTCGGAGCAGTCGAGGTAGAGAAAAATGCCATCTGTATTCACGCCGAACGTCTCATCGTAGGTATCGTCACAGGCGCTCGTGGTGGCGTACGTTCCCATGGGTGTGCTGCCGATCCAGACACCGATGTGCATGCCGGATTCCGTCGCCGTGTTCTCGAGCGTTTCCCACGCTGCGGTATAGTCGTCCTCGGACAGCAGTGATCCCTCGTCATAGAGGTATACCGTGTCGGACTGCGTATAGGGGGCTGCAGAAGCGGTTGCCGTGCACGCGAGGGCGCATAGCCCAATTGTCACTGCGGTCAGTGCACTTGTCACAGATCTTGTCATAGCAAACCACTCCTTCCCAGCAAAAAGCACACTAGCATCACCAGAATCGCAATGCCTGCGCTAAAACAAATCGCTTTTCTCCAGGAAAATGGCGGTGTGCCTGCCTGTTTTCCGGTCTGACCGTTGATCGCAAAATCATAGTTTTTCCCTTTGTGCTGATAGTGCAAAAACCAAACGGGGAGCAGTACATAGTCGTGGTGCAGGTTTTGCAGTGACGCCTGCTTTGTCGTCAGAACGACCGAGCTGTAAGAGCGAATGTCCTCACGAAGCAGCTGATAGCTGTAGTCCTCGACACGCTCCTTGACGCGATGGAACACCGCATCGTAAGGGTCGTCATATTTTTGTGCCACAAAGCCGCTGAGATACTGCATTGAAAACAGCTTCAGATTTTGGTACGGAAACGGTTCGATCGCATCCATCAGCTGATCGCTGATTTTGATGGACGCATCGGTCGGAATACCGCGAAACGGAATGACCGCACCGCGGCTCACGGCGTATTCCTGTGTCTCTGTGACGCGAAAATCGCCCTCGACCCAGGAACGTACGCGCTTCGCAATCCCGCTGACGTGGGCGTCCGACTCGCAATTTGTCAGCCAGAACGGCACATAGACGCCGCTCATTTTTTCGAGCTGCTTTTGCGTGGTGAAGTCCTTCGGCAAAAACCAGCGCTTTCGACACCATTGGTGAAAGCTTTCGAGTGCTTTTTCCTTTGAAATTGCGAACGGCAGTACAAATGCCGGACGAAATTCCCCCGACAGACGCCCGGCGAGTACGACAGACGCGTGACAGTAGTAGCAAAATGTCGCCGCAATTTCCTTTTCCGCAATAATCTGCGCTCCACAGCCCTGGCAGGTGTAAAGTCTGACGCCCTCTTCAAATGCTTTTTCGTCCGTGTCATTTTCGAGCGTCTCTGCGTTCGGATCTGCCTGCGCTGCCACCTGCTTTTCCATATCCTGGTAGAGGCGCTGAATCTCCGCTTCGGTAAAGGTGCTATTGCAGAACTTGCACGAAAGCGTCTGCAGCTCTGGCTGAAAGATCAGCTCTGCACCGCAGTTCGGGCATCGATATTGTACCGTATTCATCTATCTATCTCTCTTCTCATTGCCTCGGTTTTCCGCAGTTTGTACAGAAGTTCCCCTGATTTTGTGCGCCGCAGCTGCATGTCCAGCTTCCCGCCGGTGTGGGCTTTTTCGCGCCGCAGTTCGTGCAGAAATTCCCCTGGTTCTGCGCACCGCAGCTGCACGTCCAGCCGCCTGCCGGTGTTTGCTGTGTGGGCTGCTGCATCTGCATTTTCTGTGCATTTGTCGTAGAAGCGCTTGCCATGAAATTTCCAGCGCCCTGCATGCCCATGCCCATTGCCATGTACGCCTGACCTGCACCGGCGGTGTTCGATCCGGCGTTTTGCAGTCCCTTTGCAATCGCCCCCTGGACATAGCCTTCGCGAATGGTCGGGTCAGACATCATCGCACCCTGGTTGCGCATATGAATCAGTGCCTTACTCTCATCGTCATAGCTGATGCTGGCGATTCCCACCGAGCAAATATCTACGCCGCGTCCCTGCATCCAGTCCTCGTCCAGAACTGTCGCCATATATTTGGAAAGCTCCATGCTTTTCGATGGCAGCGCAGAAATCCGAACGCCGTCTACTGCCATCTGACCGATCGCGGTTTGCAGCGCCGTCAAAAACTCCGTCTGGAACTGCTCGGCAATGTCCTGGAAATCTAAGTGCGATGCGTTTCGTGCGGCAACCTCCATGTAAAACTTCAGTGGATCGACAATCTTAATCGAATACGTTCCGTGACAGCGCACAAATAGCTCGGCGTTGTAGAAGTTGTCAAAGTATTGCAGCGCGTGCTTTGTGCCGAACCGGATGCCGCGGATTTCCTGTAAATTGATAAAATAGACCTGTTGTGATTTGCCGGGCTGACCGCCGAAGCGGAACCGTTCAAACGATTCGCGCACAGAGTCGCCCAATTCGCCGTGAAACATCGAAGGTGAAGAGGAGAGATAGACCTCATAACAGCCCTCTTCGGCGGTGTAGTCGACAATCCGTCCACTGTCCACGAGAATCATCATTTGGTTCGGACCGACCTCGATGCGTGAGCCGTTGGAAATGATGCCCGGTGTTCCCTTGCGGTTGCTGCCGCGCCTTCCGCGCGTAACCTGTACGCCCTTTGTCATTACCGTTGACGCACCCATATCACCGGCTGTGATATACTCCAGCCAGGAATCTGCGAGAGTGCCGCCGACTGCGCCGGCAGCTGCACGAATGATACCCATATGTACCTCCAATTTCAATCGAGTGAACGTGATGCCTGCGCATCGTCATAGACGGCGATGTTAGGCAAATTGCGATAGCGTTCGTCATAATCGAGACCATAGCCGATGACGAACAGATCGGGGATGGTAAAACAGCGACAGATCCGCCTGGAGCGGAACAACGCGGCGCTCCGGTTTGTCGAGCAGTGCGATGAGCCGAAGTGACAGGGGATTCTGTGCGTTTAGAAGCCGTAGGACTTCATACAGCGTGCGCCCGGTGTCGATAACGTCCTCCGCCAAAATGACGTGGTAACGGCTGAGATCGCGCCCGAGATCCGCAGAAATCTGCACCGTGCCGGAGGACGTGGTGTGCGTATAACTTTGGGCGCGGAGAAACGCGACTTCACACGGAATAGAAATCGCGCGGCAGAGATCAGCCATAAACACAAACGCCCCGTTTAAAATGCCGACCAAAAGCAGCGGCTTTCCGGCGTAGTCGCGGCTGATTTGTCTGCCGGTTTCTTCGATTTTCGCCTGAATTTCCGTCCTCGGAATCAAAACGCGCAGCGGTGTACTTTCCAGGTTCTGATTTGTCATAGATTTTTCCCTTTCCTGCGTTTGTCACCGGTCTTATTCTGCAGCAGGCTTTGCGCTTGCTGCAGTGACTTCCTTTAATGCCTTTGCAAGCTGATCCGGGCAGGAGGTCGGTCGATTTCCACAGTGAATATGCTCCAGACGCTCGACAACCTCTTGGACGGGCATACCCTTTACTAGCGCGCCAATTCCCTGCGTATTGCCATTGCATCCGCCAACGAACCGTACGCTCTGAATGATGTCGTCTTTGACGTCAATCAAAATCTGACGGGAACAGACACCGTGTGGCGTGTAAGTATATTGCATGATATGCACTCCTCTCTGATTTTCCGCCGCATCCGGTATTCGCGAAGGACACGGCGTTGTACCTGTATTATAGCATACTCCTGCAGAAAATGCAAGTGCAAACAAAACAGGGAAGGGCAAACAGCTGTAGAGTTGTCAATGATCTGTTACACGCGCTCGAAAAAGCAAGATGTTAAACG
>JAJQAB010000087.1 GCA_021203985.1 Ruminococcus sp. | reverse complement strand
CTACAACAACTTGCTGTACTATTCGAACCAGATGGCAAGCACAGGCAAGACATGGCCGGATCTCGTTCCGTCCCTGAAGTCCCTGGAAGGCTCTTGCTGGGCATCGTAAACAAACCGCTTCACCGTGAGGTGAGACGAAACTAGAAAAAACTGGCATCGCTTACAAAGGCGGCGTCAGTTTTTTTGGCTATAGGATAAAACAGATCAGTCCACTGCAGCCTTCGTTGATGATGCACTGCAGCGTTTCTTGTAGTTTGAGTCGTGCCTCCATCGGCATTTTGGCGAGCTTGTTGTGCAGCCCTTCCCCGACCAGCTCGTGAAGCGATTTCCCGAAGATGTTGGACGACCAGATCTTTGTCGGATCTTCTTCGAAGCCCTCGAGCAGATACATGACCAGTTCCTCGCTTTGCCGTTCCGTTCCCACAATCGGGCTTACGATTGTGGGGATCTCGGCGCGCATCATGTGAATGGAGGGAGCGGATGCACACAGACGCACCTTATAGCGACCGCCTTGCTTGATGATTTCCGGCTTTTCGAGCGTCATTTCCGACTGTTCCGGCATCACAATGTCATAGCCGGTGGCTTCGACCTCGCGGAGTGCCGGTTCGATTTTTTCGTATGCCTTTTTGATTTTGCTGAGCTTTGTCAGGATCGGAAGCAGATCGTTTTCGCCGTGAATTTCCAGTCCCATGGTTTCGCTTAATATGCGGTAGAACAGTGACGGATCTAATGCAACCTCTACCGTGACACTGCCCGTTCCCATGTTGATGTCCTGGATTTTTGCGTCTGTGACATAGGAACACGTTTTCACTGCATTGGCGAACAGATCGGTGTCCCGAATGGTGTGGATTTCCTCTGCGGTTTGTTGGATGCAGGAAAAAACAGCTTCCCACAGCCAGTGCTTTTTTCAAGCGCCGTCATCCAGTTCGGCATGCAGACGTTGTTTTCCCGTACCGGGAAAACACGCAGCAGCTCCGTTAAGATCGTTCGAATATCGTTTTCGTCCAGGTCGGGACAACTCACCGGAATGACGGGCGCTTCATACTGTTCCCGAAGCGTCTGTGCCAATTCTTCCGCCGCTTTGCTGTGTGGATCTAAGCAGTTCAAGAGGACGGCAAACGTCTTTCCGAGTTCCTGTAGTTCTTCGATCACACGCTGTTCGCATGCGGCATACTCTGCACGCGGCAGGTCAGTGATCGATCCGTCCGTGGTGACAACGAGACCAATTGTGGCGTGCTCGGCAATCACCTTTCTCGTGCCGACCTCCGCCGCCATATTGAATGGGACTTCCTGATCGAACCACGGCGTGTGTACCATGCGCGGCTGTTCATTTTCGATATAGCCGAGGGCGCTCGGAATGATATACCCCACACAATCGATCATGTGCACATGCATACGCGCCGTTTCTTCGAGCGTGAGATCCACGGCATCCTCTGGGATAAATTTCGGCTCTGTCGTCATAATCGTTTTTCCGGCGGCAGACTGCGGCAGTTCGTCAATGGCACGCTGCCGCCAGAATTTGTTTGCAATGTTTGGAATGACAAGCTGTTCAATAAATCGTTTGATGAAGGTCGACTTCCCGGAACGTACGGGACCGACAACTCCCACATAAATATCACCATTGGTATGTTGGGCGATATCTGCATAAATATTTGCCATCTTCGCGCGCCTCCTGCCTGTTACTGTACGATCTGGATGAAGAGCATGCCCGGCGTGGTTAGCTGTTCATCGCTCAGGTCGTTTTCATCCATAATTGCGTCTATGCTGGTGTGACAGCGCTTTGCGATTTCCCAGATGTTCTCGTTTTCTACGCCGTAATATAGCTTTAAGGCATAATCGCCATCGCGCACCAACTGATTTTCACCATCGACCGTTAGTTCCGAAAGGCAAACATGTCTGGTGGATGGACAGAGAATTCCATGCAGTAAAAGCGTTGCCTGGATGGAAATTGTGCCATCTGACGAAAGATGATAGGTGCAGTCTGTCGGTTCTGCCTGTGCCTGCAGTACGGCATTGTCCACGGAAGTACCCGGATCGGCATAGACCTCAAACCCCTCCTCTTTTTCGAGCAGCATAGGCATGCCCTCCGCATCTCGCGCAAGTAAGCTGCAGCAGAGCATGCCGCTGATACGGATGCGGTTGGTGTCTGTGAGCAGCTGCATATTGATGTTGTGGACTTGACAGTGCAAATCGTAGATGCATTCCAGGATCGTGTCTCCCGGCCGAAGCGTTACGCCGCATTGCATCGTTGTATGAATTGGCTTTGGCACCATGTCAATCTGAAGCGATACGGTTGTCTTCTCACAGGGATAGCGCGTGGAAAAGGCATCGGTACCAGCTGTACAGAGGCGGTTTTGACTGCAGTACACCGTAGCCGCAGTTCCAGTTCGCATTGCAGTATGTTCATGCCGCCGCTTTTTCCGGCACAGGGCTTCAGATTACAGCGAACCACCTGCACCTCTGCGTTTCCTTGAAAATGTTCATCGATTTGATCCATGTCAACAATTTGACTATAGGGAATCGTAAACTGCATTTGTTCGATTCCGTTGGATGATTCGTCTGATTGCCAGGTGTAAAGTACATGCACTTCCGCTTCGCCTTTTGCAATGAGTTTTCCAGCGAGAATGGATTGCTCTTGGTGATCGAGCCGTACTTCGCTGCGGATGATATGGCGAATGGCTGGCTTGGACGCGCCAAGTTCGATTTCTTCGTTTAGGACGACATGCTTCACGGCGCATCGCTTTTGCGCGGCGTATTCTACGGGAATCTTCCGAAGCTGGACGTGCATGCCAAAGACATCGCGGATGACCTCTTGCTTGTGATCTCCGGTAATGTGAATTTGTACAGATACCGCGCCGCGCACCTCCAGCCGCCGCGGACTGATCGCACGACAGTTTGCATAGGTGGTTTTGGGACGCAGCGATGCGGTGGGATTGTCAGCGAGACGCGGCAGTTCGACACTGCGTGAAAAAGTCATTTGCTGGGTGACACATTGCGGCATCGTGCTGTTGGAAGTGCAATACAGGACGCGAATGTCGGCACGAAGCTCATAGCTGATCCGATCCGTTCCGGTTGTTTCGTAAATGACTGTGGGATCGATTTCACAGCGGATGATGCGAAAAATATCGGGATCATAGTCCGGCAAAACATAGTCCAGCTCAATACTTTGTTCCTGCATATCATCCAAAATAGTCTCTGTGACGGGAATCATCTCATGGTTGATTTTCAAGTCCATGTGGAAACTCCTCCTTTTCGTCGGGTGGCGGCGTTCGTTTGCTTTATCCTATGCAGACAAGCGGAGCGATAGACCGAATGGCAGGAATTTGTATCCAAAAACAGCACCGTGTCAAGGCGTGATGCAGCTTGATACGGTGCTGTGTAAGTCTGTTGAATTGGATAGATTTCGAATGTGTTGCGGTGATTCTGTCGTCAAAACCCGATTTCGCTAGGGTCTTGTAGTACGGCACTTGCCAGGTAAAGAGAACCGCAGATCACAACGATCCCGCTGTCTTGCTTTGCCTGTGCAAGCGCAGTTGGATAGGCGCGCGTTAGCGGTGCGGTCTGCACAGAATCCAGGTCGAAAAAAAAGGAAGCCAGCGTTTCCACCGGGACAGAGCCTTCCGTAAAATCATCGACACAAATGACAGTGTCGAATGCGCGCTGCAAAATACCGCACGCTGTTTCATAGTCCTTGGTGCGCATCATGCCGCAAATTCCGTGAACCGGACCTTTTGCCATATGCTGCAGCAAATCTGTAAGCGCCATGACACTGCCTTGGTTGTGACCGCCGTCCAGCAGCACGAGCGGATCTTTCTGGAGAATTTGCGTTCGGGCTGGAATTTGCACCGTTGCAAACGCTTCTTGTGTCGCTGCCGCAGTGATTAAAAATCCGTGCATGCCTAGAAGGCGAATGACTTCAATTGCAGTTAAGGCGTTGTAAATCTGATGCCGCCCCGGCATATGCAGCGTATAGGGAACGCAGTGATAAGAAAACACGGTTTCCTCGAAGGTTTCTTTGAGAATTCGACAGTCCATTATGGACGGAATGACCATTGTCGCATGCTTCCGTGCCGCAGTTTCCTGCACCAGACAGGTGACATCCATCGGGTTGTCGGGCGAAAGTACCACCGGGCAGCCTGGCTTGATAATGCCGGCTTTTTGCGCGGCGATTTTGGTTAAAGAATCCCCCAGAATTGCCATATGGTCGAAGGAAACGGAGGTAATTGCGCAGACGAGCGGATGCTTGACAACATTCGTGGCATCCAGCAAACCGCCGATCCCGGTTTCTAAAATCACCAGATCGCACTGCTCCTCCACAAACCAGAGCAGCGCAATCGCAAACGTAATTTCAAATTGTGAGCAATCCGCGGAAACGGCGCAGCCCTGGATCTGCGTGCAGAGCCGGCAGAGCGAATCCATTGGAATTTCTGTGCGGTTGACTTGGATCCGGTCGGTATAATGCCGGATATACGGAGAGGTCAGCGTTCCCACGCGAAAGCCTGCAATTTCCGCGGCAGCTGCGCAAAATGCAGTGACAGAGCCTTTTCCGTTTGTGCCGGCAATGTGCACGACATGCAGCATGTCCTGCGGATTGCCCAGTGCATCCAGAAGCGTGTGAATCCGCGACAGGTTGTGTACAGGCTTGCCGCTTTTTTGAAAGCTTTGAATATAATCCATCGTTTCCGAAACAGTCATTTGATTCACCTCATAGACAAGAAATGTTCCATATAGCGCATACTACAGCACGTATGCTGTAGTGTCGCCTTTACTGCAATGCCGCCAGAGACTGTACGATTTTGTCCATTTTCTCCTGCGCTTTTGCAAGCTTTTCCTGTTCGGCATGGATCAGCTGCTCCGGCGCTTTGGCTAAAAATCCGGCATTGCTCAGCTTTTTGTTTAAAAAGTCCAGATCCTTTTTTACCTTCGCTTGCTCCTTCTTCAGCCGAGCCAGTTCTTTTTCCTTGTCGATCAATTCGTCCATCGGAATAAAAATGCGAACAGAATCGGTGACAGCGGTTGCTGCATCGGGCATTACAAAGGACTCTCCCACCTCGACAGCGGAAGCAGACGCCAGCTTTTCGAAGAAAACGGCAGTGCTTTGGTACAGCTCCTGTTCGGACGTTTCAATGCACACGCGTGCTTTCTCGGAAGGGGGAACTTGCATTTCCGTTCGGCGATTTCGAATCGCACGAATGGCGTCAATCACCTTTTCGAACTGTGCGGCATCTGCAAAGTCGTATTGCGGTGTATAAGTCGGATAGGTTTCGGTGATAATCATCGATTCGCCATCTGTCAGAACCTGCCAGATTTCTTCGGTGATATAAGGCATAAACGGATGCAGAAGCTTCAGCATACCGCGCATTACCCAAATCAGAACCGCCTGCGCCTTTTCCATCGTTTCGCCGCCTGCCTGAATCCGTGGCTTTGTCAGCTCAATATACCAGTCGCAGTAGACGTCCCAAATAAAGTCGTAAATTTTTGCGCATGCTACGCCAATTTCGAATTTATCCAGGTTCTCGCCGACTTCTTTTGCTACGGTGTTGAACTTCGAAACAATCCAGCGATCCTCCAGCTCCAACGCCTCCGGCAGTCCGTGGAACGCGAAGTCCTTCGGCAAATTCATCAAAATGAACCGTGATGCATTCCAAAGCTTGTTCGCAAAGTTACGGGCAGCCTTGACCTTATCATCGCTGTAACGCATGTCGTTGCCCGGTGCGTTGCCAGTAGCCAGCATAAATCGCAGGGCGTCTGTGCCGTATGCATCGATGACCTGTAAGGGATCAATCCCATTGCCTAGGGATTTTGACATTTTCCGTCCCTGTTCATCGCGCACCAGACCGTGAATTAAGACCGTGTGGAATGGCACTTCGCCGGTATTTTTCAGACCGGAGAACATCATGCGAACCACCCAGAAGAAGATGATATCATAACCGGTGACCAAGACGTCTGTGGGATAAAAGTAGTCCAAATCCTCCGTCTGATCCGGCCAGCCGAGCGTAGAAAACGGCCACAGCGCCGAGCTAAACCAGGTATCGAGCGTATCCGGATCTTGCCGCATGGGCTTCCCACATTTCGGGCAAACTGCGCTGCTTTCCTTGGTTACCACCATTTCACCACACGCGTTACAGTAAAACGCCGGAATCTGATGCCCCCACCAGAGCTGACGGGAAATGCACCAGTCCTTGATGTTTTCCAGCCAATGGAAGTAGATTTTGTTGAAGCGCTCCGGAACAAACTTGGCCTTGTTGGATTTCACCGCGTCAATTGCTGGCTGTGCGAGCGGCTTCATTTTCACGAACCACTGCTTCGAAACGCGCGGCTCTACCGTTGTGCCACAGCGATAGCAAGTGCCAACATTGTGGCTATAGTCCTCGATCTCCACCAACGCGCCTTCCACTTCAAGATCCTTTACAATTGTCTTGCGCGCTTCATAGCGATCCATCCCGGCATATTTCGGATAATCATCGGTGATTTTCGCATCGTCCGTCATAACATTGATGATGTCCAGATGATGCCGCAGACCGACCTCAAAGTCGTTCGGATCGTGTGCTGGCGTGATTTTGACAACGCCCGTTCCAAAGTCCATTTCTACATAATCGTCCGCAACAATCGGAATTTCGCGGTGCACGAGCGGCAGAATTAACGTTTTGCCAACGAGATGTTGATAGCGCTCGTCATTGGGATTGACTGCGACTGCGGTGTCGCCGAGCAAGGTTTCCGGACGGGTCGTTGCAAGCTCCAGATAACCGTTGCCATCCTTCAAAGGGTAGCGCAAATGCCAGAAGTGCCCTGTCTGATCCTCATATTCGACTTCCGCATCCGAAATCGATGTCAGGCATTTCGGACACCAGTTGATGATCCGCTCACCGCGGTAAATTAAGCCCTCTTCATAGTACTTGATGAATACTTCCTTGACAGCCTTGCTGCATCCTTCGTCCAGCGTAAAGCGTTCGCGCGTCCAGTCGCAGGACGAACCGAGCTTTTTCAGCTGCTCGACAATTCTGCCGCCGTATTGCTTTTTCCAGTCCCAGGCGCGGTCTAAAAATGCTTCACGCCCGAGATCCTCTTTTTGGATGCCCTCTTTGCGCATTGCCTCGACAATTTTCGCTTCGGTTGCAATCGATGCGTGATCTGTGCCCGGCAGCCAGAGCGTGGAATACCCAGACATGCGCTTCCAGCGGATCAGGATATCCTGCAGTGTCTCGTCCAGCGCGTGCCCCATGTGCAGCTGCCCTGTGATATTCGGCGGCGGAATCACAATCGTATAGGGCTTTTTCTCAGCATCCACCTTTGGCGTAAAGCAGCCGCTGTCGTTCCACATCTGATAAATGCGGTCTTCAAATTCCTTTGGCTGATATGATTTTGCCAATTCCTGTTTCATAGCGTCCATTCCTTTCACATTCGTATATCGTATTTTACAATTGTCGTAAAAAAACACCCAGGCAATCAGAAAAGATTGCTCAGGGCGAACAAAAGTCCGTGTTACCACCTGAATTCGGCGCTGTTTCCAGCCGTCGCACTCATTGCGGGGAGCGGTGACTCCGCCGCTGCGCTGAAACGGGCGCACACGTCATTGGCTATGCATTCCGAAGAATTTCACCAATGCTGCTCCGAGGCTACCTTCTCCTGCGCGTCCCAAAAGCTCGCACCAACCGCTTTCTCTCTGTGGAGACTAACACAAGATACTCTTTCTCATCATTGCATGTCACATGTCCGAGCGTACTGCACGATGCCCACACTCTGCGCCAAATCGCGTGGGACAGAAGCAAACGCTCTTCTATATTATAGTAAATTTGGGCGCGTTTGTCAAGCGTTCTGCGCACAGAGACACGGAAATCAATTTTAGTAAGCAACATGTAATAATTTATCGAAGTCGACCAAGCAATC
>JAJQAB010000124.1 GCA_021203985.1 Ruminococcus sp. | reverse complement strand
GGTGTCATATAACCGATGGCACTATGAATCCTTTTTCGGTTATACCAGCCCTCTATATACTCAAAGATTGTCCTATGGGCTTCTTGGAAATCCTGATATGTATGAAGATATATCTCTTCTTTCTTTAACACGAAATGGAAGGATTCTATACAGGCGTTGTCATAGGGATTTCCTTTACGGCTAAATGAATGGAGTGTCCATTTGCTGCTCAGGTATACCTCAAATGCCTGGTTCGTGTATTGGTTTCCTAGATCGCTGTGGAGAAGGGTCCCCTGTGCGTTTCTGACATTCAGGCAGGCATTCTTTACCGCTTCTACTGCCAGTTCTGTTGTCATAGATGTGCCATAGGCATATCCGATAATCTTGCGGCTGCACAAATCCATCACGGAGGCCAGATAAGTCCACCCCTCTTTCAGCACATGAATGTAGGTAATATCAGTACACCATTTCTGATTGATGGTTCTTGCCGTGAAATCACGTTTCAAGATATTTGCTTTATCATCCGGGATGGCTCCATGGTTTGCATGGTGTTTATATTTTTTTACTACGACAGACCTTAGTCCCTGTTGTTCCATGTGCCTTTGAACACGCTTTACGCTGCACAGCGTTCCATTGCTGTTGAGGGTGCGGCAAATCTTGACAGTGTCATACCTCTGCCAGGATTCGTCATAAGCCTGCTTTACCTTCCTGCCGAATTCCTCATACTCCTTCTGCCTGTTTGATGGTACACGAACCAGAGCCTTGTAATAGGTACTCCTGGGGAATTTCATGGCACTGCAAAGTTGGGACACTGTGTAATGGTTTAAATGGTTCTGGATAAAAGTCACAATTTCGGCTATTGTTCTTTTGCGAATATGGCGGTCGCTTTTTTTAATATTTCATTTTCAATCTTAAGACGCTGGATTTCTTTCTGGAGAGTCTTATACTCTTTGAGTGTGACTGTTTCCTCCTCCGATTCTTTAATGGGAGAGAGCTGCTTAACCCAGTTGCTAAGTGTGCTCCGATTTACGCCATATTCACGTTCCAGTTGTGGATACGAGGTTCCTCCGGCATTATACAGATCGACAATCTGCTGCTTAAATTCCGGAGTATACGATTTTTGATTTTTCGCCATGTTGAACATCTCCTTTGCTCTTTCATTTCATAGTATAGGTCGTTCAACTTTTCCTGTCCACACTTATATACTAACACCAGAATGTCGCCAACCTCGGCGATGATGCCGACGGAGTAGACCTTGCCGATGCCGTGGATGGAGGTAAGCGTGTTGGAGATAATCTCAAGCTGCTGCTCGATGGCTTTGTCCAGCGTCTTAATCTGGCTTTCTATGGCCTGTATAGATGCAATGATCACGCTCATGGCCTGGTTGACGGAATTGTTGACGATTTTGGGTAGGCGGTAGGAGCTTTTTGCCGTAGCCTGTACAGCTTTTGCAGTGGCCGCAGGTCGGCAAACTGTCCCCGGCCCGACTTGGCGATGAAGTCTGTCAACGTATCGAGGCCAGCGTATGCCAGCTCGTCCACGGTGACAAACTGTTCCATTAAGGCGATGGTCGTGGCGCTGGTGTTGTGTGGGAGGATTTTCTCTTGTGCCAGCCCTGAGCATTTCAAAAAAGAGGTAGTTAGCAAACCGCTGCTTCTCCCTCGTCAGGTTTCGCACCGCGCAGAAATGCGCCCTGGTGAGGGTCTGCAAGGCCTTGCAACGGTAACCGTCCATGCACACCTCCGAGGCGATCCTGCCGAACCTGAGATGGTCTGCAATCACGAAAGCGTCCACATAATCGTTTTTTGGCAGGTCGGGATAGGTTTCCTTGAATTTTCTGACCTGCTTGGGATTGAGAACGTGGATTTTGTGCCCGAACTGTCCCAGGCGGCCATCCTTTCGGAGTGCGTAGACAAGGCTATCGCCGTAGATGGACGTGGCCTCCAGGCTGATTACGACATTGTCCATCTGTACGGCATCAAATGCTGACACAATTTTCTCTGACAATAGTTTAGCGCCGCTACGGTTGTTCTGCACAGAAAAGCTGCTGTGCTTGCTGCCATCCGACTGCATGATGTAGGTGACATTAGTCTTACTGCTTACATCAATGCCAACGTAAAGTGGGTTCACGTTTTCACCCCCCCAGTGGGATTTTCAGGCCAGTAGGCTTTGAGATACCCATGATATCCGGAGCATCCGCAACCTCGCGTATCAGAATCATTCCGGAAAAGGCCAATGCGATATCCCTCACTGCTAAAAGGGCGGCCTTGTTTCCAGTAAACAGCTAATGAGTTTGCAGCTAACTTCCGGTTCAGGGGAACGGACTTTCTGTGAAGTAGCCTTTTGGCTCAACGGGAGGAAAGTGAACTTGACCCTGCTTTCCTACAGCTATTGTATCACGGTTATCTCATAGCCTGCTGATATTTTGGGTGACTAAGCAGACGCACCCGCCTTGCCTGTCTGCTAATCTTATTATACGAGGAGGATACAATATGAAAACATTGACCATCTACTATTCAAGAGCAGGCCATACGGCCGCAGTAGCCAAGAAGATCCAGGCCATTGTGGGGGGAGATCTGTTTGAGATCAAAGGGACAAAGAACTACGGGAGCTATGTCCGCGCCATCATGATCGCCCGCAGGGAGTTTTCCAGTGGAGAAATGCTGAAGTTCATGGGAGATGTCGAGGATTTTGATTCGTATGACCGCATCCTGGTCGGATTCCCGGTCTGGTATGGCAAAGCGCCACAGTTAGTAATCTCATTTTTAGTTTCCCATAACTTCAAAGGGAAGGAAGTCTATCCGTTCTGCACCAGCGGCTCAAGCGGCCCGGAGGGAGCGCAGCAGCAGCTGCAAAATGCGTGCGGCAAAGCGACAGTGCATTCGGGGATCCGCTTCAAAGAAGTGAATAAGGTAGACGTTGAAGCGTGGCTTGAAGGCTGAATCTTAAAAACAAATGGCAGATATGTAGCAGAAAGGTAAAAAACAATGGACGAACAAATCACACAGTTAAAAGAATATATGGATAACAGCAGTAATACGGTCGCAATCACCGGATCCGGCATCTCCTACTTTTATGGGATGAGTCGGTTAAAGCAGATGTCCAACCGGATGGATCTGATGCGGAAACTCTCTCCGAAGTATGTGCAGAAGAATCCGGAGGATTTCTATAAGATCATGAGAGAGGCGTTCCTGGACGCAACGTTTAAGTTGGGGCCAAGCCCGGTACACAAACAGCTGGCCGAGTTTGAAAAAAGAGGAATGCTCTCAGGCATCGTCACACAGAACTTTGATTGTCTACATCAGAAAACCGGATCGACCAATGTGATAGAGTTTCAGGGCAGCTTTGACGACAATATCTGTGTGGGGTGTGGGGCCCGTTATCACGACTATAAGGTCTGGGATGAGGGGAAGGCTCCACGCTGTGAAAAATGTGGTGCTCCGCTGATGCCGACATCCTTTGACCGCAATTTCGCAGGTCATGATAGCGAATATAACGATCGCATGAACCAGGCGGCCGACATGATCGCCGCAGCAGATCTCGTACTGATCATGGGAACCACAGGATTTATGAGCGAAAATTATATGGCTAAGTTGACGTCGAAGACCACCCTGGTACAGATCAACCCGTCGCCGACCAGATTTGATTCTATGATGAAGCTGAATATCCGCCGGGATGTCGAAGAGGTATTTAACGAGATCCTAAGCGAGGAATAGATATCGTCATTGCATACAGATGGAGGGGAATGCTATGCCGGATATGGAAAATATGAGCTCGGAAGAATTAAAAAAACTAATGGCTCAGATGCAGCAAAAAGAATACGAAGGCCTGACGCCTGAAGAGATTGAGGAGAAGAAAAAGGAGAAGGAGATGCGCAAGCGTAAAAATATAGCACTTCTCGATGAGACTATGGAGATCTGTCAAAAAGGGTGCTATGAGCTGGACGGGAAGAAAGTTGAGATTGGCTTGTCCAAAGAGGAGATGCGTGAGATCCGCGTGTTTCTTCCGGACGAGATCGATGTGCTGCCTGCGAAAGCAGAGTCAAAAGGACAGCAAAAGGCTACGTTTCGCTGTGAGAACAAGGATGTGCTGTCCCTTGCCCTCGAGGATTGTGAGGATCCGGCCTACTGCAGTGAACATAGTGATGCAAACGTACTTGTCCTAAATCTCGCCAGTGCTACCCGTCCGGGCGGGGCTTCGCGCGATGGTGCAAACGGGCAGGAGGAGGACCTCTGCCGAAAGAGCACACTGCTTCTTTCATTGGAGACAGAGGAGGCCAAACGCTACTATGACTACAACAATAATCTGCATACACGTCTCGGCTCAGACGGAGTCCTTATCTCATCCCATGTGGAGGTGATTCGGGATGCCAAGGGAGAGCTCCTTGCGCAGCCCTTTGAGATCTCCGTGATGTCTTGTTCCGCACCGATGGTACGTCTTGGACTGGAAGGGAAATCGGAGGAAGAATATAAGGAGATGCTGCTTGGTCGGATTCGCGGGATGCTGCGTTGTGCCGGTAGCCTGGGCTATAACAATCTGGTGCTCGGCGCATTCGGGTGCGGCGTATTCGGAAATGATGCTGCGGTCGTTTCAGACGTGTTTAGAAAAGCCTTGGACGGACCGGACGGATGCGGATTTGCACACGTGGATTTTGCAGTGCTGTGCACGGAAGGAAAAGAGTACAACTATCAGGAATTTTGCCGAAACTTTGGGTAATAATCTATTCGCAAATTGCAAGTGCAAGTTGGACATTCGGTAGAATGAATTCATGAACCTTGCTCATGGCTGGAACCGCAGGTTTCTGCTATGAGCATGGTTGCCGCAGCCTTCAGGCTGCGAAAACAGCATCCAAGAAGGCCTCGAACAGTTCCTCCTGGGTACAGTAGCCGAGCTTCTCGCGGGGCCGTCCGTTCAACTCGTCGGCAGCGTGCAGAATGTCCTCTGGGGAGTAGTCTTCTTTTCATGCTATAATACAAGTAGGGTCGGAGAAACACGGAATCATTTTTTCCAAAATACGGAGGTTATTCATATGAAAATTAGGACAGATTTTGTAACGAATTCGAGCAGTTCGAGCTTTGTGGCGTATCGGGTAGAGAGCAAAGAAATGACAGCATATATCAAGTCACTACTTAGATGCCGGAAAAGCTGGAAAGCCATATCATGGTAGATATAACAATAACTATTCCTGCAGTTATTTAACATTGGAGGAAGATTATTCATTTTCGCTGATTGTTCAATCTTCTGCAATTCGCGGTCCTTGGGCGAATTTTTGCAAGTATGATCAAGGTGAAGATTCAATCTACAATAGCAGAAAAAGTCAGCGCACTTCTGACAGCGAAGGCTATAATGAATTGAGCTGTTTGTGTCAAGCAATCGCATCATTTTTTAAGGAAGATGCAGCAAAAGAAGAAATTGGTAAAAAGTTAAAAGAATGTGATCTTCAAGTATCTTGTGGTACAAGTATGGGCGAAACGGATGGTGAAGGTGGAGACGACTGTTCGTTTTTCTCACATAAGAGTTACTTTGGTGGATGTTCAAAAGATATCCGTTCTTACAAAATTCCAGAAGGGGTGACGGAAATTCCACATAATGCTTTCTACGGCTGTTCCACCCTAACCTCTATCACGATTCCAGAGCGCGTGAGGAAAATTGAAGGGGGATGTTTTCCGTGACTGTTCCTTCATAACTTCTATCACGATTCCGGAGTGTGTGACGGAAATTGGAGAATGTGCTTTCTACGGCTGTTCCGCTCTAACTACTATCACCATTCCAGACAGCGTGATGAAAATTGAAGAATGCGTTTTCAAGAATTGCCCATATCTCATAAGAGAAATTGATCTTGTTTCTTATGTCAATCAATGGCTCATTAAATGTGACATATAAGCTGTTTCCATTGAAATCGAAAAAAATATAAGAGGAATTGCGAACTATGCTTTCTATAAATGTGAATTCTTGGAATCCATTATAATTCCGGACAGCGTGATGAAAATTGGAGAGGGTGCTTTCTATGAATGTTCCTCTCTAACCTCCATCACAATTCCGGAAGGCGTGAAAAAAATCGGAAAGGAAGCTTTCCGCTACTGTTCCTTCCTAATCGATATTACGATTTTAAACAAAGACTTAAAAATCAAGGCAAATACATTTTATAAAAGCAAAAGGAAAGGATTTATGCAGACGATCCACGGTTACTCAGATTCCACTGCACAAAAATATGCTGAGAAATATGGCTTGACTTTTGTCCCGATTGTGGATTAAATCTTTTGCGAATGCGAATCTATGGTAAATAAATTTTCCGACAAAGGCATCCATATCAATGTATCGGTAAATCTCTCTACAACCGTATCGATTGACTTATGCAACTTCAATATGAATGCGGAGCAGATTGATCCAAAGGAAAACGTGATTGACATTCCGTGGGAAGAATAATTTGTTTCCTATTACAAGCAAGGATACAACAATAGGAAGGAGGGCAGCGTCACAGCTTGCCTTCTTTTTTTATTATATCACACGTCTTGTAAAGTTGTAAGGTTTGATTTCGAATTCCTTCAACTTTTTTCCTGTGGATGTACGGTGGATGTATTTTTCAAATTTGAATCAAATAAAAAAATCACGCAATCTCGAAAAAAGTACCGAAATTGCGTGATTTATTCTGGTTGCGGGAGCAGGATTTGAACCTACGACCTTCGGGTTATGAGCCCGACGAGCTACCGAACTGCTCCATCCCGCGATATATGTTGTCGTAACTCATACTTTTTTATTTATTTTATCACATTTCATCGATGTTGTCAACAGATTCTGCGTTTTTCTAAAAAAATAAAGAAAACACATTAGATTTTGATTTTTCAAAAGCGATTATATCGATATATGACATTCAGAAAGCTTCGATAGAATAAAAAACACGGATAGTTTCTTTTTAGATGGAGACAGGATAACTGTGATATATCGTAAAAGCACAGCTTCGATAATCGCAAAAGTGCAGCTTAAATATAAATAAGAAAGCATGATCCGAACCGCAAAAAGGCGCTAAGTGCCATACTATTGGAAAAATCTAAATTTGTTTATAAATTTAAGGTTTTATTACATTTAAACTGGCTTTTGCATATGATATATTATAAGTAGTTATAGAATTACGCAATGGTGTGAGTGTAAGGAGGCCTACTTATAATGAAAAAGATTGTACAAACCGCACGTAGAGATGCGCTTGGCGAATTTGCGCCTGATTTCGCACATTTTAACGATGATGTGCTTTTTGGCGAAAACTGGAACAACCAGGATCTTGATTTGAAAACGCGTTGCATCATTACGGTTGTTGCACTTATGAGTTCGGGAATTACAGATTCTTCGCTGAAATTCCATCTCCAAAATGCAAAAAATGCCGGCGTGACGCGAAAGGAAATTGCGGCGATTGTCACACATACTTCGTTTTATGTGGGATGGCCCAAGGGGTGGGCTGTGTTTAACATGGCAAAAGAAATCTGGACTGAAGACAGCGCTCCTGCGGATGTGAAGTCTGCACATCAGGCGGAGATGGTGTTTCCGATCGGTGCGTCGAATGATGCGTTTGCAAAATATTTCGCTGGACAGAGTTATCTTGCTCCGATATCAACAGAATAGGTCGGCATTTTCAATGTGACTTTTGAGCCGGGCTGCCGCAATAATTGGCATATTCACCACGCTGATAAAGGTGGTGGGCAGATTCTCATTTGTGTCGCTGGACGTAGATATTATCAGGAGTGGGGTAAGGAAGCGGTAGAGATGAAGCCGGGTGACTGCATTAACATTTCGGTTGGCGTGAAGCACTGGCATGGCGCTGTGCCGGACGCGTGGTTTAGCCATATTGCAGTTGAAGTACCGGAAAAAAATAGCTCGAATGAGTGGCTCGAAGCGGTTACGGATGAACAGTATTGTACATTACAATAAGTAAGTGATGTTGAGATTCTGGGAGAATATGCGCGAATTTCGTAAAATTGCATAAAAGCAAGGGGAATTTTGCTTGGAAATTTGTTCTTGACAAACCACCAAGACCTGTGATAAAATAATAAAGTTGTCGCAGGGGACGCA
>JAJQAB010000119.1 GCA_021203985.1 Ruminococcus sp. | reverse complement strand
CTTTTGGGTATATTTATATTATACCATATTGTCTAACTTTTGGGGAGCGGTTCAGAGCGATACAGCTTACATCAAAGAGAATCTTCACGTTGCCGAATTCGCGATGTGTCGTGTTGGAAATAGCTTTGACAAAGGCTTCGTCAGAATTCATGATGACGTTCGCAATGACGGATAGCGAGATTCCAAATGCCAGCACAATCGTTCCGGCGAGTACAAGTCCAAGACGCTGCCAATACTGCTGCGGCTCGAAAAAAGAAAGCAGCCAAACGCCAAAGTCGGTGAACCAGCCAAATAAAAAGGAAAGCGGAACTTGGAGCAGTTGAATCCATTGAAATTTCTTGCGCAGCAGCAGAATCTGCCCTAGAATTAATACGCAGTTCCAGAGGATCAGCCAGTTTCCTAAGGAGAGCGCGTCAAACTGTATGCTCATAACGTTGGCGACCGAAGAAATCGGTGATACGCTAAGCTCGCCTTTTTTTGGTGATTGCAACGCCCATCGCGCTGAAAAATAGACTGATAATGAATAAGATGTACCGCCGGATGACGTCCATCGTAAGCGGATTTTGTTTCATGCTAACACTTCCATTTGTAAATTGTTTCCTTTGGGTCATGACATTGCATCAGCTCCGACATGACGCAGCAGCCCACCGCCCCGGCACATTGCACGATCTGCTGCTGCTCCGCGGTAATTCCGCCAATGGCATAGACCGGAATCGAGACATTCTCGCAAATTTCCTGCAAAAATTGCACCCCACGCGGCGGCAGATCCGCTTTGCAGGCGGTGGGGAAGATATGTCCGGCAATCAGCCAGTCCGCACCGCGCTGACTCGCGGAAACGGCTTCTTCGAGACTGTGCATCGATGCGCCGACTGCCGGAAGATTCGACCGAAGGTCATCGGGTAACTGGCACTGCAGCGTCATCGATAGCTGCACCGGCAAATGAAGCTCTGCTGCCACTGTGGCAAAGGTGTTCAAAATCAGCGGCGTGCGGTATTTTTGACAGATGCTTTGACAGCGCAGCGCGAGCGAGCGATAGGACGCCACGGGCAGATCCTTTTCCCGAAGCAGAATTGCGTCCACACCTGCCGCGGCAATCGCTTCAATACGCTGCAAAAAATCCGCAGCGCAGAGCTTTCGGTTCGTTACACAAATCAGCTTCATGCGTTCGTGTTGATGTAGTCGGTATAGACCGGCTGCATGCCCTGCGCGATAATCGCGTCATGAATTTCCGCCAGGGAACGAGGATCTGAAATTTCAAACTGCGCATCGCCCTTTTGCGCACTTTGATCCTTGTGCCCACCGATTCCAACATTCACGCCGGCGGATATTTTCGTAGCCGCAAGGGGGAGCACGTGATCACGAAAATCGGCGCGCTCCCGCGTGGAAATGGTAAAGCTTGCAAACGGTAGGAAAATGCGGCAAGCCAGCATCATCTGCAATAGCTGCGTTTCATGCACATCGTGTGGATTGGCTTCCGCGTGATTTTTATAGGGACGAAGCCGTGGGAACGAGAGCGCGATTTCTGCATGCGGATATTTTTTCTGCAGGATCGCAGCGTGTACACCGGCGGCAAACATGTCCCTGCGGAAATCTGCAAGCCCCAGCAATACGCCGAATCCTACGCCGCGCATGCCGCCCATAAGTGCGCGCTCCTGGGCACAGACGCGATATGGGAAGCAGCGTTTTGTGCCGGCAAGATGCAGCTCCTTGTAGCGCTCTAAGTCATAAGTCTCCTGAAAGACTGTCACAAAATCTGCGCCGCTTTCACATAGCATCCGGTATTCGTCCACGTTCATCGGGTAGACTTCCAGACCAATTGTAGAAAAATATTTCCTGGCAATTCGTACCGCTTCTGCGATATATTCCGGGTCGGAAGCGCTGCGGCTTTCGCCGGTGAGCAGCAGAATTTCACGCATGCCGGTTTTGGCAATCGCTTCCATTTCCGCTTCCATTTCCGCAGTGTTGAGCCGATAACGTGTGATCGGATTTTGACAGTTAAAGCCGCAGTAGACACACTGATTTTCGCAGAAATTGGAGAGATAGAGCGGCGTAAACAAGAGGACATTGTTGCCGAAGTTCTTTTCGCGCTCTGCCTTTGCGCGCTGCGCCATTGGCTCTAATAATGGTTCCGCGGCAGGGGACAACAGCGCCGCAAAATCCTCGTAGGACAGCGTCTCCTTTTGTAGGGCGTTTTGTGCATCAGCTGTGGTATAGGAAGCCGGATTGTTTCGGTTTCGTGCATCCAGGACACGATCGAAAAGATTGGAATCGATCGTCTTCATTCCCGGCTGGAATTCTATTGGATCATAGATTTTACGCATAGAAAATTCTCCTTTTGTTTCGGACAAGATCGGATCAGGCGCTTTAATCCTGCAAGAAGCCCGTCAGCGGACTGGACGCTTCTGCATCGTTGTCGAGCACTCTGCCGAGCTTTGCCAGATACGCGGCACGTCCGGCTTCGATTGCAAGCCGGAAGGCATGTGCCATCATCGCGCAGTGATCGGAGGTTGCAATTGCCGTGTTCGCCATAACCGCAGCAGCCCCCATTTCCATCGCTTCGCACGCCTGAGATGGCGTGCCAATTCCGGCGTCAACGATAATGGGCAGGTCGATTTCATCGATCAGAATCCGGATAAAATCCTTGGTGCGCAGCCCCTTGTTGCTGCCGATCGGCGCGCCAAGCGGCATAATTGCAGCAGCGCCGGCATCGACAAGATGACGCGCACAAATGAGATCCGGATACATATACGGCAAAACGTGGAAGCCTTCGTTTGCTAGAATTTCCGTGGCGCGAATGGTTTCACCATTGTCCGGCAGAAGATATTTCGTATCGGGGATGACTTCGATCTTGATAAAGTCACCGCAGCCAAGCTCTCGTGACAGGTGTGCAATTCGAATGGCTTCCTCCGCATTGCGCGCACCGGAAGTATTCGGTAATAGCGTAAGGTGTTCCGGCAGAAAATCGAGGATATTCTCCGGACTGTCGGCATTGGCACGGCGCAGGGCAATGGTCGCCATTTCGCATTTTCCGTATGTCATGACATCACGGACCAGCTGAAGCGAGAACTTGCCCGAGCCGAGGATGAAACGAGAGTGAAATGTTTTGCCGCCGAGAATCAGCGGATCTTGTTGCAAGCTTTGCATGGTATCAAAATTCCTTTCTTGGGGTTTTAGTGTGGTGCTGAAAACATACTGCCCGTGGCATTAGCCGCCGCCCATAAAGCTGACGATTTCGATGACATCGCTGTCGCAGAGCTGCACGGATGCATAGGCAGCCTTGGGAACAATTTCGCCGTTTCTCTCAACGACAATGCGTTCCACGCGATAGCCTTGCTGCGCTAAGAATTGCGCGAGCGTTGTCGGTTGTGCGAGTGTCTGTTCTGTACCATTGACACGCATAAAAACATCTTCCTTTCTGCAAAAAGACAGAAAATGGGCTGCACCCGCGGTGGTGCACCCCATTTTTTACATATTGATTTGATTTTAAGCAATACCGCACAAGACCCAGCGTCAAATGCGCCTTAGGTTTTTCTTTACAATAAAGGCAATATACCAGCAGATGATGTGAAAAACCGTAGACGTACTTTGTACGGTATTATATTTATTATAGCAGATCCTGACGGCTTTGTCAAGGGTTTTTCGCTTTGCTATAAAAACGCCAGGGAAAGGCGCTTTCAGAGGGAAAATCTTCTCAGGCGATTGCTTTATTTTTTCTTCGGAATAGAAGGCGGAGGCTTCTTTTTTTATCTTCTTGTAAAAAAACAAAAATAGAACTTGCAAAATGTGTGAAAATCTGGTATACTGAAAGACGAGAAGTTGTGGGAAGTCGTCGGGCGGCGTGAATGCTGCCCGGGAGGGCTTTGGCAGATAAAGGAAGAGATTTTTTGAGGCAAATTGCAGAGGTGCGCCGTTTGCTGCACAGCGGAAAATTGGATGATTTGCTGTTTCGGCTTAGCGGTGACAAGACAGGGCTTTCGCCCGATCGGGAACGGCTGCTCCGGATGTTGGATCGATTTGCAGCGAAATTCGGCGGCGATCGGGAAATTGCAATTTTTTCTGCCTCGGGCAGAACCGAATTGGGTGTCAATCACACCGATCATCAGCGCGGCCATGTGCTTGCGGCAAGCGTGAATCTGGATATTCTGGCAGTTGTTGCGAAACGAACGGACCGTACGATTCGCGTACAATCCGAGGGGCATCCGTTTGATGTGATTTCGCTGGATGAACTTCTGCCGATTCCCGAGGATCAAGAACTGCATGCCGGGGAATTGGTTCGCGGCGTTGTCGCACGATATGGAGAGCTGGGCTATCCGCTTGCCACTGGATTTGACGCCTATACTACATCGCGTGTGATGAAAGGATCTGGGCTTTCTTCTTCTGCGGCATTTGAAGTACTGATCGGAACGATTTGCAATGCGCTTTATGCGGATTACGCGTTTGATGCGGTGAAATTGGCAGAGATCGGGCAGTATGCCGAAAACGTCTTTTACCGAAAGCCCTGCGGTCTGATGGATCAGATGGCGTCCTCTGTTGGCGGCGTTGTGGCGATTGACTTTGCGAATCCCGCGAAGCCATCGGTGAAACCCATTGCGTTCGATTTTTCCAATACGGGCTATGCGCTTTGTATTGTCGACACCGGCGGAAGTCATGCAAGCCTGACAGAGGAATATGCGGCGATTCCAAGGGAAATGCGCGCGGTTGTGTCTTATTTTGGCAAAGAGGTTCTCTTTGAAATCACCGAGGAACAGGTGATGGGTGCGATTCCGGCGCTGCGTGCGGCGTGTGGCGATCGCGCGGTTTTGCGCGCACTGCATTTCTTCCGGGAGGATGGCCGCGCACAGGGTGAATCGGATGCTTTAGAACGGAACGACTTTTCTTCGTTTTTGCAGCTGGTACAAAGCTCGGGCCAGTCGTCCTACTGCTTGCTCCAGAACGTGTATCCGTCATCGATGCCACAGCATCAGCCGGTTTCAATTGCACTTGCAGTTGGGTCGACAATCCTTGGCGGACGCGGCGCGATTCGTGTGCATGGCGGCGGATTTGGCAGTACGATTCAGGCGTTTGTGCCAACGGTGCTGCTGTCGCAGTTCTGTAGCAAAATGGAAGCGGCGCTCGGCAGAAGATGCTGCCACGTACTGCGCATTCGACCGGTGGGCGGTCAGACAGTTTTGATTTGACAGATGATTAGAAAGGATGAAGATAAATGGGAAAGATTTTAATTACGGGGGGCACTGGGTTTATCGGCAGCCACGCGTGCATTGCGTTTATCAACGCCGGTTACCAGGTCGTTCTGATGGATAATTTGTCCAACTCAAAGGTAGAGGCGGCTGCAAGAATCGAAATGATCACGGGCAAACATGTACGCTTTTATCGTACTGATATGCGTGATGTAGAGGGCATGCGTCAAATCTTCCTGAACAATAAAATTGACGCAGTGATTCATTTTGCCGGTCTGAAAGCGGTCGGTGAATCAGTGGAAAAGCCGCTGGAATATTATGAGAACAATATCGGCGGAACGATAAAACTGCTGGAAGTTATGGCGGAATTTCAGTGCAATACGATGGTATTATCATCCAGCGCAACGGTGTACGGCTGCGACAACCCTGTTCCCTATCTGGAGGATATGCCGATCTCGGCAACGAATCCTTATGGCTATACCAAGGTGATGATCGAACAGATTTTGCGGGACGTCTGCACGGCGAATTCCTCGTTCCGCGCAGTGGTGCTGCGTTATTTTAACCCAATCGGCGCGCACGAAAGTGGACTGATCGGCGAGAATCCGAAGGGGATTCCAAACAATCTCGTTCCCTATGTGGCACAGGTTGCTGTCGGGAAGCTCAAACAGCTGAGCGTTTTTGGAAACGACTATGATACGCCGGACGGCACGGGCGTGCGCGATTATATTCATGTAATGGATTTGGCAAATGGCCATGTGGCAGCGCTGGATTATGCGATGCAGCATACAGGATTTGAACCGATCAATCTGGGCACAGGAAAGGGAAGCAGCGTGCTTGAAGTGGTGCACGCCTATGAAAAAGCATGTAGAAAGCAGATTCCGCTGCAAATTGTGGAACGGCGCGCAGGAGATATTGCAACGTCTTATGCAGATCCGACAAAGGCAAAGGAGCTTTTGGGCTGGGAAGCAGTTTCGAACCTGGAAGAAATGTGCGCGGACAGCTGGCGCTTTACGCTGCAAAATCCCAACGGCATATGAAAGCGGCGGAAGAGAAAGGGAGGTATTATGTCAGATAAATTTGGAGATGTGATCGATAACTTTTTGATTATCATGGTGGCAGTGACAATTGTGCTGCTGCTTGTGGTAATGCTCGGATCGCGGCAAAGCCAATTTTGGCATAAGATCAGCCGTATACTGCCGCAAAATCCGAATTCCAATGAAAAACGTATGCCGTTGGAATATAATCGAGAATATTATGTGACGGGAGAGAGAAACATGCGAAAACCGAATCGTGGAAAGAATCCATCGCGCTCGGTCATTGCTGTGCTGGTGCAAAAGGTGGACGAACGCCGCCGAACGATGGATCCAAGCGGTACAATGAAGCTGTACAATGAATATTATGAGCTGATTTTTAAGACCAGAAAGGGCGAGATTTTACATATCGTAACAAGCAAGCGCACTTATGTGGAGACACCGTTTCATCAGCAGGGGCAGCTGACGTTTCAGGGCGACCAGCTGATTCGATTCCAATACAACGGCGGAGAAGTGGTAGAGGACTTGAATGCGTTCCGCACTGCGCCGATTGGTACGGCGGCAGGAAACCGGCGCTAACGCATCGCGTCTAAGCGTGCATGGAACAGCACACGGCGGCAAAAAAACAGCCACTGTGTGCTGCTTTTTTGCCCGTGGAAAGGGAGGGAAGCGTATTCATGAAAAAATTTCTGCTGCGAATGGGACTGATCGCGGGATTCGCCGCGGCGCTTTACCCGATTCCGGCATTATTTATCGTGCGGGAAAATCAGAACACATCGCTTGCGCTATGGATCACGGGAATGTTAATCCTCGCTGCATGGCTGGGAACGGCGCTGCAGCTGCTGCTCTTTTCGCGATATCGCAAACACCCGCGCCTGATCGCGTGCAGCTTTTGGCTTGGCACAATCCTGTTGCTGGCGGTCGGCACGTACGGGCTACCATATCCGGCGATGCGCTTTCGTGTGTACTGCGGTATCTTGCTTGGTGGCTGCTTTTATGCGGGAACACGTCTTGCGATCCAGCCGTTGGAGCGGTTGTCACGTCCGTTTGTGCGAATCGCCGTGTGCACGGTCGATGTGGTGCTGGGACTTATCTGCCGGGTGTATGATCCGGAAATGTCAATAATACCGATTTTGTGCATTCTGATCGGGAATGCGATCCTGTCTCTTCTGGCGAATAATTTGCAGGCGTTTGAACAGCTGCTTTTTCGTGACAGAGCGAAGATCCAAAAAGTGCCGAAGGAAATCCACCGGAGCAATTTTCGGATGATGGCGATCCTGTGTGTTATTTGTGCCGCAATTCCGCTGCTTGGTGTGCCGGCAGCGCGGCTGCTGCGCTGGATCGGGTGCTGGATTTCTGTCGGTGCGTGGTATTTGCTCTATTGGCTCTTTGCGTCTAAGAATGACACCACGGAGGAAACAGCGCCGCCAGAGACGGTGACTGCACAGCTTCAGACCGTGGAACAAAACACCGCCGCATACTGGGTCTGGCTGATCACCGAGATCGTTGTCGGTGTTAGCGTAGCGCTATTGGTGATCTGGAAGCGCCGGGAAATAGGGCATGCGATCCAGGACGCCTGGCACGGCTTGCGGCGCTGGGCAGCGATGCGCTTTGGCAGAAAGACAGTGCCGCAGGAAGAAGCCGCTGCGTATTATGACAAGGTCGAGGATTTGTGGACAACCGGGGCGGATAAGATTTTGCCGCAGCGCACTATGACGCGGCGAAGCTGGAATCGGTCGTATCGCCGTTACCTGCGTATGCCGCAGCAAGCGGCGCGTTATCGCTTGGGCTATGCGTTGGCGTTGGCACGTCTGCCGGAGGATCTAGCGCACGATTCCGATAGCACAGGACAGATTTTGGCGCACTTGCAGAAAACGGGGCGCGCAGAGCCGTACTGGTTCGATGTGACGGATCACTATGATGCGGTGCGTTACGGCGCGTATGCGCCCTGTGCGGCGGATTTTGTAGCATTGGACGCGATGTTGCGTGAAATGAAGGATTCGCGTGAAAAATAAGGAAAATTGTGCCGATTTGCCGCATGTTACGCTTGACTAACCGAAAGGGCAGGTGCTATAATAAAAATGGCGGTACGGGAAACGGAAGAGCCGGTGCTGCGAAGAAAACAGAATAGTAAAATTCCCGTGGGGGAGTAGCGAGCACACACAGTGTGTAGCAAGTCAACATTCTGATCGTTTTTCGGTCTGGCTTGTTTCAGAGGCGACACCGCGCGAAGATTGTGTGCCAGATGCGCCACAGATTTTTCTTTAGATTGTGAAGTGACGACGAAGCAATACTCTATGTAATGCAAGGAGGAACTTTGCAAGATAAAGGAAAAGATGTAAGCAGATGACGTGCAAAGCCGTAGGTGGTCTTTGTGCAGTATTGCCTCAAGTTGCGAGACTCATGTATAGCCTATAACTGCTGTAAAGCAGAGTTGTGGCTATGCTTGGGTCTTTTGCTATGGAAAAACAGGAGGAATTCGAACGATGGATGTGCATTTTCTTTTTTGATCAATAGCATTTTGCTGGGTGTTTGACTTGCAATGGATGCATTTTCGGTATCGATGGCGAACGGACTGAATGAACCACAGATGCATCGGCGTAGGATGTGTGGAATTGCCGGCGTTTATGCATTTTTTCAGGCGCTCATGCCGATGATCGGTTGGATCTGTGTCCATACGATTGCGCAGTATTTTGCGGTATTTGAACGGTGTATCCCGTGGATTGTGCTCGTTTTGCTGCTATTTCTTGGCGGAAAGATGCTGATCGATGTATTCTGAAGCCAAAACACCGAGGAAGCCGCGGGACGTCTTAGCATCGGTGCACTGATGGCACAGGGCGTTGCTATTTCGATTGACGCGCTTTCTGTCGGGTTTACGATCGCCGACTACGGATGGAAAATGGCGATTGCTGCGGCACTGATTATCGCGGCTGTTACATTTGTGATTTGTATCGCAGGACTATGGATCGGAAAAAAATTCGGAACAAAGCTGTCGAATCGCGCACAAATTTTGGGTGGTGTGATCTTAATTGCGATCGGAATTGAGATTTTTATAAAGGGCGTGTTTTAACAAGGTACAAATATCAGAAGTAAAGCAGATCGCGCGAAAATGTGCGTGGCTGACGAAAAAGAAAAAATCCCCTGTCTTTATGGCAGGGGATTTGTGCTGACAAATGATACGATTTATGAATTTTCCTGTTCGTGCTTTGTAACTTGAATGCCTAACACATCCAGACTTTCGTCATCAACGGTTGACGGGCATTCGCTCATCAGTTCGCTGGCGTTTTGTACCTTCGGGAACGCCACGACATCGCGCAGGCTTTCCGCCTGTAACAGAACCATGGTCAAGCGATCCAGACCGATTCCGAGTCCGCCGTGGGGCGGTGCGCCATAATGGTACGCCTCCACCAGGAAACCAAATTTCGCTTCGATTTCCTCCGGTGTCAGACCCAGCGCACAGAACATTTTTTTTTGTAACTCATAATCCGTAATACGAATCGAACCGGAGGAAAGCTCTGTGCCGTTTAAGACTAAGTCAAATGCCTTTGCAGTTACCTTCCCCGGATCGCTGTCCAAGTAGGGTAGGCATTCGTCCATTGGCATAGTGAACGGGTGATGCATTGCCACCCAAGTCTGGCTGTCCTCGTCCCATTCGAAAAACGGAAACTGTGTGATCCACAGGAAGTGGAATGTTCCTTCCGGAATCAAATCCAGCTTTTTCGCAACCTCCAGCCGCAGCGCACCCAGCACCGGCAGCGTGACCTTGTTTTTATCCGCGACAATCAGCACGACATCGCCCTGTGTACAGCCTAGATGGGACAGGATTTCATCCAGCTTCCCGTTCGGCAGGAATTTTGCGAACGAACAGGTTGGTTTTGCATCGTTCCAGCGAATAAATGCCAGACCCTTTGCACCGATGCCTTTCACTTTTTCTGTCAGCTTGTCAATTTCCTTGCGCGTCAAAACCGAAGCGGCGTTCTTTGCAACAATCGCACGAACACTACCGCCTTGCTCGAGCGCAGAGTGGAACACCATAAAGTCCACATCAGCCACCAGCGCAGAGAGATCCTGCAGTTCCATGCCGAAGCGCATGTCCGGCTTGTCTGAGCCATAGCGCTCCATAGCATCCCGATATGTCATCCGCGGGATTGGCAGCGGCAGCGTCTTTCCAAGCACCTTTTGGAACAAATGCTGGAGAAAGCCCTCTGTCATTTGCAAAATGTCCTCTACATCCACAAAGGACATCTCTAAGTCGATCTGTGTGAACTCCGGCTGCCGATCTGCGCGCAGGTCTTCGTCTCGAAAGCAGCGCGCAATCTGAATGTACCGATCCATTCCGGAAACCATCAGAAGCTGCTTATAAATCTGCGGCGACTGCGGCAGGGCATAAAACTTCCCGTTGTGAATCCGGGAGGAAATGAGATAATCGCGAGCACCTTCGGGTGTGGACTTCATCATCATTGGCGTTTCGATTTCGATAAAGCCGTTGGCATAGAAATATTCGCGTGCCGCTGCTGCGATTTTATGCCGCATGATAAGATTCTGCTGGAGCGGTGCGCGTCGCAGGTCTAAGTAGCGATATTTCAGGCGAAGCTCTTCATTGACCTTTGTTTCATCGGTGATAGCGAAGGGCGGCGTTTGCGCTTTGGATAAAACGCGAAGATCTTCTACGAGGATTTCGACTGCACCGGTTTTCAGATCCGGGTTGACGCTCGAACGATTTGCAACCATTCCCTTTGCCATAACGACATATTCGCTGTGGCAGGACGCAGCCTTTTCAAAGACCGTCTTGTTCGTCTGATAGTTGAACGCGAGCTGAATGATTCCCGTGCGGTCGCGCAAATCGATAAAGATCAGGTTGCCCAAATTGCGTACCTTTTGGACAAATCCGCCGACTACCACCGTACTCCCAGGCGTTGTTACCTCGCCGCAGTAACAGGTGCGGCGTAATTCTTGCATCAGGTCCATCTTGCTTGACACTCCTTTTCTGTGTTTTTTTAGAAATCGTGAAACATATATTGAACCATCAAATCGTTAAAGCGTTCTTCAAACGTTTCGTCCAGAGAAAGTTCTGTTTGCTCACCTGTCTCCATATTCTTCAGGTTTGCTTTTTTCGATTGCAGCTCGTTGTCTCCAAGCACCATGACAAAGTACGCACCAATCTTGTTGGCGTACTTCATCTGCGCCTTCAGACAGCGCTGCATGAGATCATATTCCACCTGATAGCCCGAAAGCCGCAGCGTGTTTCCGAGCTGCATGGCGGTCGGAACGGCGGTGTCGTCCATCGGTGCAATGTACAAACCGCAGGTCTTTGTTTCCTCAAAAGGACAGCCTTGATTTTCCATCGTGAGAATCAGCCGTTCGAGCCCAAGCGCAAAGCCCATTGCCGGCGTTGGCTTTCCGCCCAATTGCTCAATCAGACCATCATATCGCCCGCCAGCACAGATTGTGCCTTGTGCGCCGATGTCTGTTGTGATAAATTCGAATACCGTTTTCGTGTAATAATCCAGCCCGCGTACAATTTTTGGATCGAGCTGAAAGTCAATCTGCATTGCCTTTAAGTCGTTTTGCAGCGTCTCGAAATGCGTGCGGCAATCCGAGCAGAGATAATCCGGAATCAGCGGCGCATTTTTTGCAATCTCTGCACAAATCAGACTTTTGCAGTCCAGAATCCGCATGGGATTTTTTTGCAGTCGGGTCTGACAGGTTTCGCAGAGCGCGTCTTTGTGCGGCTCGAAATAAGCACGCAGCGCCTTGTGATAGTCAGATCTGCAGGTCGGACAGCCGATGGAATTGATGTGCAGAACAATGTTCTTCAGTCCAGCACGGTCGAGAAGTGCCCTTGCCAGCGCGATAATTTCCGCATCCGCCGCATGTCCGGCACTGCCCGCCATTTCAACGCCGAACTGGTGGAACTCGCGAAGCCGCCCAGCCTGCGGACGTTCGTGACGGAAGCAGGAGAGCAGATAGAATACCTTTTGCGGCAGCGCATCGTTCAAAAGACCGTTTTGCAGCATAGCGCGAATCGTACCGGCAGTTCCCTCAGGCCGCAGGGTAAATTCACTCTCCTTTGCCTTTACCGTGTACATTTCCTTTTGCACGACATCGGTTGTTTCGCCGACAGAGCGCAAGAATAAATCGGTTTGTTCGAATGTTGGAATGCGGATTTCATGAAATCCGAAATTTTCTGCGGTTTCCCGCATCATGTGTTCAATGGTGTGCCATTTATAGATTTGCTTGGGCGTAACGTCCTCTGTTCCCTGTGGGCGCGTGATCTTAATCGCCATAGATCCAAAACCTCCTGTTTTTAATCAATTCAATGCATTACAAATGCATCAAACGGCTGCAAAAAATAACCCCTTCCGAAAAAGGGGACGGCATAGCGTTTTAGCTTGGTAGCACAAGCCGTTTTTTTCTTATAGAAATTTCGCCAGAAGAAAGTGCTTTTACATCGGTCAAATTATTGGATTTCCTATTTCGCGCCAATTTAAATCACCGCGTTTGAGCGCCATAATCAGTGCCTCGGCAGTGGCAATATTTGTTGCAACCGGAACATTGTGCACGTCACAAAGACGCAGCAAATTCATTTCATTCGGCTCGGAAGATTTCCGGTTAATCGGATCACGGAAAAACAGCAGCACGTCAATTTCGTTGCAGGAAATCCGCGCAGCAATTTGCTGATCGCCGCCCTGTGATCCGCTCATAAAGCACTGAATTCGCAGCCCGGTCGCCTCCACAATCTGTTTCCCTGTCGTGCCAGTAGCACAGAGTGTATGCCGAGATAAAATACCGCAGTATGCAATACAAAATTGAATCATCAGTTCCTTTTTTGCGTTGTGTGCAATTAAAGCAATTGTCATGTGAATTATCAATCCTTTCTACGTTGCAGTATCATTATCATAGAATAAAAATGTATGTCTAAGGAGAAAACCTCTCCGATTCTTCGAAAAATTGTCTCACTTTTATTATAGCACAAATTTGAGATTTGTCAAAGTTTTTATGCGTTTTGGCGCTAAGATTGTGAAATATATGGTACTTTCAATGATCATTTTTGTACAATTTGACGGATTTGAAAGGGGCTATTCGGCGACTGACGTGCTCGTCACGGCAGTTGTTGTCGTTTCGGAGGAAGCGGTAACCAGGTTGCTACTTTCGTCTGTCACCACAGTCATTCCCGTAACTGTGGACTTGCTTCCGTAGTTGTCGGCCGTAACATCTTCGCCCTTGACGCACTGATAATACGCCTGAATGATCGAATGGATCATATATTTTGAATATTCGCCGCCTTCGATCACGCCAGCAAATGCAATTTCCGGGTCGTCAGCCGGCGCATAGCCGATGAAGAACGAATCCTGTACACGGCTGCTGTTCTGCGGCGTACCGGTTTTAATTGCCACGTCAAAGCCGAGATCGCTGAGCGAGTATGCGTCTGGGAAGCTATTTGTAGAAGCGGCAATCATACCGTCCTCTACGGCCTGGAACACGTCATCGTCAATTGGAGTGATTTGCTCTGCAATCACCGGTTCGATTTCCTCTAAGCATTCGGTGTGGTTATAATCCCAGATGCTGTCTACGAGATGCGTTTCATATCGCGTGCCGTTGTTGGCAATGGTGCATGCAACATTTGCCATTTGCAGCGGCGTGACTGCCCATTCGCCTTGACCGATCGCACTCTGCAGCACTTGTCCCACCGTCCAGTCAACGCCAAGCTCTTCAAAGGTTTCCTGATTCGAAAGATGTCCTGCTGCATCGCAAGTTTCCAGCCCAGTCGATTGACCGAGTCCAAAGAGCGTTGCGTATTCAGAGATCCGTTCAATCGTAAGCTCCTCTGCAAGCTGATAGAAAAAGATATTGCAGGAAACTTGAAGTGCGCGCGTAAGAGAGATGTCGCCGTGATAACCCGTACAGTTGTAATCGTGATCCTTAAAGCGGTAGGTGTGTCCACAGTAATAGGTGCTGCTGCGCGTGATGATGCTTTCGTTAAGACCAGCGATTGCGGTGATCGTTTTAAAGGTCGAACCCGGTCGGTAGAGGCCATCTGTTGCGCGGTTGAACAGCGGCGTATTTTCCTTGCTGAGCAAATCCTCATAGTTGGTTTTATAATCGTTCAGGTCATAGGTTGGCGCTGTCGCCATCCCCAAAACGCCGCCGTCCGTTGCATCTAGAACAACGATCGCACCGCAGGAGACTTCGCCGAGCTCTGTGGTTTTGTCATCGCGGAGATTATCAAAGTTTGCGATGAAATTTTCCAGAATCGTTTGCAATTCGCGCTGATAGTCGCTGCTGACGGTAAGCTGTACAGTGTTTCCGGCTTCGACCGGTGTTGTGATCTCAGAGGAGACAATCTCGCCGTTTTCCACCGTAATTTCCTTGACACCATCGCTGCCGCGAAGCGTCAGGTCGAATGCACGTTCAATGCCGCTTTTCCCGATAATATCGTCTAAATCATAGCCTTCCGCCTGAAGTTCCTCGTATTCCTCCGCATAAATCGATCCGACAGTTCCGATTTCGTGCGGAATAATATCGCCCTGTGCAATCGATCGAATTGGCTCTTCTACAATATCCATGCCTGGCATGGTGACACCCTTTTCCTTGAGCGCCATAACCGTTGCAAGCGGCACATCCTCCGCTAAGGTAAAACGGTTGCTTAGAGAAAAGCCGCACAACTGCATTTCATAGCGAATCGCGGCGAGTTCGTACTGCTCTTGCTGCGAATAGGATGTGTCGATGTCATAGTCCTCGATCAGCTTGTCCATGCAGTTTTCCACGGTTGCATAGACATTCAGGTTCAGGTTTTCCTTGAGACTTTCGACCGCATCGTCATCCTCTGTAAAGGTATAGGGCGTGGTTTCCGAAATCGGCAGCGAAGAGTTCCATTCCGTGCCCTCCTCTTCCATGATTTCCAGCATATTGAGCAGCACCTGATTCCCCTCGGCATTGTCCTCCGGGAAAACATCCGGCTCGATAACGATATTATAGCCAACTTTGTTTTCAATAATTGCGTTACCTTCAGAATCCACGATTTCGCCGCGCGTTGCACTGATCATCTGCTGATAGGTCTGTGTAGAAACGCTGCTTTTGGCGTAGGTTTCGTTTTCCACCACCTGGATTTTTATAAGCCGCCAGGCGCAAAGACAGCAGGAAGTCAGAACCAGCGTGCTGGCGAGCGTCAATTTCACATAGCTAGAAGCAGTTCGTTTCATAGAAAACTCCTTTTTGGGATCAGGGCAGTGGGGTACGGCTTATTCCTCGATAGGTTTCACCGTCTTTTCGACCGTGCGTTTGCGCGGCGGCAACAGACCTTTATGAATCAGAGAAAAGATCGGGTAGCACACCATACTGCTGATGATCGTGTAAACCATGCAGGGCAGCGAGTGGTGCAAATATAAGTAGGAGACGTTGTCATAGCTCCAGATCGCGTAGCGGAAAATGTAATCGCATCCGGTGATGAAAAACGAAGCGATTGCCGTAAACAAAACTAGATTCAAAAATCGCTGCTGCATCAGCCGATCGTACAGAACGGAAATGAGCATGCAAAATACGAATAAGACGATGGTGTGATAGCCGAGCAGCGTTCCTGTAGAAATGTCCATCAATAGACCGCAGACGATCCCGACTGTGGCAGAAATGATCGTTCCGGAGACGGAGGAAATACAGAATGCGATCGGAATCAGGAGAAGGGGCTTGAGATAGTCGCCGGTATTCGCCAGCAAAAACGCCAGAAGAATCAACAGGACATAAAGAATCCATCGAATGACGTTTCGCAGTCTCGTTCGTCTTTTTTTCTTTGGCGGAAGAAACAATTGTTTACTCTGCCGCATTCTACTGCTCCTTTCCGGCAAAATTGGTTACGACAATCACGCTGGTCAGATTTTCAAAATCCACTGCCGGCTCGATCACGGCGCTGTAGCTTAAGCCACTTTCCATCAGCTCAATCGACTCCACCGATCCAATCAGATAGCCCTGTGGGAAAATCCCCACGGAGTTGGATGTCACCAAAAGGTCGCCTTTTTTTAGCGTGGTATCCTTGTCCAGATAAATCATGCGGCACTGATAGGACGCTGTCAATGTAACATCGCCTTCCACGATACCTGATTCATTTGTGCCGGAAGCAACAACGCTGACCGAGAGATTGGGCGAGCAGAGCGTTTCTACTGTGGCATAGGTTTCGGAAATTTCGGAAATAATGCCCACAAGCCCTTCCGCCGTGACAACTGGGTCATAGACGGACAGCCCGTCCTTGCTGCCCTTGTTGATATAAAAGCTATGAAACGGGTCATTTTCTACATAGCCAATAATGGTGCATGGACTTGACAATTCATCGCTGCTGTGTTCTTCTTTTACGCCCATGATTTTTTTCAGTTCTTCCAATTCGTTCTGTGTCGACTGATAGTCAACCAGCTGTTTTTCCAATTCCGCCACCTGTTGGCGTAGCGCTTCGTTTTCCTCCTGTGCATCCTTCGCGTCCGTGAACATCTCCAGCGCATCCTCTACGCTGTCGGAAATGCGGTTCGAGACGGAGCGCACCGGATTGAGAATCCTGCCGACAAATCCCGTTGTCGGAAGTGTATAGCCGTCCTGCGTGACAGAATAGAGCATAATGCCGATCAGCAGGGCAATGATGCAGAGAATAATACGAAATTTTTTGTTGCGAAAAAAACCGCCCATGAGCCTTCCCTCCTGTCGTAAGTACGCGGCAATCAGATGAATTTCTCTTCATCCGAAAGCGCATCGCGGTATTTTTCGAGGTTTTCCAGAATTTTCCCGGTACCCTCCGCGACACAGTCCAGCGGATATTCTGCGATATAGACGGGCATACCCGTTTCCTTGTGAATCAGCTGATCGAGTCCGCGCAAAAGCGCACCGCCGCCGGTCAATGTAATGCCGTGATCAATGATGTCCGCCGCAAGCTCCGGCGGTGTTTGCTCGAGCGTATAGCGAACCGCATCCACAATCCATGAAAGTGGCTCTGCCAGCGCTTTGCGAATTTCCTTGGATGAGATGTTCATATTTTCCGGGAGACCGCTCATCAAATTGCGCCCCTTGATTTGTATCACCTCGTCCCGGCCAACCGGATATGCCGATCCAATCTGGATTTTGATGATTTCGGCAGTTCGCTCACCGATGAGCAGATTATATCGCTTTTTGATATAGTTAATGATGGCTGCATCGAATTCATCACCGGCGCATCGAATACTTTTGGAGCAGACAATGCCGCCGAGCGAAATAACTGCGACCTCGCTTGTGCCGCCACCGATATCCACGACCATACAGCCGGTCGGTTCTGTTGTGGGAAGTCCAGCGCCAATCGCCGCCGCCATAGGCTCTTCGACAATCAGCACCGGCTTTGCACCGGCGTGATCCGCCGCATCCCGTACCGCACGGTACTCTACTGCGGTGACGCCGGAGGGAATGCAGATAATGATGCGCGCCTTTGCGAACATCTTGCCGCGCATGGCTTTGCGGATGAATTCCTGTAATAAAATAGTTGTGGTATCAAAGTCGGCGATGACACCGTCCTTCAAAGGGCGCACCGCGACAATCGAGCCGGGTGTACGCCCAATGACTTCCTTTGCTTCCTTTCCAACACACTTTGCTCGGTCGGTATGGGTGTTCACCGCAACAACCGATGGCTCTCGTATAATAATCCCTCTGCCGCGCAGATAGACAAGGGTGTTTGCTGTCCCGAGATCAATGCCAATATCTTTTGTAAACATGTCGTGTGCTCCTTCTGGGCATAGTTGTTATTCTGTGGCATCTCGAAAAGCCCTTGTCGTACAGGCATGCGGCGTCTAGCCGATCGCACATCCGTACGGCAGGAGTTTTTCGAAATACCGAATAGAGGATGCTCCCGCATGTCGATTTGTGTGCAGGAGCAATCATGAGAAAATACAATCGCGGTGTGTATTTGTTTTTCGATTCGTTTTCGAACTCTTTTATTATACCACGATTTTGGAAACGTGGCAATCATTTTTTCGGGAATTTTCTGTGGCGGTGAAATTCTATGCTTTTGTAAAAACAAAAGAAATTCGCGGTGGATATTTACAGTACTTTGTACAAAAGCGAAGGCGATTTATTTTTTTTTGATAAGCGATGAAATTTTCGGCGCGGTAAAGAGGGCGATGATTGTGAGAATTAACTGCGCGATATTGAATTTGGAATCAATGCCGAATGTGACATCGGCGATGTACCAGTTCCAGTCATGTGTTTTGATGTGAAGCGGCAGTGTGTAATCCAGCCATTGCAATGAGGAAACATCTGCACAGAGATTGCCGATTACGCCGCCGAGCACGACAGCAGCCATAATGGAAGCGATATAAACAAGTATTTTTTTCATATCAGTAATGTGCGTGTGTCTCGGAGTGAGAAACATACTCCTTTCTATGGATTTGGGATCTGCCGGCTTTGCGGTGCCGGCGGTGTTGCCTTAGGAAAGTCCGCTTGAGCCAAAGCCCCCTGCGCCGCGCTCTGTTTCATCGAGCGCTGTCACTTCGCGCAGCTCTGGCGTAAGAATCGGGAAAACGACAAGCTGTGCAATGCGCATCCCGGGTTCTACGACAAATGGCACAGATCCGTGATGGATTAGCGCGACTTGAATTTCACCGCGGTAGTCGCTGTCCACAAGACCGACAGCGTTTGCCAGCGTGATGCCGTATTTGGCGGAGAGTCCCGAACGTGGGAAGATACAGAGGGCAACATCCGACCGAGACGGAGAAACGGCAATTCCAGTGGGGATTTTGCAAATCTCTTCCGGCGTAATTGTCAGTGGCTCGTCCAGGCATGCGTATAGATCATAGCCGGCGCTGTTTTTTGTCGCCTGCGAGGGCAGCTTTGCGTTTTGGCGCAGCCGCTGTATGGATATGTACATAAGAGTTCCTCCTGATTTTTTGCAATTTTTCCACGCCGCGGAAAAATAAACCGCGCGTAAATGTTGCTTGTGATTTGGCGCGCTGTTGGAACGCGCGGAACACATTGATCGGATCGGTGCAGATCGTCAGATCCAGCAGCCAGAACGCAGCGTGATCGAGCTGATCGAGCTTGTCCGCTATCCAGGTGGGGACGGCGTTATACATCGTTGTAACGCCAGCCATCGGGTCGCAGTACACCGGAAATGCACGGCCGGTGCGATTTCGGAGAATATGACGGCAGCTCGAGCAGTCAATCTCCTCCCGAATCGGGCAGTTGCGCATCGTCATAACCGGCTGATTGCCATAAACTAGAAGTCCGATGGGCAGACCGGTACAGTGCTTTGTCTGCGCCAGCGTCAATTCCGGCGAAAGCAGCGTGTCGCGCAAACCCTCGTCTCGAAGCGCGTGCAGACAACGGCTGTTTTCGGCGTTAAGTCCCATGCCGCCATGCAGCGTGAAGTGGTTGTCAGCGCCAAGCTTGCAATGAGCCACATTTTCGCAGACCAGGTGCAAAAAGCCGAACGTCCGCGCTTCTTGCAGTGCACGCTGTAAAAGTGCTTCGTCCGCACAAAAGCGCGGTAGTGTTAGATAAATGCTGTCGCGCACCGATTCGGGCACAGATGCCGCCGCCGAAACGGGCAGCAAAAGTGCTTCCGCAGCCGGATCAGAAAGCAGCGCTTCCGCGTTATGATTCCACGCGGATAGCCGCAAACGAAAAGTTGGCGGATCGGGCTTTGAAACTGCCTTCTCCAAAAGCGGCGGTGCAGCCATCAAGGTGTATTTCGGCGTGTTTCGCTTTATACGCAGACGATCGATTTGCGTGACACAGTCCCGGCGCATTGCGTTGAGCGCGGATGCCGGAAGCATACTCACGCCATCACAATCTGTGGTCAACTGGTCTAACGTGTAGATCGTCCCACCAAGCTTTCCGAGCTGTCGCTCGAGCTGCTGCGGATCGGTTGGACGCGTTTTTGCCGGCTGCGGCATTTCGCCTGTAATCGTGACGGCGCTGCCATCCGGATCTGTGACGGACAAGCGCGCAGGCTGATTGGACTGCACAGTGACGTGCATTGTCAGCGGAATGATGCCGTGCGGCTTTTGATACGAATGCGCCAGCCCCGACAGCACGTCCTTTGCGTGGAGCACGTCCTCTTTTTGATGCACGCCGAACATATGCTGCCGCTTTCCGGTATAATAGCCATCGGTGAAGCCACTGCGGGAAAAAACCGCACGGAGCGTTTCGAGATCTGGCTCTTGTCCGTTTCGCGCCTGCACCAATGCCGTAACAGCGGCGGCAACGTATTCTGTCCGCTTACATCTTCCCTCGATTTTCAGGGAGGCAACGCCGTCAGCGGCAATTTGCTGGACATAGGGTACAAGACAGAGATCTTTCAGGGAAAGCGCGCAATAGGATGCGTTGCCAGATGCAGAAAATGGCAGGCGACATGCCTGTGCACATCGACCACGGTTTGCACTGCGTGAACCAATCACAGCGGAAAGACCGCACTGTCCGGAGACTCTCATACAAAGCGCGCCGTGTACAAACTGTTCGACCTCTACGCCACACTGACAAATGGCACGGATTTCCTGCCGGGAAAGCTCTCGCGAAACCACCACACGGGAGATCCCGTGCGATTTTGCCCAGCGTGTGCCTTCAGGCGTGTGGATCATCATTTGCGTGGAAGCGTGAATCGGCGTATGCGGCGCAATCGTGCGAATCAAATCCAGCACACCGAGATCCTGCACCAAAAACGCGTCCACGCCGCAATGTACCGCATGCCGGATGGTTTCTTCGAGCGCGTCAAATTCCGCGTTAAACACCATCGTATTCAGCGTCAGATAAAATTTTGCGCCATACAAATGGCAGAGCTGTACCGCCTGTTCCAGCTGCGCCTGATCAAAATTCTCAATGCTGTGCCGTGCAGAGAATTGCTTTCCGCCAGCATACACGGCATCTGCACCGCATTGAAGCGCCGCGGTCAGGGATTCCGGTGCGCCCGCAGGCGCTAAAATTTCCGGCGTATTCATTTCGTATGCTTTTCGCCTTGCTCCTGTTCCAGGACAGCAAGTTTCGCACGCAGCGTTTCGGCTTCTTTGAGCGCCGCATCGCGTTCCAGCCGCATTTTTCCTGCCTCGTCCACATATTCCTTCGACTGATCACGCAAACTGTCGAGTCTTGCGTTTGCCTTGCTCAGATCATCCAGTGCCGAAAGACCGACCATGATCGCGGCGGTAAACGGCGATGCGCTGCTGCTGGCATCGGTGATTTCTGTGATGCGCGATTCTAATGTGCGCGTCAGTCCGAACACATAGTTCGAGGATTCTGCGGTTTGCAGCGTAAAATCCTTGCCGCAGATCACAACTTTGACTTTGTTTGACATAAATGAAGATTCCTTTCCGGTTGTTCCGGCTTCGGGAAAATCTGCTTTTCCGCTGCCGTTTTTCTTATGGGCATCTCAAAAAACTCCTGTCGTGCAGATATGCGGCGAGTTTTTTAGAGATGTCCTTATTATACAACATTTTTCGATGGTTGAAAAGCCCTTTTTTCAATTTTCTTGGAAGTAATGCTTCCCGACGCTTTGAAAAAGCACTTTTTTACGAAATCGGTGGATAAAAAGCCACGCACCTTCCGGCTTATGCTCCCGCGCGCTGCTGAAGTGTTTCTAGAATCTGTTGATTTACCTTATTGACATCACCGCATCCCAACGTGATGACCAGATCGCCGGGCTTTGTGTGGTCGCAGATATACGTGACGACCTGTTGAAAATTCTCATACTTTCGCTGATCAGTGGTTTCCGGATTGGTTTCATCCTGTGGAAACCACACAGCGCCCGGAATCTTTTCGCCGAGCTGCCGCGTGAAAATGCGATACGTGTTTTTCTCGCGTGATCCCATAATATCAGTCAGAACAACGCAGTCGGGAATCGAGAGCGCCTGTGCGAATTCGTCCAGAAGCATCGCTGTTCTGGAAAACGTAAACGGCTGGAACACCGCCCACACCTTGCGGAATGGCATCGCCATTGCGGCATTCAGGGTCGCCGTCAGTTCTGTCGGATGGTGTGCATAGTCGTCAACCAGCGTAATGCCGCCGACCTCGCCCTTCTTTTCAAAGCGTCTGCCCGCGCCGCGGAATTCCGCTAAACCCTTTGCCACATCCGCAAAAGATACGCCGACATACATGGCCGCGGCTGTGGCCGCGGTTGCGTTTAGGACGTTGTGCGCGCCTGCAACATGCAGAACGATTTTGCCGAGCGGCTGCTGATTGTGCATCAGCTGAAAACGCGTTTCCAGACCGGAAACATACCGGAGATCAGCCGGATAATAGTCGCAGGACGGCGTATTGCCGAACGTGATGCATTCCTTGTCTGTGAGATCCTGTACCGCCTTGCAGGTGTTGGCGTCGCTGGCATTATAAATAATCGCTTTTCGGGTGCGCAGCGCGAATTGGTGGAACGATCGGATGATATTATCCACCGTGCCGAAATAATCCAGATGATCCGCATCGATGTTCAAAAGTACAGCAATGTCCGGGAAAAGCTTTAGGAATGTGTCAACGAATTCACAGGCCTCACAAGTCATGATATCGCTCGAACCGCTTCTGCCGCTTCCATGAATGCACGGCAATTTTCCGCCGATGAACGCGGATAAATCAATGCCGGCGGTGAAGAGAATTTGTGTGATCATGGATGTGGTTGTAGTTTTGCCGTGCGTGCCCGCCACACAGATGGCGTTGTCGTACCAGCTTGTGACAATGCCCAGAAGCTCGCTGCGCTCTAACACCGGAACACCGCTCATCTTTGCGGCAATCAGCTCTGGATTATCCGCCATAATTGCCGCGGTATGCACAACCAGATCCGCGCCCTCAATATTCTCTGCACGCTGACCGAGAAAGACCGGAATCCCCAGATCCCGAACCGCTTGCAGCGTTTCCGTTTCGTTGTTGTCAGAACCGGTGAGATAGTATCCCTTTGCGTGCAGGATTTGCGTGAGCGGATACATACCGCTGCCACCGATGCCGATCATATGAATGTGCTTTTTTTCGTTTAAAATGTCAATGTTCAAAAAAATCACCTTTTTCTTTCTTGCAATTTTCAAAAATATAGTGTATACTAGTATATAGCACGGTAAATGGAGGCTCAAACTTAATAAAATAAAGTTTATCGCAATTTTCACCGTGAATCGTAAGCCGCATTTTGGCGAACGGCAGGCAGATCCCGTAGAAATTCGAGTGTTCGCCACAATTGGAGGAGGTCATCTTATGGAAATCACAGATATCAAAATCAGAAGAATTATCACAGAAGGACGTCTGCGCGCAGTCGTTTCCGTGACAATCTACAACATGCTCGTCGTACATGACATTAAGGTTGTGCAGGGGAACGAGCGTTTATTCGTTGCAATGCCCAGCTGTAAGGATGAGAATGGTGTGTTCCATGATATTGTACATCCGATTTCTGCGGAAGCGAGAAAGCTGGTGGAAGTGCGCATTTTAGAGACATACCAGCAATATTTGATTGTTGCCGAGGCTGAGGCACAGTCGACCGTTCCGGACGTTGCAGAGGAAATGGCGGGCGTCTGAAACGATATTTCTTATGGAAGAACACAGGAGAGTCGCTTTGTGAAAAGGAGGCTCTTTTTTGTGGTGCTGCGCTTACGCCTGTTTGTCCTGCATCAGCAAATAAGTTTTCAGTAGTGCCGTTTGGGTTTTAGCATCGTGAATTTCGCCACGCATTACCGTTTGTACGGCTTCCTCCAGCGAAAGCTCCGTGATGTCCAGAAATTCATCCTCGTCCAGATCCTGTGTCAGCGGTGCAGAAAGCGCCTGTGCCAGGTACATGTGAATGACTTCTGTATCATATGCCGGAGTCGGGTAGATCGTCCCTAAGCTGGTATATTTGCCGCAGGTGCGGCCGACCTCTTCGCACAGTTCCCGTTTGCCGCATGTCGCCGGATCTTCGCCCGGTTCGATTTTCCCTGCTGGAATCTCCAGCGTAATCTCCTGCATGGGATAGCGGAACTGCCTTACCATAAGAACGGTTCCGTGATCCGTAAGCGGCACAACACACACGCCACCGGAGTGGTGCAGAACATCGCGCTGGACGATTTTGCCGTCCTCTAGCTCTGCGGTGTCTTTGGTCACGTAAAAGATTTTGGCTTGATAGACCTTTTCACTGGATGTCATTGTTTCTTGTAAATGCATCAAAAATACCTCCTATTGATGTTGGTCAAAGCGTTCGCTTTCGGCTGAAGTGCCGCGATCGTCTGTTGCTTGAACTGGCGTTTCCTCTGCGGATACCGGATAATCGACACAGTAAACCGCGTGCTTATTTGTGCGGATTCCGAGTTTGCGGCAGATCAGCAAATAGCCGATCAGCAGGATTACACCACCGCACGAAATCCAAAGTCCGGCGTGAAGTCCGGGCGTTTCATAGGTAAAGACAATCGTACTCTCGCCGCTGTCGACCGGAACTGCCATAAAGCCGGTGTCGACCTGTTCAATGGTAACCGGTTCGCCATTGACCGTGGTGCTCCATCCCGTGTCGTAAGGCACGCTGAAAAAGACCAGATTCGGGCTGTCGAGTGTGATCGATGCCGTAAAGCCGTCCGAATCATAGCAAAAACTGTCGCAGGCACTTGTGGCGCGTTCTGCGCATTCCTCCAGATAGTCATCCTCCGTCATGCATTTCTCACCGGATTCGAGTGGCTGCATCCAACTGCCGTAGCGTTCGACCTGTTCCTCGCTTAACACGAGCGCGCGCATGAGCAGATTGGTGCGCTGACTCGTTGCAACGCTTTCCCATGCGGTTTCGGAGATATATGTGTCAAACGTAAAGCCCATTGGGACATACGCGGTATTGCGGAAGCGGTGAAAGCCGTTTTCGGTTGTCTCATAGACAAAGCCAGGCAGACTAATTTCCGGCGTGCCTTCGGTGTCGTCTGTATCCGCCTTGTCAAAGTAATACTGCACAGAAAACAGACTGCGCAGCGCATAGTAGCTGAGATCTGCACGTGACGCGACATCGCGCGTAATGCCAAGCTCACTGTAAAATTCCATGATCGATGGCGGCACAATGCTGTGAAACGTCCGCATGCACGGCAGCTGCCACAGCATGGGGTAATTGTCATAGTTCTCCGCGATATCCACCCGGAAGAACTGATCCTCTGACACAGAAATCGAGATTTCGCCTTCGGTGTCGATTGCCTCATCGATAAAGGTTTTCGCGCGTGACGAATCGAATGCACCAAAGTACACAACGACCATAGTACAAGCGATGCTGACGGCGGTGGTACAGGTCAATGCGAGACGCAGGAACGATTTCTGACGATTGCGCCGCAGAATCAGATATACCGCAATCAGAAGCGATACCACGCAGACACCGAGCACGAGGTAGAAATGTGCCGGATATTCGGCGAAAGAAAACCACGTGACTTCCTCGTTTTCCTTGACGGGTAAGATTGAAATGACGCCAAACGCCGCCATCAGTACAAAGCAAAATCCGAAGCCAAATTTCCACTGGATCTGACGGTTGTCCAGCGCATAAGCAGTCATCATAGCAAGGATCAAAATGGGCATATAATACCATCTTGCATAATAAGCGCTGTTTAGTGCATAAAATGCACTGTTCAAAATCGGGATACATGCACAGATTGCGCAGACAATCGTCAGCCGCTTTGCCCAGTGACCGCTGCGCTGCTTGAGAAATGCAATCACGCCCGCCATAGAAAACATAGGGAGATAGCCGCCGATTGACGCCCATTTTCCATAATCCGAGGAAAACAGATTCGGTCTTGCCGGAACGTCCGGAATCAGGAACAAGCTATACAAAATCCGCCAGAGCCGTGTGCGGTCGCTGTATGCGATCAGATCCATTCCGTAGAGATGTTCCGATACGCGCGTATTGGAAAGAACCGCGATCGCCGAGGGGAGAAGAATCGCATACGCCATCATAACGCCAATCACGGCTTCGAGCAGCAGACACCAGAATTTTTTCAAAGAAGCGTGAAAGTCCTTCGATGGGCAGCGCAGGGCGAAATACAGCACCAGAAAAACCACCTGTCCGGTGAAGAAGAAATAGTTGATCGATGCCATGAGCGCGACAGAAAGCGCAAATACGCCGCGCCGGTTGTGATTGACGCACTCTTCCATCGCGATCAGCATCAGCGGAAAGAACGCAGTGACATCTTGAAAGTGGTTGAAGAAAAGATTAAACAGCTGAAAGCCGGAATAGGCATAGAGAATGCCGCCGATCATCGCGGCGTTTGGATTGCGCGCAAAGCGTCGAATATAGGCATAAGCCGTGAGCGATGCGACCCCGTGCTTCAGGCACAAAAGGATGGGCATCGACAGCGTTACGAGACTGCGCGGAAGAAGGGTGGAAAGCCAGAAGAAGGGACTTCCGAGCAAATAAAAGGAGTAAGAGCCGATAAAGTTCGACCCTAAATCAGTATACCAGTTCCAGCCGAAACTGCCGCTGCGCACGGCGTCATTTGCAAGGGAATAGAACGGAATTTGCTGCGAATTATAGTCGCCGTAATAGATGAAATAACCGCCGTCTGCAATCATGATCGGAATCAGCGTTATCAGAAGAATTCCGAATCCCAGCAAAAAAGCCAGAAGATAACGGCACCGCTCTTCACGCCAAACCGGGCGGTGCAGCAAGCTGTGTTTCATGTGACATTGCTCCTTCTTATAGAAGAGTATTTTTGCGGTGCAGGAAATATTTCCGCGCCCTTGCATATACTAAAAACGGAAGCTGCAGCAGCGAAAGTGATCCTGCGCACCGCAGGCGGCTCTTACATGCAGGCGCGATCCAGAAAGACAACATTGGTAATGACGCCGGCGGAGGAGACATCGACAACGCCAAAGGATGGCGGGTTTCCATCTCTAGGACAGCAGGCACTGCCGGGATTTAGCACATAAATCCCGTCCTCATAGGTGCTGCGCGATTGATGCGTGTGCCCGTAGAGTGCGATGTCGCAGCCTTCCTCCCGCGCCGCCTGTGTCAGCCGTGTCAGTGTGGAGTGGACTGCATAGCGGTGACCATGTGTCGCAAATAAGCGATGACCGGGAATCAGATCGATGCACGCGGTAATCGGATGATTGTCATAGTCGCAGTTACCCTTGACATAGTAGAACCGATCGTCAATTTCCGGAATGGCGTTTCGCAGCAGTGTGCATTCGCGTTCGCCATCGCCCAGATGTACGAAAAGGTCGGCGTCCAGATTGCGGCGCACGATAGTTTCGAGATTCCGATAATTTTGATGCGTGTCAGAAGTGACAATAATACGCATGTGTGTCTCCTTTGTGCGGTGTTGCCATAACAAATTTGTGTGAAGCTGTCTGTGGTACAGACAGCTGCGAAATCAGGATTCTCTATTTATTATAGCACAATTTTGCAGGTATGACAATATCTTTTTCGAGAATTCTTTTCGAGGGCACGCACAGGCGCATGGTGTTTGGAGGGAGTGATCCGGATGGATCGGCGGAAATTAGATCCGAAACAGGTAGATCAGCTGCTCGATGCGGCAGGCAAAAAGCTGGGGATTCCACCACAGCAGCTGAAGACGGAGCTGGAATCGGGCAAACTATGATAAGGTGCTTGGAAGTATGGGTGCGAAGGAGTCGGAGATGCTGAAAAAGGTGCTGCAAGATCCGAAGAAAATGGATCAGCTGATTCATTCGCCGCAGGCAAAGGCACTTTATCAAAAGCTTTCCGGGAAATAGCGTGAAAGCACGGGCGAGATGTTTTCGCCCATACATGCAATTGACGTTCGGACTGCTGCAGTGGAAGCGCAGCGCAAGGGTGGTGTGCGTATTGTGGATGATATGATCGGAAGGATGGGCGCGATTTTGTCCGATCTGGAGAGCGTGCGGCAGCTGCAGGAATTGGCGCAGATGCTGCAGTAGGAAAGCACTGTGGACGATTCGCCGGGCAACACGCCGGAGCAAGCGCCCTCCGGCACACATACCGATGAAAAGCTGAGTGACGGGGGATTTGATCTTAGTATGCTGCTGAAAATGCAGGAGCTGATGGGTGCGGTGCAGGGCTCAGATGAAAGCACGGAGCTTTTGCTGGCACTTCGTCCACATTTGCATGGGTAGCGGCAAAAGAAGGTGGATCAGGCGGTAAAGCTGCTGCGGCTTTACGTGGTATTCAGCGATGTGAAGGAAAACAGCTTGCTGCAAGAGCTTTTGTAGCGCTTTTCGCGGTGTTGCCGAAAGACCATCGGCAGGAGGTGAGAGGATGGCACAGTATTCGCGGCAGGAGCAAAACCCAATGCAGCGAGAAGCGCAGCGGCGTGCAGAGGAAATGCAGCAGCGTGTACATCCGACAATACCGCGCAATCGCCGCCAGTACGCAGACAATCCGCCGAAGCCGCTAAATCGGGAAACGCTGCCGCCGAAAAATCCGGAGGGGATTCCGCTTTTACAGGATCTGTTGTCGAATCCGGCATCGGTGTTTTCGAAGCTGGACAGTGATTCGATGCTGATTCTGGCGCTGATGGCGATCCTATATAAAGAGGGCGTCAAGGACGGCTGTGACAAAAAGCTTTTAATGGCATTGGCGTATTTGCTGACATAAGTGGCAGCCTGAGAAATGCAAAAGGAGAAATACAATGGAGGACACAAGATTCTGGATGCTATGGGGCGTGCTTGGCGCGATCATGCTTGTGTATTATTTGCGGCGGCAGCATAAGATTCGCTCGTTTCTGACCGGTGCGTGGAACGGCTTGCTTGCATTGCTTTTGGTACATTACGGCGGCAGCCTGTTTGGCTATGCGCCTGCATTGAATGTGCTGCATCTGCTGCAGTGGATTGTGCTTGGGATTCCGGGTGTGATTCTGATGGTTGTACTGCACGTGACGCTGTAGCATGCAAAAAGACTGACGCCATGCGCCGCCATTGTTTGGCGGAACGGTTTGGGTCAGTCTTTTTCTTTGATCTATTGATGATTCGACAGCACTTTTAGGAGGGTAGCACCATCTGTCCTGAGCTTGGCAGATCGCGGACAATGCTGCCGGCGGCAGGAATGGTTTTGACGCGATATTTCTTCCGCAGCTGCGCATCTTCTTCGGTAAGAATCTGCGCTTCGCAGACAAGCTGCTTTGCCTTTAGCGTGATAACTTGTACGCCCTGTGTATCGCGCGTTGTTTTTGCTGCGATCAGAGAAGCGTCAAACAGGACAGCGCGGTTGCCGTCCGTCCGAACAAAAATCGGGCACGGTGCATCATCCGCTGGTAGCTGTTGCACCTGAACAAGCGGTGATTTTGCGCTGTATGCCTTTTGCAGCTTCTTCCGATTGGTCTTTGTCTGGTAGGATCTCAGGGGAACGCGCGCCGCCTTGCCGTTGGCGAAGATAAACAGTAGATCACCGCTGTAATCGGCAGTTGCAACCATCTGTACGACAAGCTCTCCCTCGCCGAATCCCAGCTTTGCCGGCACATAATCACCCAGCGCGCTTGCCTTGCATTCGCCAAATTCGCTGGCGCGCGTTTTGTAGATAAGCTGTTGATTGGTGAAAAACAGCAGTTCAATGCGATTGGTCTTTTCTGTGTGGCAAATGATGCGGTCCGCTTCCTTCAGTTTCTGCTCACTGTTCATGCGCAGTGAGGCAGGGAGGATTTTTTTAAAGTAGCCGCTTTCCGAAAGAAACAGATGCACCGGATAATCCGGAATTTCTTCCTCCTCCTGTTCCTCTTCCACGTCAGAGGCGTAGTAGAAGAGCGTTTTTCGCGGCTGTCCATATTGCTTAGCGGTTTCCTTCAATTCGGAAATGATCAGCTTTTTGATCTTCTTTGGATCTTCGATGGTTTCCTTGAGCTGTGCGATGTCCGCCTTGAGCTGATCAGTTTCCTGCGTGCACTTTAGAATATATTCGCGGTTCAGGTGACGCAGTTTAATTTCCGCTACGTATTCCGCTTGGATTTCATCGATGCCAAAACCAATCATCAGGTTAGGGATCACATTCGCTTCCTCTTCCGTTTCGCGGACAATGTGGATTGCCTTGTCGATATCCAGCAGAATCTTTTCGAGTCCCAGCAGCAGATGCAGCTTTTCATTTTTCTTCTTTAAGTCAAAGACCAGCCGCCGCCGGACGCACTCCATACGAAATGCGGTCCATTCCTCTAAAATTTCGCACACGCCCATGACGCGCGGCGATTCGCCTACGAGGATGTTAAAGTTACAGGAATAGCTGTCCTGGAGCGGCGTCATGCGAAAGAGCTTCTGCATGACCTTATCCGGATCGCTGCCGCGTTTCAGATCGATGGCGATTTTTAGACCATCGATGTCCGTTTCATCGCGCACATAAGAAATTTCGCGCAGCTTGCCCTGCTTGATGCAGTCGACAATTTTGTCGATGATCGCTTCAATAGTCGTGCTGTACGGAATTTCCGTCACCTCAAGGCAGTTATCCGCTTTGTTATAGGTCCACTTCGATCGCACGCACACGCTACCGCGACCGGTGTCATAAATTTTCTGCAGTTCCGTCTCATCATAGTACAAAAATCCGCCGCCCGGGAAGTCAGGGCCTTTTAGGGTGGACAGAATGTCGTGCTTTGGATTTTTTATGACAGCGATTGCAGTTTCACAGACCTCTGCCAAATTGAACGGACAGACGTTGCTCGCCATCGAAACGGCGATTCCCACATTGGCATTGACGAGAATTGCCGGAAATGTCGTGGGGAAGAGCGATGGCTCTTTCATGGTGTTGTCATAGTTCGGAACGAAGTCCACGGTGTCCTTATCGATGTCCCGGAACAGCTCCTGACAAATCGGCTCAAGTTTTACCTCCGTATAACGAGACGCAGCATATGTCATATCTCTGGAATACGTTTTGCCGAAGTTGCCCTTTGACTGCACATAAGGATGCAGCAGCGCTTCATTGCCCCGCGCAAGGCGCACCATCGTTTCATAGATCGCGCCGTCTCCGTGCGGATTGAGCCGCATCGTCTGACCAACGACATTTGCAGATTTCGTCAGACCGCCGGTCAGCAGATTCATTTTATACATCGTATACAAAAGCTTGCGGTGCGAAGGCTTAAAGCCGTCAATCTCCGGCAGCGCACGGGAAATGATCACGCTCATGGCGTATGGCATGTAGTTTTTCTCGAGCGTTTCCGTGATTTTTTCTTCCTCCACGATTCCAGCGCCGGCAATATAGGCGTTTGGAATGGTGGACTTCTTCGGCTTTTCCGATTGCTTTTTTCTTGCCATTTTGCTTCCTTTCCTGTGCTTAGCTGATATCGGTGAGCTCTAAATAATCGCTGCCGAATTCTGCGATAAAGTCTTTTCGTCCCTGCAGATTGTCACCGAGCATCATGTCGAACATCGCTGCGGTTTCCTCCACGGCATCCGCCTTGACCTGGATCAGCCTTCTTGTTTCCGGATTCATCGTTGTCAGCGCCATCATATCCGCTTCGTTTTCGCCCAGACCTTTTGAGCGCTGGAGCGTGAATTTTTCGTTTCCGATTTCTGCGAGAATTTCCGTTTTTTCTTTTTCGGTATAGGCGAAGTAGGTGCGCTTTTTCGTGGTAATTTCAAACAGCGGTGATTCCGCAATATAGACATAGCCCATATCGATCAGGGTCGGTGTTAGTCGATAAAGCATCGTCAGGATCAGGGTGCGAATCTGAAAGCCATCAACATCGGCATCGGTACAGATGACAATTTTATTCCAGCGCAATCCGTCCAGATGAAACGAGGAGATGTCCTTGTTCGCCTTAGTCGTAACCTCCACGCCGCAGCCGAGCAGTTTCATGATATCGGTAATGATATCGTTTTTGAAGATCTTGTTATAATCTGCCTTCAGGCAGTTTAAAATTTTACCGCGCACCGGAATTACCGCCTGAAATTCCGCATCCCGCGCCATTTTGACAGAGCCGAGCGCCGAGTCGCCCTCCACAATGTATAATTCGCGGCGGGACAAATCCTTGCTGCGGCAGTCCACGAACTTCGGGATCATATTCGTGACATCCAGCGAACCAGACAGTTTCTTTTTCAGATTCAGCCGTGTCTTTTCCGCGTTTTCGCGGCTGCGCTTGTTGATCAGCACCTGCGCGGCGATTTTTTCCGCTTCGTCCGGATTTTCAATAAAATAAATTTCCAGCTGGTGTTTGAGAAAATCGGTCATCGCTTCGAAGATAAATTTGTTAGTAATCGCTTTTTTCGTTTGGTTTTCATAGCTGGTCTGCGTGGAAAAGCTCGAGGAAACGAGAATCAGACAGGTTTCGATGTCTTCGTATTTAATTTTTGCTTCCGATTTCAGATACTTGTTGTTTTGCCGCAGATAGGCGTCCATTTGATAGACAAACGCCTGTTTTACCGCATGCTCGGGAGAACCGCCGTGCTCCAGCCAGCTGGAATTGTGATAATACTCGATACATTGCACTTGATTGGAAAAGGTCAGCGCGGCGCTGAGCTTTACCTTATAGGTGGGCTTGTCCTCACGGTCGCGCCCTTCGCGCTGGCAGCTCCACGATTGGATGGACGTCAGCGCCGTCTCTCCGGCAATTTCCTGGACATAATCCGCAATGCCGTTTTCATAGAGAAATTGCTGCTCCGTGAAAGTACCGTCCGTCTGTTCACTTCGGTAGAGAAACAGCAGGTTGGGGTTTACCACGGCCTGTCTGCGAAGCGTATCACAGAAATAAGCATCCGACACATCGATTTCGGTGAACACGTCCAAATCCGGCATCCAGCGCGTACGCGTGCCGGTTTGTTTTTTCTTCGTGGACTTCTTTTGCAGTCCGCCGACATTTTCGCCCTTTTCGAAGTGCAGGTTATATTGGAAGCCATCGCGAATGATTTCCACGTCCATATATGCGGACGCAAACTGCGTTGCGCAAAGCCCCAGCCCGTTGAGCCCCAGGGAGTAGGCGTAGTTGTCGTCATCCGCGTTATATTTTCCGCCTGCGTACAGTTCGCAATAGACCAGTTCCCAGTTGTAGCGATTTTCGTTTTGGTTAAAGTCAACCGGACAGCCTCGCCCGAAGTCCTCAACCTCGATAGCGTGATCCCGATATCGTGTGATGATAATTTTACTGCCAAAGCCGGCGCGTGCTTCATCGATCGAGTTGGAAATCACTTCGAAAATCGAGTGCGCACAGCCGTCCAGTCCATCTGAGCCAAAAATAACGCCCGGTCGCTTTCGCACTTTATCCGGACCTTTGAGCATCGTGATGCTTTCATTATCGTAAACTTGTTTATTTGCCATTTTTTCGTCCTTTCTATACTTTTAAAGAAGCCGAAATATCCTTCGGCATACGGTTTCACTTTTATTATAGCATGCAAATCCAGAAAAATCAAGGGGTTTCCAAGACAAACCACGGAAATCAATGTAGAGTTGTCAATGACTGTTACACGCGCTCGAAAAAACAAGATGTTAAACGAG
>JAJQAB010000125.1 GCA_021203985.1 Ruminococcus sp. | reverse complement strand
CGGTGCTAGAGGATTACCTAGCGGTGATGTATCCGCGCCCGGAATCAAGCACTCTCTCGTTGCCTTCGGCTCCTCCATCGTGCCTGATTCCATTCCAACTCGTTTAACATCTTGCTTTTTCGAGCGCGTGTAACAGTCATTGACAACTTTACACGAAGGAAAGCGGAAAATACGGAAAAATACTTGACATTGTGTTGTCTTTCTGTTATAATTAAAAAAAGGCTGCACTGTAGAAAGACCGCGGATGGCTTGTGTGCCGACTACGGACGCCGGGGGTTTGTGCGGTGTCGCCGGAAAGCGAGATTGAGCACTGGGCTTTCCACAGAGAAGCCGGAGACGCACCGTATTTCCGGCTCTTTGACTTTTGTCTGCCGCACACGCGGCGAGGATTGGAGTGAAAAAGTGAGAGATCTCCATGCGGCGGCGATGCCTGCGATGTAATCGGCGCTGCAGCGAGACAAACAATAACATGAAAAACAATCGAGATCAATATAAGCGGATCTTCTCGTTTCTCGCCGATATGCTCCTGGTCGGGCTGTATATCGCCGGGTTCTCCTGGGTCTGGTATTCGTTTTACAGCGATGCGATTTTGCTGCCATTTTATCGGCGCGGCAACTGGGTCATGATCCTGATCTATGTCGTGTTGGTGCTGATGTTCAGCAAATCCTTCGGCGGGCTGAAGATTGGCTATCTAAAAAAATCGGACATGCTTTATTCCCAGATGCTGTCTATTTTTTGCGTGAATCTGCTGTCCTATTTGCAGATCAGTGTCGTAAACCGCGACTTCTCCGCGATTCTGCCGATGGCACTATTGACAGTGGCGGATCTCATCATACTTGTCGGCTGGGTGATTCTGATGAATTGGTTTTATTTCCGCATCTATCCGCCGCGCCGGCTTGTGGTGATTTATGGCGAGCGTACCGCGGTGGAACTGGTGAAAAAAATGAGCCGCCGCGTGGACAAGTATATGATCTGCGAGTCGATCTGCATCAGCGAGTCGACTGAGCAGATTTATAAGACGATCCAGTGCTATGAGGGCGTGATTTTGTGTGAAGTCTCTGGGGCGATCCGCAACGACCTGATCAAATACTGCTTTTCGCAGAATATTCGGATGTATATTGCCCCGAAGCTTTCCGACATTATCCTGCGCGGCGCGGAGGAAATCCGCCTGTTTGATACGCCACTGCTGCTGTGCCGGAACTATGGCTTGACGTTTGAACAGCATCTCACAAAGCGCGCGTTCGATCTGGCCTTTTCGGTGGTGCTCTTGGTCGTGTTGTCGCCGGTGATGCTGTTGTCTGCGGCGGCAATTTGGATCGAGGACGGCGGACCAGTCCTCTTTCATCAAAAGCGTCTGACGATCGGCGGCAGGGAATTCGAGGTATTGAAATTCCGCAGCATGGTCGTGGACGCGGAGAAAAATGGCCCGCAGCTCGCGCGCGAGGATGACGACAGGATTACGAAGGTCGGGCGGATTCTGCGGAAATATCGCCTGGACGAGCTGCCGCAGCTGATCAACATTCTGTGCGGCGATATGTCTGTTGTCGGTCCACGCCCGGAACGCCCTGAGCTTGCGCGGCAATATGAAGAGGATATGCCAGAGTTTGAATTCCGGCTGCAGGTAAAGGCAGGTCTGACCGGCTATGCGCAGGTGACGGGTCTGTACGATACCCAGCCGCATGATAAATTGAAAATGGATTTGATGTACATCGAGAATTATTCAATGTTTCTTGATCTGCGCATTCTGTTCATGACGCTGAAAATCGTGCTGTTTCCTTCGAAGACGAACGAAGAGGCGGAGCTGTACGACCTCCAGACGGGGACGCAGATGCAGGATGCGGCGGAGGATCAGGAGAATCATGAGAAAGGAGACTAAAGCAGAATGAAAATTACTGCAGTCATTATGGCAGGAGGCAGAGGCGAACGCTTCTGGCCAAAGAGCCGCGTGAACTATCCGAAGCAGTTTCTCTCCCTGACCAAGGACGGAGAAACGATGATCCAAAAGACAGTACAGCGCTTGCTGCCGATGGTCGAGATCACGGATATGTACGTTGTCACGAACGTAAATTACACATCACTGGTGCAGGAGCAGTTCCCCGATCTTCCGGCGGAGAATATTCTCTCTGAGCCGTGCGTGCGCAACACTGCGCCGTGTATCGGTCTGGCGGCGTCTGTGATCCGGAAAAAGTACGGAGAAGCGATAATGCTTGTGCTGCCGTCCGATCACTTGATCCGCTATGAGGAGATGTATATCGACACCCTGCGTCAGGCGGTTGCTGTCGCGGAAAAGGGCGAAAATCTCGTGACGATCGGCATTACGCCGACCTATCCGGAGACGGGCTATGGCTATATCAATTTCGCACGGGATACCGACCTTGGCATGCCGGGCGTGTATAGCGTGGAGCGCTTTGTGGAAAAGCCGGATCACGACACCGCACAGCGCTATCTTGAGTCGCATCACTACCTCTGGAACAGCGGTATGTTTGTCTGGAAGGTGTCGTCCATCATGGCGAATATCCAGGCGCTGATGCCGGATATCTATGACGGTCTGGTGCGGATCGAGGAAGCAGTCGGGACACCTGACTATGATTCGGTACTGTGGACAGAATATCAGGAATTCCGCAGCGAATCGATCGACTTCGGTGTCATGGAACACGCCGAGTGCATTTACACCCTCCCGGGTAGCTTCGGCTGGGACGATGTGGGGAACTGGCTCGCGATCGAGCGGATTAACCCGACCAACGAATACGGCAATTATATTGAAGGCGATGTCATCACGATCGGCACAGAGCGCAGCACCATCTGCGGTGGAAAGCGGCTGATCGCGGCGGTGGGCGTTGAAAACCTGATCGTGGTCGACACAAATGATGCAGTGCTGATTTGCGATAAGGACAGCACACATGACGTCAAGCGCGTGATCGAAAACTTAAAGATCTGCAACCGCAGTCAGCTGATCTAACGAAAGCGTAAAATCGATGCAAGACCGGCAGTGCCGGAGGAAAGGAAAAAATTGTTATGAGCAAACATGCACTGATCACAGGAATTACAGGGCAGGACGGATCGTATTTGGCAGAACTGCTGCTGGAAAAAGGCTATGAGGTATACGGCATTATGCGCCGCAAGAGCGTGGTAGACTATGGCAATGTCGAGCACATTAAGGATCAGATCCACTTTATTTATGCCGATATGACGGATGTGATTTCGCTGATTACCGCGATGCGGATTTCGCAGGCGGACGAGGTCTATAATCTGGCGGCACAGTCCTTCGTTGCGACAAGCTGGGAACAGCCGCTTGCAACTGCGGAAATCGATGCGCTGGGCGTGATGAATATGCTGGAGGCACTCCGCTCGGTGAAGCCGGAGTGCCGTTTCTATCAGGCTTCGACTTCGGAGATGTTCGGTCTGGTACAGGAAATGCCGCAGTCGGAGAAAACACCGTTTTATCCGAGAAGCCCGTACGGCGTTGCGAAGCTCTACGGACACTGGATCACGAAGAACTACCGCGAAAGCTATCAGATGTTTGCTTGCTCGGGGATTCTGTTTAACCACGAGTCAGAGCGCCGCGGTCTGGAGTTTGTAACGCGCAAGATCACCGATGCGGTTGCACGGATCAAGCTCGGCGTGCAGGACTGCGTAGAGCTGGGCAATATGGATTCCAAGCGCGACTGGGGTCACTCGAAGGACTACGTTCGCGCAATGTGGCTGATGCTGCAGCAGGACAAGCCGGACGACTATGTCATCGCAACCAACGAGACGCGCACGGTTCGTGAATTCGTGGAAACGGCGTTCCGCCACGTGGGTATTACCGTTGTATGGCAGGGAAGCGGTGTAGACGAAATCGGCATCGATCAGGCGACCGGCAAGACGATCGTGAAGGTCAACCGCAAGTTCTTCCGTCCGGCGGAGGTCGATGTGCTGCTCGGCAACCCGGCAAAGGCGGAGTCGGTGCTCGGCTGGAAGCGCGAGATTCCGTTCTCGGAGCTGATAGAGCGCATGGTAAAGCATGATCTGGAACTAGTAGAACACGAGCTGAAGTGTCAGAACGTATAACCAGAAGATATAAGGCAACACCACACAAAGACCGCCTGCGGCTTTGTACGCCATCTGCTGCGACCGAAGGGAGTACCCTTGCGGTACTTATTTTTCTTTATATCATAAAGCTTCTCCTTGCAATACATCAAGTATTGCTTCGCCGTTGCTTCACAATCTAAAGAAAAATCTGCAGCGCATCTGACACACAATCTCTGTGCAGTATTGCCCTAAGACACCATGCAAAGTCGATCACTGTTCTTTGTGCGGTGTTTGATTTATGAATTCACGCAGGGAGGGAACTAAAGTTTGCGGATTGCAATGGACGCGCTGCCGCTGGTCGGTGAGCGAATGACCGGAATTGGTTACTGCCAGGCAGGACAGCTGCAGGCACTTGCGGCACAGCATCCGGAGGACACGGTGGTGCTGCAGTATTTTTCGCGGAAAAACGAGGACGTCAAGCAGGCGCGCCTTGCACCGTACCTGCGCGAGAACACGATGGCGCAGGGGGTGCATACGTCTGGCTATTTCTATCGGCTGGTGACAAGCTTTTTGCCGTTTCCTTCGTATCGCCGCTATTTTGGCAAGGACGCGGACGTGACGCACTTTTTCAACTACATTGTGCCGCCGGGCGTTTCGGGGAAAACGATCGTCACGGTACACGATATGGTCTATCGGGCGTTTCCGGAGACGGTGCGCGGTCGGACGAAGTGGATGCTGGAAATCGGGCTGAAGCGCTCGATGTGCCGCGCGGATCGGATCGTGACGGACTCGGTCTTTTCGAAGGAAGAGATTCTGCGCTATTTTCCACAGTACGCCGAGAAAATCCGTGTTGTTCCCTGCGGCGTGGACGCGGCGCGCTTTCATCCGGTGGATGATCCGGAAACGATCCGCGCGGTACGCGAAACGTATGGGATCGATCGGGACTATTTCCTCTATCTTGGCACGGTAGAGCCGCGGAAAAATCTCGAGCGCCTCGTGGACGCCTATCACTGCTTCTGCGCAGGAAAGGACGAACCGCCCCTTCTGGTGCTTGCCGGTGGAAAGGGCTGGCTCGACAGCGGCATTTATCAAAAGGTGAAGGACTTGAGGCTGGAGCAGTCTGTTCTCTTCACGGCGTATGTGCCGGACGCGGAAATTCCAGCGCTGCTGTGCGGCGCGCTGGCGTTTGTGTTCCCCTCGATTTATGAGGGCTTCGGTATGCCGCCCTTGGAAGCGATGTCGTGTGGCGTGCCGGTATTGACTTCGACAGCAGCGTCACTGCCGGAAATGGTTGGAGATGCCGCGCTGTTGGTAGATCCGTACCAGGTTGACGCGATCGCGGACGGCTTGCAGCAGCTGTATACGGACAGTGCACTGCGGCAGCAGCTTCGGACGGCAGGCCGCAAACGCACAGCGGAGCTGACCTGGGAACGTGCCGCAGACACGCTCTACAATGTGTATCGGGAGGTCGTCTGCGATGCCTAAACAAGAGAAGCGCAAGCTCCATGTACTGCAGGTCAACAAGGCGTACTATCCGCACATCGGCGGCATCGAAACGCTCGTGCGCAGCTTCTCGAAGAGCTTGCAGCAGCGCGGCGCAGAGGTGCGCGTTCTGGTCTGTCAGGAGAGTCGCAGCAAGGGTGCGGATTGCGTGGTCGATGGCGTGCCGGTGCATTACGCATCGAGTCTCGGGACGTACTTTTCCTGTCCGCTTTCCATTTCGTTTCTGCGAAAATTCCGGCAGATGGCAAAATGGGCGGACGTGATCGAAATGCACATGCCCTTTCCGCTGGGGGATTTGGCGTGCTTGCTCTCGGGCTATCACGGCGCGGTGGTGATCGCGTGGCACAGCGATGTGGTGCGGCAGAAAAAGCTGATGCGCTTTTACCGACCTTTGCTGATGCGCTTTTTGCGCCGTGCGGATGCGGTGATTGTTGCAACTCAGGGTCATATCGACAGCTCGCCGATTTTGTCGCAGTTTCGCGAGAAGTGCCGCGTGATTCCCTACGGAATCGATGTCGATGCCTATCGCAGCGTACCGCGTGAACCAATCCTGCGCCAGCACCAGCGCGACCCGAAAAGCGTGCGCGTGCTCTTCGTGGGGCGCTTTGTCTATTATAAAGGCATCGAGGTACTGCTCGATGCGTTCGGGCGCGTGCACGGCTGTGAACTGTTTCTGGTCGGGCGCGGCACGGCGGAAATGCAGGCGAAGCTCGCACAAATGGCGCAGGAAGAACAGATCACGGATCGTGTGCATTTCCTGGGAAATCTCGAGGAGCAGCAGCTGCGCGCGGCGTTCGCGGACTGTGAAATCTTCGTGCTGCCTTCGGTGGCGAACAGCGAGGCGTTTGGGATTGTCCAGCTCGAAGCGATGGTCTATGGCAAGCCGGTGATCAACACCGCGCTGTCGACCGGCGTACCGTATGTGAGTGTGGACGGCGAAACGGGACTGGCCGTGCCGCCGGAAAACCCCGAGGCGCTTGCGAAGGCAATCCAGAAGCTCGCGGACGATCCGGTGCTGCGTGCGGCGTACGGTGCAGCTGCGGCAAAGCGCGTGGAGCAAATGTATCAGGAAACCGATGTGATCGATGCGGTGGAACAAGTGTTAAAAGAATTTGCAGAAAGGCGGCGCATTTCATGAAAGCAATGATTATCGGCGGCGGCTTTGTGGGACATCACCTGGCAAAGCACCTGACAGAATCGTGCCATTGGGAAACGGTTCTGACAAAACTGCCGCAGGAAACGATCTCGATTCCGGGCTGCGAGGCGTATAACCTCGACATTCTCGATCAGGATGCCATCCAGGCACTTTTGGTGCGGTACAGACCGGATGTCATTTTCCATCTGGCGGCGCAAAGCTCTGTTGCATATTCCTGGAAGAATCCGCAGATGACGGTGGATGTAAATATTCGCGGCAGCCTGAACGTACTAGATGCCATTCGCGCGATTGAGGGCTATACGCCGCGCGTGCTGCTGATTGGTTCGGGGGAGGAGTACGGCGTACTGCCGCAGGGAACGAGCCTTGTGGACGAAACCGTTCCGGTACATCCGGGCAACCCCTACGCCATCACCAAGGCAACGCAGAACCTCTTCGGCACGCTCTACGCGAAGGCGTATGGGATGCAGACCGTGATGATTCGGGCGTTTAACCATGTCGGCCCGGGACAGGCGCAGCAGTTTGTCGTATCGGATTTCTGCAAACAGGCGGCGGAGATCTCTGCTGGCGTGCGTGCGCCGGAAATTTTTGTGGGCAATCTGTCCGCTGCACGGGACTTTACCGATGTACGTGACGTGGTGCGTGCTTATGCGCTGCTGGCGGAGCACGGCAGAGCTGGCGAAACGTATAATGTCGGCAGCGGAACGGCAGTGGTAATCCGCGATCTGCTCGATCAGATCATTCGTCAGAGCGGTATGGAAATCCGCGTGACGGTCGATCCAAAGAAACTGCGTTCGGTCGAAGTCCCAGTGATTCGGGCGGATATCACAAAGCTTGCGCGCGACACGAGCTGGAAGCCGGAAATTGCACTCGAACAGACAATCGAAGAAACGCTTGCGTACTGGCGCAGTCGGGTGAAAGGCGAAACGGAGGAAAAGACGCATGGCTAAGGTAGAAACTGAAGAACACAAGCCGAGCACGGGCGCGGATCTGCCGGAGGGCATGGGATTCAGTGAGCCATCTACGGTGTATGCGGAGGAAACGTGGGAACAGCAAAACGAAAAGCCCTGGCCGAAGCCACTGCACACATTTGGCGTATGCCAGAACCAGGTGAACCGCGGCACAGCAGCACGCCTTCGCACGCTCGAAGTCGAAAACCGCACGCTCAAGCTTCAGGTGGAACAGCTGCAGCACGAGCTGGACGCTGCCGCTGTCCGTGAGAAAAAGAGTCTCGGACGCGTGGCGGTCGAGATGGATCGGATGCATGCAGAGCTGGATCGTCTGCGGCTTTCCACACAGCTCAACAGCAACGCCGTGGATCGCATCCTAAAGGGTGCGCCCGAACCTGAAGAGCGAGAAGAAGCGCCCGAGCCGGAAGAATAATTGTATACACAATATCACACCACACAAGTTTGAACCGACCCCAAAAAGTTAGATAAAATTAGAAACCGAATTTTATACAAAGCGA
>JAJQAB010000017.1 GCA_021203985.1 Ruminococcus sp. | reverse complement strand
CTTCTATTATATCACTTTTTTCCTTCCTTGTAAGCACTTTGTAATTATTGATTTCAGTGAAATATTCTCCGAAAATCTAAACAGCGCCCCAAAAAAACAGGGACAGCATCATTTTGCCATCCCTATCGTAGTATTTACACGGCGAAAAGCCGCTTTTACTGCTCCATTTTCCGCTTTAGCTTTTCAAAAAAGTTCTGCCGCTTTACCTGATTTTTCTCTTCAAGCGCATCGTCAAATTTTTTTAGCAGTTCCTTTTGCTGCTTTGTCAGCTTTCGCGGCACTTCCACAACGACCGTGACATATTGATCGCCATAGGTTTCCCTGCCGAGGTATTTGACACCCTCGCCGCGCAGGCGGAATTTCGTGCCGCTCTGCGTGCCCTCCGGAATTTCGTATTCGACCTTGCCTTTGATCGTTGGCACAGTGATCTTGTCGCCGAGCACTGCCTGCGCATAGGTGATCGGAATTTCGCAGGAAATATCATTGCCGCTGCGGAGAAATAATTCGTGCTTACGTACGGATACCGTTACATTCAGATCACCGCCTGGGCCGCCGTTCGTTCCGGCATTGCCCTGACCGCTGACGCGCAGAATCTGACCGTTGTCGATTCCGGCTGGAATTTTCAGTTCAATATCAGTCATGGAGCGAAAGCGTCCGCTGCCGCGGCACTTGCTGCACGGATTTGTCACAATCTTGCCCTTACCGCCGCAGCGTGAGCACACCTTTGTCGTAGAGATTGTACCGAAGGGCGTCCGCTGGTTCACGCGGACAGAGCCTTGCCCGTTACACTCAATACAAGTCGCTATTGTCGTATTGGCGTCCGAGCCAGACCCGCCGCACTGGGTGCACTTGATCATATGCGTCACGCGCAGCTTTTTCTTCGTGCCCTTACAAGCTTCCATAAAGTCAATGGTTACACTACTGCTTACATCGCCGCCCCGTCTGGGTGCGTTGGCGTTCGAAGCCGTGCTCCTGCTGCCGCCAAAGCCGCCGAAGCCGCCGAAGATCGAATCAAAGATATCGCCCACATCGCCAAAGCCGCCAAAGCCTTCACCGCCGCCGCCATAATTCGGATCTACGCCGGCGTGGCCAAACTGATCGTAGCGCGCGCGCTTCTCTGAATCGGAGAGCACCTCATACGCTTCGTTCACTTCTTTTAATTTTTCTGCTGCTTCTTGATCGTCCGGGTGCAGGTCGGGGTGATACTTACGCGCCATGCTTTTAAACGCCTTTTTTATCTCATCCTCAGAGGCACCCTTTTGCAAGCCCAGCACTTCATAATAATCCCGTTTTTCTGCCATGCTGTTCGGCTCCTTTCCTTATGGCAAACGCCACGTGTTTGCGCCTATACAACGGTGCCGGGACAAGCCGCAAAGCCCGCCCCGTCACCGCGTCTTTTGATTACACCGCCACACTGCTGCAAGCGCTGCACCCACATGACACCGTGTGATTTTTATTCATGTTACGGCGACACCGCACAAAGACCACCTTCGGCTTTGCGCGCCATCTGCTGGACTATTTTCCTTTATCTTATCAAGTTCCTCCTTGCAATACACAAAGTATTGCTTCGTCGTCACTTCATAATCTAAAGAAAAATCTGCTGGCGCATCTGACGCACAATCTCTGTGCGGTGTTGCCTTACTTAAACTTCTTTAAAATCTGCATCGACTACGCTATCATCCTTGGCATCGTTGCTGCCGCCTGCTGCGCCGCCGAAGTCTGCGCCGCCCATGTTCGGATCCTGACCCGGCTGACCGCCCGTCTGCTGATACATCTTGGAGGAAAACGCATAAAATGCCTGCTGCAGTGCATCAGACTTTGCCTGAATTGCGCTGCTGTCTGTTCCAGCAAGTGCACTCTTGAGATCAGCGATCTTCGCTTCAATATCCGATTTATCCGCCGGATCGACCTTGTCGCCGAATTCCTTCAACGTGTTTTCGCACTGGAAGCACAGGCTCTCCGCGTTATTCTTCGCATCAACCTCTTCACGGCGCTTCTTGTCCTCCTCGGCAAACTGCTCTGCTTCCTTCACTGCCTTATCGATATCGTCCTTCGACATATTCGTAGAAGCCGTAATCTTGATATCCTGTTCCTTGCCAGTGCCCAGATCCTTTGCCGTAACGTGAACGATACCGTTCTGGTCAATGTCGAAGGTTACCTCGATCTGTGGAACACCTCTCGGAGCCGGTGCGATGCCGTCCAGGCGGAATGTGCCGAGCTGCTTGTTATCGCGTGCGAATTCACGTTCGCCCTGCAGTACCACGATATCGACTGCCGACTGGTTATCCGCAGCGGTCGAGAAGATCTGGCTTTTCTTGGTCGGAATGGTTGTGTTTCTCTCGATGATCTTTGTGCAGACACCGCCCATGGTTTCCAGACCCAGCGACAGCGGTGTAACGTCCAGCAGCAGCAGACCATCCTTGACATCGCCGCCGAGAACGCCGCCCTGGTATGCAGCGCCAAGTGCAACACATTCGTCCGGGTTAATGCCCTTAAACGGCTCTTTCCCGAGCTTTTTGCGAACAGCTTCCTGTACCGCCGGAATTCTTGACGAACCGCCGACCATCAGCACCTTATCCAATTCCGATGCAGACAAACCGCTGTCAGACAGTGCCTGCTGCACTGGTCCCATGGTTGCATCAACAAGATCCTTTGTCAGTTCGTTGAACTTCGCCACCGTCAGATTCATATCCAGGTGCTTTGCGCCGGATACATCTGCGGTGATAAACGGAATGTTGATATTGGTCGTTGTGGTCGAGGACAACTCGATCTTCGCCTTTTCTGCAGCATCCTTCAGACGCTGTACTGCCATCTTATCTGTCGAAAGATCAATGCCATCGGACTTTTTGAATTCCTCAACCATCCAGTTGATGATGCGCTGGTCAAAGTCATCGCCGCCCAGGCGGTTGTTGCCGGCAGTCGCCAGAACCTGCTGTACGCCATCGCCCATTTCGATAATCGAGACATCGAACGTACCGCCGCCCAGGTCATAGATCATAACGCGCTGATCCTCGCCCTTGTCGATGCCATAGGAAAGTGCAGCCGCTGTCGGCTCGTTGATGATTCGCTTTACAGTCAGACCCGCAATCTGTCCGGCATCCTTCGTTGCCTGGCGCTGTGAGTCAGTAAAATACGCCGGAACGGTAATTACTGCTTCAGTTACCGGCTGACCCAAATACGCTTCTGCATCGGTTTTCAGCTTTTGCAGGATCATTGCGGAAATTTCCTGCGGTGTATACTTCTTGTTGTCGATGTCCACACGATAATCGCTGCCCATGTGGCGCTTGATCGAAGAAATCGTGCGCTCCGGGTTCGCGATTGCCTGACGCTTTGCAGTCTGACCCACCAGACGTTCGCCGGTTTTCGAGAAGCCGACAACAGACGGTGTGGTTCTTGCGCCCTCAGCGTTTGCGATAACAACCGCCTGGCCGCCCTCCATTACTGCAACACACGAGTTCGTTGTGCCCAAATCAATACCAATTACTTTTCCCATAATAACCTCTTCCTTTCTGTAAATAAGCCGCTTCAAACGGCGATTTTCCATTGTGCAAGCCCATAAGTGACTTGACGTTCACAATATTGCCTTTACAGCCGTATGGTATCATGCAACGTTTGCAGTAACTCCGGTTCGATCCAGCTACCATCCGCGTTCGTTCCGCTAAGGCAATAGTAGAGATTTTTATCCCCTGTCATGCCGTACAAGCATCGCGAATTTGTAAGACTGCTTTCGGCAATCAGCCAATTACTGCCGCACCAATCTTCCAGCATCGTGCAGTCCAAATCCGCCAATTCCGCCGCCACGTCATTACGCAGCTGATCGAACGACTGATATTTTTTACTGACAGAGACGAGCAGACACAAAACGTGATCTTCAGCGTCTGTCATGTGATAAACATAATACGGTTCTTCCGCCGTGCACAGCGTTACACTTTCCAGCGTCCATTCTTCTGTCAGCACCTGTTGTGGAACAAACATCGCGACACCGGGATATTGTTCGCCAAGTGCGGCGAGAAATGCATCATACGTTGTATACATTACCGTATCCTCGGTATTCTCCGCATCTGACGTAGTTTCCGCAGCCGCGGCCGCAGTTTCTGTCGCTAATCCAGCTTGCTGTGCAAGTGCGATGGTCTGCATCGGAGAAGTGTTCACCTTCCCATTTTCCTTCTTTGCGGAATCGCAGCCCATCATCCACGCAGCCGTCAGGAGCAGCGCCGCCTCAATTAGCGACATGATGTGTTTTTTCAACGCATGCCTCCCGGTCAGACTGCCACTGCAACCATTGCCGGACGGATCAGCCGATCACCGAGCATATAGCCCTTTTGAAAGACTTCGCAGACCTGATCGCTCGCATAATCGCTGTCGTCCACCTGCTTGATTACATTGTGCAGGTTCGGGTCAAAGTGCTCGCCGAGCGCGGCGATTTCGGTAATGCCCAGCTTTTCAAAAGCCTTCTGGATCTGTTTGAACGTCATCTCAACGCCCTTTTTATAATTTTCGTCCGTGCACGGTGCTTCCAGTGCGCGTTCAAAGCTGTCCATGATGCCAAGCAGTTCCTTCACACAATCGACCTTTGCGTCACCATAGATCTTCTTCTTTTCCTCCGTGGTGCGGTTGCGATAATTCTGATACTCCGCCATCAAACGCAGGTGCTGATCCTTCTGCGATTCCAGTTCTGCCTGCGCCTGTGCCAGTGCATCCTTGTGTTCCTTTTTCTTTTTCTTTTTGTCGTCCTTTTCCTTCCTTTGTTCCGCTGCTGCATTCGCTTCCTCCGCCGGCTTAGTTTCCGGCACAGTCTCTTGCCCTTGTGCTTCTTCCTCTGGCTGCGGCGGCGTCTCTGCCGTCTGCTGTTTCAGATCATCCTTTTCCTGTTCCATGCAAAGCACATCCTTTCTCTACTGTGTTTGATCCATCGGTTCCGGATTCTGCTTCATTTCAAGCTCCGACGTCTGTGCCGGCGTTTCTTCTGTAATCAAATAAGAAATCTTCTCTGTGAAATATTCGATATAAGGTATCACCTTTGCGTAATTGAGCCGCATCGGACCAATTACGCCAAGCGAACCAGCGATATGATCACCCTTTTGGTACTTCGACACAATCATGCTGGAATTGCCGATCACAAAGTCGCTGCCCTCCTCGCCGAACACAACCTTAATCCCCTGAAACGAGTCGTCCAGCAGTCCGGAAAGGTCTTGTTTATGCATAATAAACTGTACGACCTCCGCTTTGTCGAGATCCTCGTAGGAAAACAGATTTTGTTCGCCGATAACATACAACTCATTGCGCTGCAAATCCTTTGACATCTCATAAATACTCTCCATCAGTGGACTCAGCGTCACCATATACGTCCCCAGAGCAGCCGCCATCTGCTCCATTTTTTCATCCGACAGCTCCGATACAGAAACGCCCTCCAGGTTCTTTTCCAGAAACTGCTTGAACACCTCGATGTGTTCGTGTGTCAGATCAAATTGCAGTCGACAAGCACGGTTTTTGATTTTGCCGTCCGAGGTAATCAGCAGCACCACATACATGCGCTTTCCTGTGGGAACAACCTCTACCTTGGTAATCACGGAATATTTCGGTGCAAAGTTCGAAACCACCGTTGCGCACTGCGTAATCTGTGATAGCGCCGTTGTCGCCCGCTGCAGAATCAGATCTTCTGTCAGCTCCGATTCATCGCCGAGCATCGTATCAAGTCGTTCCTGCTCTTCCTCCGGAAGCGTACTCTGTTTGCTAAACTCTTCAATATACATGCGGTAGCCGCGAAATGTCGGCACACGTCCGGCAGAGGTATGTGGCTGTTTCAGATAGCCCAACTCCTCTAAGATTGCCATATCGTTGCGGACAGTCGCAGCAGACACATGAATGTCCGGCAGCTGAGAGATCGTTTTCGATCCAACCGGCTCACCCGTTCGAATATATACATCTACAACTGCAGATAAGATTCTACGTTTTCGCGCATCCACGTCCACCATCCTTTCTGGCAGATTCATTTTTCAAGTGTTAGCACTCATCATCTCTGAGTGCTAAAATCAATTTACCACGATTTGCGCCGCTTGTCAAGTGTTTTTTGCATTTTCATAAGTTTTAACAGCTTTTCCATTTATTTCGTCTGATATTTTGTGCAAATTCACAGCTAAGCCCTGCCGCAAGCCCTCCTACTGGACACAGAAAAAAAGCCTTCCATTTCTCGGGAAAGCTTTCTTTTTGCAGGATCACCTTATTGGGTTTTGCGTAAGACTTACGCCGCTTAGTGATTTGCCGCAACCATGCGTGTTGCGCGCTGAATTGCCAGTGCCAGGCTGAACGCAAGAACCATCGATACGCCGTCCTTCAAAAGATAAGGCAAAGACGCGGTCAAAAACGCCGTCAACGGTGTCGCGCCAGAAATCAGTGCGAACTGGACAATGCCCGGAACGTGACACGTCGCAAGTCCTGCGATACTAAGAAGCACGCAGAGGACGCCGTTCTTCACGCCGTGATTTTTCTGCCAAATCAGCATTGCCAGCCCACAGAGCAGAGCCATTGGCAAAAAGCCCCAGAGATAGCCGCCGGTAATGCCTGCCAGCTTGGCGATGCCGCCGGTGAAATTTGCGAAAACCGGAATGCCGACCGTGCCAAGTGCGAGATAAACCGCAACAGAAATCGTACCGCGTTTCCAGCCGAGCGTATAGCTGCTAAGCGCAATGGCAAAGGTCTGGAGCGTAACCGGCACGCCACTGGGGAGCGGAATGCTAATCTGTGACAAAACCGCAAGCACTGCGGCAAATAGACCGATTTGTACAATCGCTAGAATCGATTGACGCTGCATAGAACTTTCCCTCCTATTCGATCTATTTGTCAACCAAATCAGTGGCTTATTTTGGTTGACAAGTAAGATTATAGCACAGAAACACTAGATCTGTCAAGAAAAATACAGCAGCGCCGCGGATCTATTTTGTTTTTCCATGTTTTCGCTTCCTATTCTTTGTATTGTAAAGTGATGTGGATGCTATTTCCACGAAAATAGACGTATTTGCAGCAAAAACCGGCGTGCAGCTGTCGTATCACGCCATACGAACGCGCACCTGATACGTTTACATCCAGTAATTGAGCTGGACAAAGTAGGCGATGATTTGCGGACGCGTCATCAGCTGACCGTACCACTACACTGATTCCTCGCTCTCCAAAAGCTGCTGCAGCATCTCACGGCGCACCAGCTGGAACACCGGCGACTGCGGATCGCGCAAAACGCCGGCGAGCATTTCTGAGACGGCGCGCAGATAGCTCAGATTATGCGTTTTCGGATAGTGGCTTTTCTTTCGCCAGAGCACCTCCGGCTGCAGCGCGTCCTGCATTGCCGTGCGCAGCAGCCCTTTTTCATAGCCGTTTCAGTCCTTATACTCCCACGGTACATTATATAAATACGATGCGATGCGATAATCGCAAAACGGCACGCGCACTTCCAGCACACTGTACATGCTCATCCGATCCTTGCGGTCAAGAAGCGTCTGCATAAACCAATCCAGATTCAGCTTCATCATTTCGTGCATACGTGCCTCCAGCGGCGAATCGTCCGGCAGCTTTTCCGCCGCGGTGATCGTTTTCTCATACGCGTTTTGCACATACGCCTGTGCATTCAGCTCTGCGGCAATTTCCGGCAGCAGAAATTGCTTGCGATACGCCGTGCTCTGTGCCAAGGGAAAGCCATTTACCCGGCGCACATCTGCGTCACGATGCCACGGATAGCCGCCGAACAATTCGTCCGCACATTCTCCAGAAAGTGCCACGGTAACTTCTTTGCGGATCTCCTTGCAAAACAGCAAAAGCGAGCTGTCTACGTCAACCATCCCGGGCAGATCCCGCGCGTCCACCGCCGCAAACAGTGCCTTTGCCAGCGCCGGCGTATGCCGGCGTATCCAGTACCGTCCAGTGATGATTGCTGCCCAGATAGCACTCCATACATCGGATATAGGTCGGGTCGCTCGTGGGCTGAAAATGGTTTTTCTGGAAGTAAACATCGTTGTCGCGGCAATCAACAGAAAACGTATGCAGCGTCTCCCCTTTCGCCGCAAGCTCTCAGCTTGCAAGCGAGGAAAGCAAGCTGGAATCGAGTCCGCCGGACAGAAACGTCCCGATCAGCACATTCGACACAAGCTGGCGATGCACCGCGTCTGTCACCTGTTATGCTACAATAGAACTGATATAAAAAGAAGAAGAAAAACGCGCTCTCATAT
>JAJQAB010000096.1 GCA_021203985.1 Ruminococcus sp. | reverse complement strand
TATTATATCACTTTTTTCCTTCCTTGTAAACACTTTGTAATTATTGATTTTCGTGCAGATATTTTTTCTCTTTGCATAAAAGCGATAAAAGCGCACTTTTAAAATCAGCGAAGTTATATAAAATTCGCTTGGTGACCACCTGATATTCTCTGGACAGAAAGCGGCGCACCATAGCGTATGAATCAGCGCTCCCACATGCTCCTGAATACTTTCCTTGCATAATCTCATCCTAGAATTCATATAATAGAGTATTCAGCCAGCTGCGGCGGTTCTTCGAAATCAGAAATGCGTATTCGCCCCAGAAATTGCCGTAGCTTTGGGACGCCGCTAACAACTTGAATATTTGGGAGGTTCAAAATGAATCAATATTTACCTGAAGGGCTTCGACTGCACACCGCTGAAAATCGTGCCGCGTTACATAGCATCGCCGCCATGAAGGAGGCGATGGCTGCCGGTACAATTTTAGAAGCACGCGTCGTGTTATGTGATTGTTCGCATAATTTAACTGTTCCACTGCCATGCATGCGTGGGTGGATTCCGAGAAAGGAGGGCCAATTGGCATTGCAGATGGAACAACACGCGATATTGCTCTGATCGCATGCGCCGGAAAGCCGGTATGTTTTCAAATTCTTCGCATCGAAACGGACGAATTCGGTGAACCGGTTGCAATCTTGTCTCGCCGTGCCGTACAAAAGGAATGCTGGGAAAACTATTTATCCAAATGCAGGCTAGGGGATATTCTTCCTGCAACCAAAACGCATTTAGAGCGTTTTGGTGCGTTCGTTGACATTGGCTGTGGAATTCCATCGCTTCTTCCAATTGATATCATTTCTGTATCCAGAATCTCCCATCCAAAGGATCGCTTTGTGGTTGGTCAGTCGATTCGTGTGATTGTCCGGCAGATCGAACCTGGACGTATTTATTTAACGCATCGTGAATTATTAGGGACATGGGAGGAGAATGCAGCACTGTTTGCCGTTGGACAGACCGTTGCGGGAATGGTACGCTCTGTGGAAACGTATGGCATTTTCGTAGAACTCACGCCAAATCTGGCAGGGCTTGCAGAATCGCATGAGGATGTGCGTACTGGGCAATGTGCAAGTGTGCATATCAAAGCAATCTTGCCGGAAAAGATGAAAGTGAAACTGAATCTGAGTGACGCTTTTGACTGTAATGATCCGCCTGCCGCCATGCATTATTTTGTAACAGATACACACATCGATCGCTGGCAATATATGCCGAATATAGCAAAGCGTATGATTGAAACGGTTTTCACCTCGGAAAATCCACGCATTTAAAGTGGCACCGCATGGTTATGTGTTACAATCTGTGCAAAAATCCGGTAAATAAGCATCGCTTGCAGAGGATCGATCCTGTGCATATCCGTTGAAGCCAAGGTCAGCTGCATGCGCACGAACAGTTTCATATTCAAAGGTTGTTACGCGATGACGCAAGTATGGATCGGTCAATCCCTCCGGCGGTGTGTATTATCCCATCAAGCTTAACAAGAATCGCTGCTTTGGCAGTGATTGCGCCAGCCAATTCAAAAGCCGAATGGATTCCTTGCGGTGTCCTGGCAAAACAAGATGCCGTATGATCAGACCGCGCTGCAGCAGCTTCCTGTTCCATTGCAGCGAATGAACCTGTCGAAGCATTTCTGCAATTGCTTTTGCCGCGACATCGAAATAATCCGGGCACTGTGCATATGCCGATGCCGTTTCTGTATCGTAAAATTTCAAGTCCGGTAGGTAGATATCAATGAATCCGTTTAACATCTGTAAAATTTCCAGTGATTAATAGCCGCTGCAGTTCCACACCACTGGAATTTTTAATAGCGGCTTTGTAAGCTCTAGTGCTTCGATGATCCAAGGCGTATAATGACTTCCTGTGACGATGTTCAAATTGCAGGCTTGCTTTTCCTGAAGAAGCAAAAAAGTATCCGTATGCTGACGTACTGTCAGAGGCTTGCCAACAGCACGGCGGCTGATCTCGTGATTTTGGTAAAAAACGCAGTCCAGCGCACAGCCAGCAAAAAAATACTGTGCCAGATCCGGTTTCGCTGGAAATACATGGCTCTTCCCAAGGGTGCAGATCTGCTCTTGTGACAAGAATTTGTTCACCACAATGACACCTTCCAACGGATTTTGTGCGGTTTGCGCCGCATCTTCTGGGACAAAGGCTGCAGTTTTCAGCGTGAAAGCTCATGACAAACGCTCCAGAAAGTCAGCATAGCCAAAACGCTTGACCAATTCCATTTTACCATCTCCATGATACAGCAAAAGATCCGGCAGTGGCATGCCGTTGAACGTATTATTTTTTACCATAGAATAAATCGCCATATTGCAGAATATGAGTTTGTCACCGGCGTGCAAAGGATGATCAAAGCTATAATCGCCAATGACATCGCCGGCAAGACAGGTGTTTCCAGCAAGACGATAGGTATATTTTTTTTCATTTGGCTGACCGCTAGTAAGAACATGCGGACGATAGGGCATTTCTAAAACATCCGGCATGTGACATGCTGCTGAGGCGTCTAAAATGGCAATGTCCATGCCGTTGTGTACGAGATCTAATACCGATGCCACAAGATAGCCAGCGTTTAAAGCGACTGCCTCGCCCGGCTCTAAGTAAACCTGCACGCCATAGTCTGACTGCACAGAATCGATGCATCGTAATAGTATGTTGATATCATAATCGGATCGGGTGATATGATGACCGCCGCCGAAATTCACCCAGCTGCACCGCTTTAGCCATGGGTCAAACTTAGGAAGCAAATGGTGCAATGTACGTTCTAATACATCTGCATTTTGTTCACACATCGTGTGAAAGTGGATCCCATCGAGTCCAGCAAAAACATCATTTTCCATTTGCTCTAGCGGAACGCCCATACGAGATCCCGGAATGCAGGGATTATACAAATCAGTTTCCACTTCCGCATAGCCAGGGTTAATGCGAATGCCACAGGAAATCGGGCGGACAACGCTTTGTATCTGATTGCGATATTTGCGCCACTGCCCAAAGGAATTGAACACGATATGGTCGGCAATTTCCAGAAGCTGCGTAAAATCCTCCTGCGTATAAGCAGGGGAAAACACATGCACTTCTTTCCCGAATTTCTCCCGTCCGAGCCTTGCCTCATACAGACCGCTTGCTGTTGTTCCTGCCAAATCCGCACGAATCAGCGGGTATGCCGCGAACATAGAAAACGCCTTTTGCGCCAGTAAAATTTTACATCCGGTTTGTTCTTGAATTCGGCGCAGAAGCGCGGTGTTCTTTTGTAAAAGCCGTGCGTCTGTAATATAGCAAGGCGTGCGAACGGAGTCGATAGGAATGTCAAAAAGCGATTCAAAGTTCATGGAAAAGCTCCTTTTTGCAGTATGGGCAACACCACAAAAACCCGTGTGGGATGCGCCGCAGATGGCGTGCAAAGCCCTAAGCGCCTCGCTGCTTGCGGTGTTGCCTATAATTTGATACGAAAGAAGCGCTCTGCGGCATGCGGAATGCTTCTTTGCAGTTTTATGCCGAGATGCTGATTTCGGATGACACAGCGTCAAGCTTCGTTTGTGCTTTTTGCGTTGTCACCTCAGTCTACCAGCACTGGATGGAAATCCTCTGTCCAAGGAAGCCCCCATTGATTGAGCGCATCCATAAATGGATCTGGATCGAATTGCTCTACATTATAGACACCGGGCTTTTTCCATTTGCCTGTCATCACCAGCATAGCACCGATCATCGCAGGAACACCGGTCGTATATGAAACGGCCTGTGAGCCAACTTCTTTGTAGCACGCCTGATGGTCGCAAACGTTATAGATATAGTAGCTGGCAGGCTTGCCGTCTTTGATCCCTTGACAGATACAGCCGATGTTTGTTTTGCCGACAGTACATGGACCGAGCGAAGCCGGATCGAGCAGCACTGCCTTCAGAAATTGCAGCGGCACAATTTCCTTTCCCTCATAGATAATCGGTTCAATAGAAGTCATCCCGACATTTTCCAGACATTTCAAATGCGTGAGATAACTTTGCCCAAAGGTCATAAAGAACCGAATGCGTTTGACTCCGCGGATATTCAGCGCCAGCGATTCCAGTTCTTCATGGCGCAGCAAATACATGTCCTTTTCTCCGACCTGATCAAAATCATAAACGCGTTTGATTTCCATTTGCTTTGTCTCGACCCATTTTCCATTTTCAATATAGCTGCCGTTCGCAGAAACCTCTCGGATGTTGATTTCTGGATTAAAATTCGTGGCAAACGGATAGCCGTGATCGCCGCCATTGCAGTCGAGAATGTCGATGTTGTGAATTTCGTCAAAGTAATGCTTTTGCGCATAGGCACAAAATACGCCAGTTACGCCTGGATCAAAGCCACTTCCCAAAAGTGCCGTAATCCCTGCCTTTTCGAAGCGTTCGCGATACGCCCACTGCCACTTATATTCAAACTTCGCCGTGTCCTCTGGTTCATAGTTTGCGGTGTCCACATAATCTGTCTTTGTCGCAAGACAAGCCTCCATGATGGTTAGGTCTTGGTAGGGGAGTGCCACATGGATCACAATGTCTGGCTGCTCTTGTTCAATGAGCGTGATCAGCTGGTTTACGTCACTGGCATCTACCTGTGCTGTTGTAATTTTTGTGGTAGTTTTGCCTTGCAATTTTGCCTTCAGCTGGTCACATTTCGATTTCGTGCGGCTGGCAATGCAAATTTTCGTGAAAACCGCACTGTTCTGACAGCATTTGTGAACAACAACGTTTGCTACACCACCTGCGCCAATGATTAATGCCTTTCCCATAAGTTATGCCCTCCTAATTTTTCCGTGTAATGAATATGTTTCCAAAAATACTGCAATTTCCCTCATCGTCTGCGCCGATTCTCCGCTTCTGACTCCCGCAGCGCATCTCGGACATTATTGGGAATCGCAAAGCATCCTTGATGTAAGATTGTATTATAATACCGCGTTTTCAGTCCTAAACTGTTCCACCAATCCGCCTGTAGGTCACGTCTGGGATCGTATTTCTTTGAAGCAAATCCAAACAGCCAGTGCCCGGAAGGGTATGTGTGGATATGTGCCTGATACACCAGCGCAATCGGGAAAAAATTCTTGATACGGCTGTGTGTGCGCTTCATAGTGTTGGAATATGCCATATAAAAGGTGCTTTCGTGCTGATTGACGAGAATGCCGTCTGGAGATAGGGCTTTGTAACAGTTCCCATAAAATTCTTTCGTGAATAGTCATTCGCCAACGCCAAAGGGGTCGGTCGAATCGACTAAAATCAAGTCATAGGCATTTTCTACTTTTCGCACAAAGCGCAGACCGTCCTGATAGGAAATATGTACGCGCGGATCGTCTAAGCTGCACGAGGTAAAGGGTAAATATTCCTTGGAGAGCTGCACGACCATTTCATCGATTTCTACCATATCGATATGTTCGATTTCAGGGTATCGGCAAAGCTCCAGTACCGTGCCGACGTCTCCAGCGCCAATAACAAGAACGCGTTTGATATTCGGATTGGTTGCCATGGGAATATGCGTCATCATCTCGTGATAAATGTACTCATCCTTTTCCGTCACCATGAGCAGATCATCTAACGTCATGATTCGACCAAATTCCACCGAATCAAAGATATCGATCCATTGAAACTCGCTCTGTATGCTTGCAAGCTGCCGCTCGATGTGAATCGAGAAGTGCACATGGTCCGTGTGATTTTCGATATACCAAATATCCATTGAATGCACCCTTTCTATTGGCTGGAATCGATTTTTGAACTGCTTTAGGGACGTTCATTTGCGACCACATGCAGTGTTTCCATTTTCATGTCCTGCGGACCGGTTAGCGAACAGCCCTTCTCCTTTGCGTATTGGATATAATTGACGATATCGGATGTGATCCGTTCGCCTGGCGCTAAAATGGGAATGCCCGGCAGATAGCACATCACGAATTCACTGCAAATTTCACCGACACTTTGTGACAGCGGCAATGCTTTTTTTCGGCATAAAACGCTTGCTGCGGCAGCAGAACGACATCTGGCACTAAGGTATTCACTTTGGAGCATCCCAGTGGGATCGCCGCCATAGAGCCGCTTGATTTCTGACAAGGCTGAAATTAAGCGGTCAATCTCCAGCGCGCGGTCGCCAGCCGTGACGATTGCGAGAATGTTTCCGATATCACCAAATTCAATTTGTATGCCGTATTCATCCCGCAGTAAGTCGTAGACTTCAATGCCAGCAAGTCCCATGTTGCGCGTGTGAATGGACAGTTTTGTCCGATCAAACGCGTAAAATGCGTCCCCATCAACTAGCTCCTCATCATAAGCGTAATAGCCGCCGATCCGATTGATTTCCTCTTGGGCATATGTCACATTTTGTATGGTCTTTCGGAACATCTCACGTCCGTTTAATGCCAGGTTGCGCCTTGCGATATCTAGTGATACAATCAATAAATATGAGGCGCTGGTGGTTTGCGTGAGATTGATCACTTGCCGCACATAGTCGGCATTGACACTTTTTGCGCATAACAGCATGGCGCTTTGTGTGAGAGAACCGCCTGTTTTGTGAATGCTGACAGACGCCATGTCTGTACCAGCCGCCATCGCAGAACAGGGAAGCTCTTCTCCAAAATAAAAATGTGTACCATGCGCTTCATCTGCTAAGAGCATCATGCCGTGTGCATGCGCCAGCTTTGCAATCTGACGAATGTTCGGACAGACGCCGTAGTATGTCGGATTGTTTACGAAAACTGCCTTCGCATCCGGATTGGACAAGATTGCTTTTTCAATTGCTTCTACAGACATGCCTAAGGGAATTCCAAGCGTTTTATTTTCGCCAGGATCAACGTAAACAGGAATCGCGCCATTGATTATTAAGGCGTTAATCGCGCTGCGATGTACATTTCGCGGCATAATGAGCTTGTCTCCTGCTTTGCAGACCGATAGAATCATCGCTTGTGATGCGCCGGTTGCACCGTTGATGATAAAAAAAGCATTTGCCGCGCCGAACGCCTCTGCCGCTAATGCCTGTGCCACCCGCAGCACATGCACCGGGTGGCACAGATTGTCTAAATTCTTCATAGAATTCACATCAATCTGCACACAGCGCTCTCCAAGAAAGTTTGCAAGCTCACGATTTCATCTGCCGCCCTTGTGACCGGGCACGTCAAAGTGCACAACTCGATTCATGAGATGTGCATGCAGTGCATCCATCAGCGGTGCATTCTGCTGTGTCAGGTGCATAAGCGCTGCCTCCTCAATAAATATTTTTTCAGCTGAAAATTTCGATCATTTCTCGGCGAAGCCGATTGGCGATATCTAATCGAACGCGTGGATCTAATTCATAAACATCCGTCTTAAACAAATAATTTTGCAGCTGCAGTTCTTTAATAAGTATGCGTGTGTGAAAAATATTGGACTGATATACATTGACATCGACCGCATCATAGCGCAGCAGAATTTCTTCGCTGATAAAATCCTGGATGGAAGTCATGTCGTGATCCATGAAATATTTTTTCCAGAAACATCACGCGTAAATCCGCGAACGCGATAGTCAATCGTGATAATATCGGAATCAAAGCTTCGAATTAAATAATCCAGTGTGCTAAGCGGTGAAATCTCGCCGCAGGTAGAAACATCGATATCGACCCGAAAGGTGGTAACTTCATTGTCCGGGTGACTTTCCGGAAACGTGTGAACCGTCACATGACTTTTGTCCAAATGCGCGTGAAGATCTCGGCGCTTCAAAAATTCTGTTCCTTGGTTACAGGATGCATCCATATTTTACGGCGGCACATAGCCTTCTGTGATTAAAACATTTACAGAAGCGCCCTGAGGCTCATAGTCCTGCTTGGAAATATTGAGCACGGATGTGCCAATCATTTCGGTGACATCACAAAGAATATTGGTTAGTCTCTCTGAATTATACTGTTCGTCAATATATCGAATATAATCCTGCTTTTCTCGTTTCGATTTTGCATAACATACATCGAATATATTAAAGCTGAGTGTTTTTGTCAAATTATTGAATCCATATAAAGTCAGCTTTTTTCCAATCCGATCATCACAGCCTTTCTGATTCTGTCGAAATTTCCGCTCTGTACAAAATGCGGGATTTTATATACTCTCATTGTACCATAGATCACCGAAAAAAGCAATGCAATTCATAAAATTTTTTGTAATGTTGTGTAGAGTTGTCAATGATCTGTTACACGCGCTCGAAAAAGCAAGATGTTAAAC
>JAJQAB010000110.1 GCA_021203985.1 Ruminococcus sp. | reverse complement strand
TTTTTGGCATAAAAATGCTCCCCTTTCGTTAGACTTGCTTTTGGGGAGCGGTTCATACCGGGTACTTTTCCGGTATGGTGCGGTTTTGTCTTAGTCTGGATAAGACTGGTTCTGGTAGGGTGTCATGCCCAGGATTTCGAACGCCTGTGAGTGCTGCCACAAATCCGCCGTCACGAGAATGTCATAGCCCTCGCCCGGTTCGCAGAACAGCTCCTGTGCCGGAATTTTCGGCAACCCGAAGCCGGCTAACATGTTCGAGATGATGCCGCCGTGTGTAATCACCGCGCAGTGCAGCAGATCCGCCTGCATCATATCCGCGATCATCTCGCACAGTGCCCGAAAGATTCGGAGCTGCACCTCCTTGACGCTCTCGCCCTGCGGCGGCCGGCAGTCCACACCGCCCTTGAGCCACGTACGAAACGCTTCCTGACTGACAAGTTCGTCCGAGGACTTCCCCTCGAACACGCCGAAGTTCATCTCGATCAGATTGTCCACCGTCTGAATGGGCGTGTCAGGGAAAAGCAATTCCGCCGTCTCCAAACACCGCCGCAGCGGACTGCTATAAACGCGCGCAACGTGTGGATATTCGTACTCGTCCGTCTTTGCGAGCAGTTCCGCCGCGCCCTTGTCCGACAGCACATAGTCGGTCTGTCCGATGTAGATGCCCTTTTCGTTTGCTTCTGTTCTGCCATGGCGAATGACGCTCATGCGATAACCTTTCATAAGCCTATTCCTTTCTTTCGGTGTGCGGCGCTTGACCGCTTGTTTTTTCAAAGCGAATCCTGAAAAATATTTTGACAACAAAAAAGACAAAGCTTTTTCATTTACATTTTGGCGGATCTGCATTATAATAGCAAGGAGAGCTCTTGCAGAAATCGGACACAGCCCATTTGGGGGGTGTGCTGCATCAGATCGGCGTGCGCGTTTCGCGTGCAGTTCTTAGTATAGCACATTTCCCGGGAAAAGAAAAGACTTTTTTGTGGAAGTCTTTTCCAACATTCCCAAAGGCACTATGTCCGCATTCGCACAGGACTCGAAAATCATCGAATAGGAGACTTGCCTTCACAAGCCGCACGATGCTTGGTGCGGGTAAGTTCTGAAAGGAGCTGCACTATGAAAAAGCTGAATGGTGTGCATCTGGCAAATCATAAAAACACGGAAAACTGCGCCGCCGTACCGCTTCCGCTGCCAAAGACGGTGCGAATTCCCATGAGCATGCACATCGGTGCGCCCTGTGCGCCCATTGTGAAGCCTCGGGATGTGGTGCAGGTCGGTCAGAAAATCGGCGACACGGATGCCTTTATGGCTGTGCCGATTCACACGAGCGTTTCGGGCACGGTAAAATCCGTTGGCATATATCGCATGTCCAACGGCAGAACCTGTCCCATGGTCGAAATCAAAACCGATGGGGAACAGTCGGTCTGTCCTGCGGTAAAGCCACCTGTCGTGACCGATCGGCAGAGTTTTCTCGCCGCGATTCATGAAAGCGGACTGGTCGGCATGGGCGGTGCGAGCTTTCCGGCACATGTCAAGCTTGCGCCGAAACAGGCAGTCGACACGCTCGTGATCAACGCCGCCGAATGTGAACCCTATATCACCTCAGACAACCGCCAGATGATCGAAGCAGCGGATGAGGTGGTCGATGGCATTCGTCAGGTGCTCCACTGGCTGGACATTCCAAAGGCGATTGTCGGCATCGAGTCCAACAAGCCCGAAGCGATTCGCATCCTGACGGAAAAGACTGCCGAAATGCCCGAAATCCAGATTTTCTCACTGCCCTCGACTTATCCGCAGGGCGCGGAGAAAGTACTCATCTATCACACGCTCGGGCGCACAGTCATGGAAGGACAGCTTCCGGCAGATCAGGGCGTCATCGTCATGAACGTCTCCTCGGTCGCATTCGTCAGCCACTATCTCAAAACCGGCATGCCGATGGTACAGCGCATGCTCACCGTAGACGGCGATGCGGTCAAAAAGCCCTGCAACGTCATCGTTCCCGTGGGGACACCGGTACAGGACGTGCTCGACTTCGCGCAGTGCGATTGGGATCGCGCCAAGAAGCTGCTCTACGGCGGACCGATGATGGGCATTTCGATTCCAGATCCGGCAGATCCAGTGATGAAGGCGAATAATGCAATCCTGGCACTGGAAAAGTTCGACTCTCCGAAAGCGTCCGCCTGCATTCACTGCGGCAGATGCATCCAAGCGTGTCCGCTGCGGCTGATGCCCACGGAGATTGCAAAGGCATTCCGCCGAAAGGACGCGGCGGCGCTCGATCAGCTGAAGGTCACGCTCTGCATGAACTGCGGATGCTGCACCTACGCCTGTCCGGCAAAACGACCAGTTGCGGAAACAAACCAGCTGGCAAAGACATTCTTACAGTCAGCGATCAAAAGGTGAGGAGGAATCGTAACTATGGCGTCTACATTAACCATATCCCCATCGCCGCATGTACGCTGCGGCAGATCAACCCAAAGCATTATGCTGCTGGTGGTAGTGGCTCTCGTTCCGGCGATTGTCGCGGCGACTGTTGTCTTTGGACCGCGTGCACTGCTGCTGGTGCTGTTTTGCGCACTCGTCAGCATCCTGACGGAATTTGTCTGTCAAAAGCTGATGAAAAAGCCGGTCACGATCACGGACGGCAGTGCACTGCTGACCGGCGTGCTGCTCGCGCTCAATCTCCCGGCAACGCTGCCCCTGTGGGAGGCTGCCATCGGCTGTATCTTTGCGGTTGCAATCGTCAAGCAGCTGTTCGGTGGTCTCGGCTGTAACTTCGCAAACCCGGCAATCACCGGACGCGTGTTCCTGCTGCTGTCGTTCGCCAACGACATGACGACCTGGGTGAAGCCCTTTTCCTACCGCGATCTCAATTGGTTCGGTATCTTTTCGACCTCGGATCAGCTGGTAGACGGTGTCACCGGCGCAACGCCGCTCGTCTCCGGAGACGCTTCGCTGCTCGACCTGTTCCTCGGATCGGTGGGCGGATCGCTCGGCGAAACTTCTGCATTCGCACTCCTGATCGGCGGCGTGTTCCTGCTGTGTCTGGGTGTAATTTCCTGGCACACGCCGGTCGCCTACCTCGGCGGACTCGCGGTGCTCGAACTAATCTACGTCCTCGCGACTGGCGGAGAGCTGTCGGACGTACTCTATGCGCTTCTCAGCGGCGGCGTGATCCTCGGCGCGTTCTTTATGGCGACCGACTATGTGACAACGCCGATCACCGGCAAGGGGAAGCTGATCTTCGGGCTGGGCTGCGCGGTATTGACGTTCGTGATCCGCGAATTTGCCAACATGCCGGAGGGCTGCTCGTTCTCGATTTTGCTGATGAATCTGCTGACCCCGTACATCGACCGTATCACGAAAACGAAACCTCTTGGTGCAAAGCCAGCGGAAAGGCAGGCGAAGAACAATGGCTGAAAAACAAACCTCAAATTTCGCGCGCGATTTTATTAAGCCCCCGCTGGTGCTGATGCTGATCTGCGTTGTGTGCTGCGGACTTTTGGCGCTGGCAAATCAGGTCACGAAGGACAAGATTGCCGCTGCCGAAGCGGACGCGATTCAGACGAGCTTACAGGAACTGCCAAACGCCGGCATCTTTACGGAAATCACGGACTTCACCGTCACGGACAATGATAAGGCTGCGGCATCTGCGCTCTATGTCGATGAAAACGGACAGGCGGCGGTGCTCGTGACGGCGGACGGCTACAACAAGGACGGTTTACAGGTGATCATCGGTGTGGACAAGGACGGCGCGGTGACTGGCGTGTCCTTCGTCTCGGTTTCGGAAACGCCGGGACTTGGCACGAAGGTGGAGTCGAATCCGGAGCTTCTGACAGATCACTTGGTCAGCTTATCGGACGCGGATGCAGTCGACAACGTTGACAATATTTCCGGCGCAACCTATTCTTCGAAGGGCATGAAGGCGGCTGTGGTCTGTGCGTTGGATACCGTTTGCGCAAATCAGGAGGTGATCGGCGCATGAACTATGGAAAAGAATTCACAAAGGGCATCATCCGAGAGAATCCGACACTGGTCGGACTGCTTGGCATGTGCCCGACACTGGCGGTAACCACCGGTGCATTCAACGGCATTGGCATGGGGCTTTCCACGATGTTCGTGCTGATTTGCTCGAATCTCGTGATTTCGCTGCTGCGCCGGGTAATTCCCGAACAGGTGAAGCTGCCCTGCTATATCGTCATTATCGCGTCCTTTGTGACACTGATACAATTTCTGGTGCACGGCTTTGTGCCGTCACTGTACACAAGTCTCGGCGCGTTCCTGGAACTGATCACGGTAAACTGCATCATCCTGGGCAGAGCCGAAATGTTCGCATCGAAGCACAACCCCTTGGCTTCTGTGCTGGACGGCGCAGGCATGGGTCTGGGCTTTACGCTGGCGCTGTTTCTGATGGGCAGCGTCCGCGAAATTCTGGGAAGCGGCACGTGGTTCGGTCTGACGATCCCGGGCATGGCGGATCATACGATGACGCTATTCGTGATGCCGGCAGGCGGATTTCTCGTGCTCGGCTTTGTGATTGCCGTTGTCTGTGCGCTGTCGAAGAAAAAACCGCCGAAGCAAATCGGCTGCGCATCCTGTCCGAATGCGGCTGGGTGCAGCGCAAAGTGTGAGGAGGCTGACGCATGAGTACCTATGTTACCATTATCATTGCCGCCGTACTGACCAACAACTTTGTGTTGTCAAAATTTTACGGCATCTGCCCGTTCCTGGGCGTTTCGAAAAAGCTCGACTCGAGTGTCGGCATGGGCGCAGCCGTGATTTTCGTCATGCTCTGCGCATCGATCTGTACGTATCCGATTTACGCGCTGATCTTAGAGCCGCTTGATCTGACCTATCTGCGCACCGTGGCGTTTATCCTGGTAATCGCGGTATTCGTTCAGCTGCTCGAGATGGTGATCAAAAAGCTGATGCCACCGCTGTACAAGACGCTCGGCGTTTATCTGCCGCTGATTACCACGAACTGCGCGGTGCTCGGCGTGACGATCATGAATATTGACGATGGCTATACCTTCGGGCAGTCTCTGGTCAACGCCCTCTTCTCCGGCATTGGCTTTGCGCTGGCGATGATCCTGTTTTCCGGCGTGCGCTCACGTGTGGACGACGCGGAGGAGGAGACACCAAAGATGTTCCGCGGCGTACCGGCAACGCTGATCGCGGCGGCAATCGTTTCGATGAGCTTCCTGGGCTTCGGCGGTCTGGGACAATAAAGGAGGATCAAGCATGGAATATCTCTATCCGATTTTGATTTTTGCCGTGATGGGCATTCTCTTCGGCGCGCTTCTGGTCGTGATCTCGAAGGCGTTCGCCGTGGAAACGGATGTGCGCGCTGTCGAGATCACCGAATCGCTCCCGGGTGCGAACTGCGGTGCGTGCGGCTATGCCGGGTGTGCCGACTACGCGGACGCCATCGTGCACAAGGGCGCTCCCATGAACGCCTGTCTGCCGGGCGGTGCAAACGCTGCCGCTTCGATCGGCGAGATCATGGGCATCTCGGTTTCGGCAGCGGAACGCATGATTCCCGTGCTCCACTGCAGCGGAACGTGTGATGCGACAAAGCGCAAGTTCAACTTTGACGGCATCCAGACCTGCACCGCGGCAAAGCACTTTTACGGCGGCACGGGGCTGTGCAGCTACGGCTGTCTGGGACTGGGCGATTGCGCGGCGGCGTGTGAAAATGACGTCATCTCCATCCAAAACGGCATTCCCGTATTCTGCACGGAAAAATGCGTTTCCTGCAACAAATGCGCAAAAGTCTGTCCAAACGGACTCATCGAACTTCGCTCGGAAAAGAAACGGGTCGATGTGCACTGTTCCTCGCGCAACAATGGGAAGGTCGCGATGCAGGCTTGCGAGAACGCTTGTATCGGCTGCAAGAAATGCGAAAAAGTCTGCAAGTTCGATGCGATTCTTGTCGAGAGCACCTATCCGATCATCGACTATGACAAGTGCAAGTCCTGCGGTCTGTGCGTGAAGGAATGCCCGAGAGGGTGCATCACGAAGGTCGCAGTAAAGCGCGCCGCACCTGTGCAGGCGTGAAATGTCGGCGGCGTTACTTTTATAAGAGATTTGTAAAATTTCCCTTGACAACGACTGCAAAATATGCTATGCTTATAACATGGATAAATAGCGCGATGACGCTTGATAGACGATGCTGCCGAAGGAGGAAGGACATATGGGAGTTTTTTCAAGAATCAGCGACATTTTAAAGTCCAACATCAACGATTTGATTGACCGTGCGGAGGACCCGGAAAAGATGGTAAAGCAAATTATCCTGGATCTCCAGAAGGAAGTAAATAAAGCAACACAGGCACTCGGAAAGGCAATGGCAAGCGAACGCATCACAAAGCGGCAGTACGAAAACGCCGAAAAAGTCTCTGCTGACTGGGAGTCGAAGGCGAAGGCGGCGCTCGCGTCTGGTGATGTCGATCTCGCGAAGAAGGCACTTTCGAACAAGGTCAACGCCGACAAGGATCTCGAAAACTATCGCGCGATGTACGAGCAGATTTCCGCGCAGACATCGCAGCTGCGTAATCAGGTTGAGCAGCTGAAGGCAAAGCTCGAAGAGGCGAAAAGCCGTCAGGCAATGCTGGTCGCGCGTTCGCAGATGGCGAAAACGCAGAAGGAACTTGCGCAGTCGGTCGGCGGAATCGACTCCTCCAGCGCGATGGACAAATTTCAGCGCATGGAAGATCAGGTGACCCAACAGGAGGCGGAGGCTGCGGCATTCGCGGAAATCGCCGGCTCTTCCAAAAGCGACGAAGAAAAGACGTTCGAACAGCTGCAGCACGACATGGAAGTGGACGCGGAGCTACAAAAGCTGATGACGGAAATGGGACAGTCCACTGAAACGCAGACGGAAGGGAGTGTAGTATAATATGGCACACAAGTCACATCGAGCTTCGATTCTCAGTCTGATCCTGATCTTGGTGGCGATTACTGCTGGTGTCGCATCAATTGTATACGCCCTCTCGGTACACCACCAGCATCTGCATGACGAAAAATGGAAGGACTACGAGGAATGCGGACTTTGAAACTCTGAAGCGTAATCAAAAATAAGACAAACACCGTACAAAACGCCTTTTTTGGAGGGCAGGCTGTACGGTGTTTTTTTGTGTAAGTGACACTGCGTTTTTTTCGTGTGAAAAAAAGTGCCAAAATAAGTTGATTTTTGGGAGAAAATGTGGTATAATAGAAGTCTTACCGAACACAGCAGTGCCACCCTCACCGGATCATCTGGCAGAAAGTACGCGTATACTGATGTTTCGGGAACAAAGCAGAAACGTGCACACAAAAAGAGAGAAAGAGAAATCCAAGGCAACACCGCAGGCAGTCTTTGCGCGGTGTTGTCCTAAGGCAAAGCCGCAGGTGTCTTAAATACAGCGGCGCTGCCTTACGTGCGTATTGTCACGAAGCTGCCGACCGGTCGGACAAGCGTCCGCGCGGGGCTGTGTAGCCACGTTCTGAAAGAGAGGGGGTATCGTCATGTATGGCAGCAAAATTGTCCTGGATCTCAAGTTTACACCCATTCGTGATGCAGACTTGCAAGCGATTGCAGGAAGTGAGGTACTGGAAATTGGCACAATTAAGCTCGATGCGCACAACGAAATGGTCGATGCCTTTCAGACCTATGTGAAGCTCCAATACAGCAAGATCCCGTCCTATGTCACATAGATTACGGGGATCGATACGTCCACTGTGGCGCACGCGCCGAGCTATACCGAAGTGATGTAGCGCTTTACCGCATGGATTGATCTGAAAGCGCCCGGACGCTTTTACACCTGGAGCAACTCCGATCACCATATGCTGCTGCGCGAAGCCGACCTGAAGGAATATCCGCTCGCGCCGTTTTTTTACGCACACTGGGTGGACCTGCAGCGGATTCAACAGCGTCTGTACGGCTTTTCGCGTCCGATGAATCTGACATGTGCGCTTGGTTCAATGCAAATCGACTTCAAGGGTACAGAACACGGTGCGCTCGCGGATGCACGTAATACCGCAAAGCTGCTGCGAAACTTAAGCGATGTACACGAGGTGCGCCGGCGCATCCAGGACTCTCACATTACATACAACGGGAAGGAAGCGCATGATTTCCCCATGCAAATCATCCTGAAAAACCATGCCAAACGAAAATGACCCATCATTTGATTTTCTTCTCCCGTCAGGGAGATTTTTTTGCGCAAAAAACCGCACAGGACCGGCTTGGCGATCCTGAACCGTTCCCCAAAAGTTAGACAATATGGTATAATATAAATATACCCAAAAGC
>JAJQAB010000117.1 GCA_021203985.1 Ruminococcus sp. | reverse complement strand
TTATATCACTTTTTTCCTTCCTTGTAAACACTTTGTAATTATTGATTTTCGTGCAAAATTATCAGATAATTTTTTAAGGGGCGCAATCGTGAAGGCTCACACCACGCGGCGCTTGACAATCTGGATAATATTCATGAAATGTTCTTGTAATTCTCACCAAATCCGGGTATAATAAGAGTATCGCCGCGTTGGCTTGCTGCGAAAAAACGTTGGATCGAAGGGTGGTGCGGTGGCATTGCGTGAAACGGCGCATAAAAATCGAATTCATTGGAAATCGCTTCTGCTGATCACAGCGGTGATTATGCTGCTTCTTGCGATTGGAATTGCGATGATTCCCTTGACGCGTTTTCTTTCCACGGCGGATGGTCAGGCGGTGGTTGTGGAGAAGATGCACGACTTTAATATTCTTGCACCGCTGATTTTCGTGGCGCTGCAGGTGATCCAAGTTGTCATTGCTGTGATTCCCGGCGGACCGTTCCCGGTGATTGGCGGTATGCTGTTTGGCGAGGTCGGCGCATTAGCGCTGTGCCTGGCAGGATTTTTTTCTTGGTACGGTTCTGGTCTATTATCTGGTGTAGTGGATCGGCAGACCGCTGGTTGACCGCTTTGTGCCGGAAAAATATCTGCAGCGGTTTGATTTTTTGATCGAGGGCAGACGCCTGGATCTGTTTGTTTTCCTGGTATTTCTGCTGCCAGGACTTCCGAAGGATGCGCTGACCTATCTGGTGTCGTTTCAATCGAAAATCAAACCGATGCGCTTTTTCATCCTGACGACCATCGGTCGGACGCCTGCCACGATTCTCACTGTTTTTGTCGGCGGAAGTCTCTGGAATGGGAATTATCGGCTTGCGATCGTGCTCAGCGCAGCAATGCTTCTGCTTGCGGTGCTCGGCATTGGTGTAAAAAAATATATCGACAGACGCGCAAAGCGGCGCGCACAGGCGCAGGAGCAAGCGCAGGAAAAGGAGAACTGGTAACATGAAGCATATCGATTTGCAAGCGTCCCTGGCTTATCTGCGGACGCTCTATCAGGCATATGAAGCCGATGGCATCCAGATTTCTGGCAGCACGATGTCCGTTTCTTCTTATGCAGATTTTGCTTATTTTAAGTATTTGTTGTTTTTGGCGAATTTGGATCATGTGATCACAGAAGAGGAGATTACGTTTCTCAATCGCTGTTTGTATCAATCCATATCCGAACCGATGGTGAAGTCGCTGCTGCAGCAATACACGATTTCGTTTTCTAGTGTACAGAGCACACTGCTGTCACTGCTCGCGGCGTTGGTGCAGGCGGATTATCGCAGCGACAACCATACGGATGGCAGCGTGTCACTGCTGCTGCTGGAGACGCTCGAACAAATGGGAAAGCAGTTTGCAATCACCACTGCCGGCGAGGTCGGCGCGCAGCAAAATCTGACGATCCAGACTATGATCCAGCAGTTGTCGCGCTATTGGAATGCTTCGATGCAGGAGCGAAAACGCGTGGATCGCAGCCGTGCGGCAACCGTTCCGGAGGATCTTGCGGCGGGTAAGCCGCCCGTTCCGCTGTCGAAGGAACCTGTCATAACCGATGCCGATGTGACAGATGCACCCACAGAAACGCTCGAGGAGCTGATGGAACATCTGCACGCATTAACGGGACTGCAGGCGGTAAAGGAAGAGCTGGATCGGCTGATTCATCTGCTGAAAATTCGCGCGATCCGTCAGCAGCGTGGTCTGCCACTGCCGCAGATTGCCATGCACATGGTCTTTTCCGGCAATCCGGGAACAGGGAAAACAACTGTGGCGCGGCTTCTCGCGAAAATTTATGCGCGGCTGGGCGTTTTGAAAAAGGGTCACCTGGTCGAGGCGGATCGCACCGCGCTGGTGAGTGGCTATGTGGGACAAACGGCGATCAAGACCAAAAAGGTGATCGATCAGGCACGCGGCGGCGTGCTCTTCCTAGACGAAGCGTATACGCTGACAAGCGGCGCAACGAATCATGATTTTGGCATGGAAGCGGTGCAGACAATATTAAAGGAGATGGAGGATAACCGCGATGATCTGATCGTGATCGCGGCTGGCTATCCGGAAGAAATGGAGCAGTTTCTCGATGCAAACCCCGGACTTCGTTCGCGTTTCCGGCAGGTGATTTTCTTCTCGGATTATACGCCGGACGAGCTTTACGCCATCTTTTCGGATCTGTGCGAGGGCTACTGCCTTACGGTCGATCCGGATGCACAGGCATATGTGAAATCCTATTTTTCCACGCGCAGCCAAACCACAGCGAAAAGCTTTGCGAATGCGCGGGATGTCCGGAATTTCTTTGAATTCGCCCTGACCAATCAGGCGAATCGTCTCGTAAAAATCGGCGATTCGCTTTCGGATGCACAGCTTCTCACCCTGACGCTGGAGGATGTCACCGACATCGTTCTCGCGTAGGTTCCAATATTTTTCTTCTGTACATATATTTGATTTGACAAATTCATATTCTTACTGTATACTAATAATTGCAAAGAATAGTTTGAGATTACGATAGATTCAATCTAAATATGGACAATGGCGTCTCGTATGGCACAATTGCTGCACGAGACGCTTTTTTTGTTGCAGGGATTGTCTTTATATGGAAGGTACAATGGTGTTCCGCCAGGAATCTCGTCAAAGCTGTTTGGATGCGTGGTAACATCACGAGATATTGATACGTTTGGAGGACAAAATAATGATGGATTCTGGAAATATTGCATTTGTGATTATTTGTGCGGCGCTTGTATTTTTCATGACGCCTGGGCTGTCGTTCTTTTACGGAGGACTGGTATGCCGAAAGAACGTGGTGAACACGATGTTCGCCTCTGTGGTGACAATCGGAATTGGAATTGTTATGTGGGTACTGTTTGGCTATTCGCTGGCGTTTGGTCCGGATCACGGCGGCGTCATCGGTGATTTCAGTTGGATTGGACTGGAAGGTGTTTCGAAAACCGAAGCATATGTAGAGGGTCAGACGATCCCGAATATGGTATTCTGCTTGTTTCAAATGATGTTTGCTGTGATTACACCGGCGCTGATTACTGGCGCAATTGCGGGAAGAATGCGGTTTCGGTCGCTGTTCTTCTTCCTGGTGTTCTGGACAGTGCTGGTATACTATCCGATGGCGCACATGGTCTGGGCAGACGGCGGCTTCCTGGCGGAAATCGGTTCTGTCGATTTTGCCGGCGGCAACGTTGTCCACATCAGCTCCGGCGTTTCCGCATTGGTGCTCTGCATTCTGCTTGGAAAACGCTATGATTTGTCCAGAGCAAATTATAAGATTCACAACATTCCGTTCGTTGCGCTGGGCGCATTTATCCTGATGTTCGGTTGGTTCGGCTTTAACGCTGGTTCAGCACTGGCGGCTGATGGTCTGGCGGCACACGCGTTTTTGACAACGGCAGTTTCTGCGGCGTCTGCGATGCTGTCGTGGATGTTCTGCGATGTTATTGCGAACAAAAAGCCAACGTTTGTCGGCGCAAGCACTGGCTTGGTTGTAGGTCTTGTCGGCATCACACCTGGCGCAGGCTTCGTGCCGATTTGGGCGGCGATTATCATTGGCTTGACGACCTCGCCGATTTGCTACTTCATGATTTCCTTCGTGAAGAAAAAGCTCGGCTATGATGATACACTCGATGCGTTTGGCTGCCACGGCATCGGCGGGATCTATGGCGGAATCTGCACCGGTCTGTTCTGCAAGGAATCGATCAATGATATTGGCCAGGGGAACGGTCTGTTCTTCGGTGATACGAAGCTGTTTTTGATGCAGCTCGCAAGCATTGGTGTGACGATTGTGGTTGCCATTGTCGGCACGCTGGTCTGCTACTTCCTGACGAAATTCGTCAGCGGCGGCAGAATCCGTGTGGAAGAACATGCAGAACGCATTGGAATGGATCGGTTGGAACACACAGAATCGGCATACCCGTCCTTTAATGGCTTAGATTAATGTATAAGAGGAGTGACAGAGAATGGTAATTAAAGTGGAAGCGATTATTCAAGAGGAAAAAATGGAAGATGTGCTGGACGCTTTGGCAGAGCTGGACGTGCACGGTGTGACGTGCTATCGGTTATGGGCTGTGGAACGCAGCGCGGATTAAAGGAGTACGCTTACGTGCGCGGACACCAACAGGTAGAAATCCAGATGCTGTCGAAGATTAAGTTAGAGGTGCTCGTTTCTTCGGAGGAATGGGAAGAAAAGGTCATCGATACGATTCAAAAGGCGGCGTATACCGGCAAAATCGGTGATGGGAAAATTTTCAGCTATAGCGTGCGCAACGCGATGCGCATTCGTACAAAAGAAACCGGCTATGATGCAATTCAGCCGGAATAATCGAACTTTGCTGCAGAAGGGGGCTTCCTGAACGGGAAGCCTTTTTTGCGTGTACAGCAGATGCTGACGGCTTTTTCGCGCGGCACTTGACAGAAGAAACAATCTGTGGTATAGTAAAAAATAGGAAATGTAAGGCGGTACTTTGCAGCACCGCGAATCAAAAATTTTCCGAGGACAGTTCGTTTGCGCCATCCTGTCGTAAAACAAAACTATGGCATCCAAACTGATCGCATGGTCTTTCCGTGTGCGAAATTTACGGGATTGGATGCAGCCGCTTCGGCTGCATTTTTTGGTATACGCCGCCGGGCCGACTCGGAGAAACAGGAGGACAAGTATGTATCAACTCAAAACATCCGCTGCCTTCGACAGCGCACACTTTCTGGCAAATTACCCGGGGAAATGCGCGAACCTGCATGGGCATCATTGGGTCATCGAGGTCATTGTTGCTACAGAAACGCTGCAGTCAGACGGCGCGAGCCGCGGTATGGCGATTGATTTTCATGATCTGAAAAGCGTTTTGCGCGCATTGGCGGATTTTTATGATCACGCGCTGATTTATGAGGCAGGCACGCTGAAAGAGGCAACGATTGCGGCAATGCAGGTGGAGGGCTTTCGGCTGATTGCCGTGCCGTTTCGTCCGACCGCCGAGTGCTTTGCGAAGCGCTTTTATGAACAACTGCAGGAAAAGTCGCTGCCGGTCGAGTCCGTGACGGTTTACGAAACGTCGGAGAACTGCGCAACGTATACGGCATTGTCGGAATAAAGAAAACGCCGCGATGCGGTAGGAGGTGTTTGAATGCATCGTTTTTCACTTGCAGAAACCTTTGTGTGTATCGATGGAGAGGAGACGCGTGCCGGAACGTTTGCGGTGTTTCTGCGGTTCCCGGGCTGTAATCTCCAGTGCGGCTTTTGCAATACAGCGTGGGCAAATGCTGCTGACACGCCGGTCACGGAAATGACAACGCAGCAGCTAGTCGCGTATGTCCAGAAAACTGGCGTGCGCAATGTCACGCTGACGGGAGGAGAGCCACTGCTTCAGCCGCAGATCGAGACGCTGATTACTGTACTCGGCGCGCTGGGCTATTCGGTGGAGATTGAAACCAACGGCAGCGTGGTGCTGGATTCGTTTGCGGCGCTTGCGTTTCGCCCGAATTTCACGATGGACTATAAGCTGCTGGGAATTGGCATGGAATCGCACATGCGGACGGAAAATTTCGCGCTGCTGCAGGTAAGAGACGCCGTGAAATTTGTCGTGGGAAGTGTGACAGATTTGGAACGCGTGACCGAAATCCTGCGGACCTACGCGCTGACGGCGCACTGCACGGTTTTTTTCAGCCCGGTGTTTGGCAGCATTGTGCCGAAGGATATTGTGGCATATATGATCGAACATCAGCTCAGTGACGTTCGGCTGCAGCTGCAGCTACACAAATATATTTGGGATCCGCAAAAGCGCGGCGTGTAAGGAGGATGTGCATGGACACAAAGGCAATCGAAGAGCATGTACGAGGAATTCTCGAGGCGATTGGAGAAGATCCAGATCACGAGGAACTCCAGGAAACGCCGCAGCGCGTTGCGCGTATGTGCGAAGAAATTTTTGCCGGAATCGCCTATTCGAATCACGAAATTGCGGAGATGTTTGGCAAGACGTTTTCCAATCCGAGCACATAGTAGGTGCAGAACGCCGTGGTGGTGAAGGATATTCACGTGTTTAGCTATTGCGAGCATCACATGGCGCTGATGTATGACATGAGCGTGAATGTTGCCTATGTACCGCGGCAGCGCGTGATCGGATTGAGCAAAATTGCGCGGATCTGTGATCTAGCGGCGAAGCGCCTGCAGCTGCAGGAACGGCTTGGACAGGACATTGCGGAGATTCTCATGGAAGCCGCAGAAACAAAGGATGTCGGCGTTGTGATTACCGGTTCACACAGTTGTATGACTGCGAGAGGGATTCGCAGTGTTTCTTCGTGCACGACAACCCGGACTTTTTTTGGCGTGTTCCAGACAGATCACACATTACAGACACTTGTGTCGGAATCAGGAGGGAGCTTATGAAAGCGGTAGTTTTGTGCAGCGGTGGTGTCGACAGTACGACCTGCCTGGGCATGGCAGTGGCAAAATATGGTGCAGACCAGGTGCTTGCGCTTTCTATTTTTTATGGGCAACGCCACCAAAAGGAATTGCAGGCGGCAAAGAATGTCGTGACATACTATGGCGTGGCGTGGAAGCAGCTGGATCTCTCCGTGATTTTTGCGGATTCTGACTGCTCGCTTCTGGCAGGCTCTGCGCAGGAAATTCCGAAGGAAAGCTATGCGGCGCAGCTAGCGCGCACCAATGGCAGTCCGGTTTCTACCTATGTGCCGTTTCGGAACGGCTTGTTCCTCTCCTCTGCGGCAAGCATCACGCTTTCCAACGGCTGCAGCGTGATTTATTACGGCGCGCACAGTGACGATGCGGCAGGAAATGCTTATCCGGACTGCAGCAGTGCGTTTCAGGACGCGATCAATCGGGCGATTTTCCTGGGGAGCGGCGAACAGCTGTCCGTGGAAGCGCCCTTCGTGACCTGGACGAAAGCGGATGTAGTGCGGAAAGGACTGGAACTCGGCGTCCCGTATGAGCTGACGTGGAGCTGCTATGAAGGGGAGGACAAGCCCTGCGGCGTGTGCGGTACTTGCCGCGATCGTGCGGCAGCGTTTGCGGCAAACGGCGTGAAAGACCCTGCAATTTCATAAAGTCAGGAAATGAAGGCTTAAGGCAAATACTACAAAAAGACTGCCTACGGCTTTATCCGAAAAAACGAGTACGGAGCAAAGGAATTTACAAATTCTAGCCTCTGTCCTCTTATTTTCTATCGAATCTAATTTAGGAGGGTATACCAATGCCAGGACGAACCAAAGCAGACGAACCAAACCTCACAAAGCTCGGCAGCCAGGGGACATCATACCCGAGCAGCTATGCGCCGGAGGTACTCGAAACCTTTGAAAACAAGCACATCGGCCGCGCGTATTTTGTCAAGTTCAATTGTCCGGAATTTGCGAGCCTGTGCCCGATTACGGGTCAGCCGGATTTTGCAGCGCTCTATATTTCCTACGTGCCGAATGTGCGAATGGTCGAGAGCAAATCGCTGAAATTATATTTGTTTAGCTTTCGCGACCACGGCGATTTTCACGAGGACTGCGTGAATATCATCATGAACGATCTGATCGCGCTAATGGATCCGTATTATATCGAAGTGTGGGGGAAGTTTTTACCGCGCGGCGGCATTTCTATCGACCCTTACTGCAACTACGGAAAGCCCGGTTCTCCATGGGAGAAGGTAGCGTGGGAGCGCCTGACACACCACGATCTGTATCCGGAGCAGGTCGATAATCGCTGACGCGTGACACATAAAAAGCTGTACACGAATTGCCTTTGCAACTGTGTACAGCTTTTGTTTTCGAATCGTTTTTCATGCGATTTATCCAATAACGCCAACCGCGCCGCAAATGAAAACGAGAATGCCGATTGCGATGCGATACCACCCGAATACGATGAAATCGTGCTTTTTGATGTAGCTCATAAGGAAGCGGATCACAAGCACAGAAACCAGGAACGCGGAGATCATGCCGATGAGGAGCAATGTGATTTCCGTGCCGGTGAAGTGCAGCCCGAACTTGGCGAGCTTGAGCAGACTCGCGCCGAACATTACGGGGACTGCCAGGAAGAATGTAAATTCCGCAGCCGCAGTGCGTGATACACCGAGCAACAGCGCGCCGACAATGGTTGCGCCCGAACGCGATGTTCCCGGAAAGACTGCCGCGATTACCTGAAAGACGCCGATCCAGAGTGCGGTGCGGTAGGTGATCGAAGCGATGCTGTTCATCTTCGGCGTGCAGTTTTTCTGCCAGCGTTCAATGAAAATAAACGCCAAGCCAAATAGAATCAGCATAGCGGCGACAACCCATGCGTTATAAAAATGTTCGTGAAACCAGTCGTCCAGCAAAAGCCCGATCACCGCCGCCGGCAGACATGCCACAAGCACCTTGCACCACATTTGCAGAACATCCTTTTTGACCAACGCGCCAAAGCCTTGCTTTGCCATCGGCTTTGGGTTGTGCTGTTTTCCGAACGGCCAGAGTTGTTTCCAGTAAATCACAACGACCGCCAGAATTGCGCCGAGCTGTATGACGACATCGAACATTTCTTTAAATGCATCACTTGCATCGAGCGTGAGAAATTCGTCCAATAAAATCAAGTGTCCGGTGCTGCTGATCGGCAGCCACTCCGTAATTCCCTCTACAATTCCAAAAATTAATGCTTTGATCCATTCGATTACCATTGCTATCGGTTCCTTTCTGCCACATGATCCATCCGGATCTAAATGCGGTACTTTTTTTATTGTAACACAATTTATGATCTGCGTCAATGACTTTTGCGGATTTTTCACAGAAATCAATTTTAGTAAACAACATGTAATAATTTATCGAAGTCGAC
>JAJQAB010000103.1 GCA_021203985.1 Ruminococcus sp. | reverse complement strand
TTGCGAATATGAAAGAGAATGGTTACAAAAAAGTCCTGAAATACGGCGTTGCGTTTTGCAGTGAAAAGGTTTGCCGGGTGAAGCTCGAAGTGGAGGAATAGCACATGAACACAATAAATTAGCAATTGCGAAAAATTAAAATTAACCATTGTGGGCGTTTCGTTTTTTTCGCGTTGGCAACCCGTCAAATAACTTACAACAAAAATCGCCTGCCAGAGACCAATCTCCTCGGCAGGCGCTACTTTCATTATTTTATATGATGACTTAATTTTCCGAAAGAAAAATTTCTACGAAACTCTTTGTAATTGTAGTCTTTATCCAGTTTGCAAAGAACCGCAAAATAAATCGCATCAAACAGCTGCTCGCAATTTTTTCCATCATAAGTAAGGTTGTGAATTGCACGGGCAAATAAATCAGATACGACAGCGGCATCATTCCCGTATATGCCGCATCCAAATGCGCCGAGAATCATGTGACGGTATCTTTGTGACGCTGCAACCAAAAGCATACCCTGAATTCGTTTGTAGAACATCTCCTCATATTCCTGCTGCGACATTCCCTCCAGACCGAAGCGAACCATCGGAGCAGCACAGCTCATGACAGAAATGGGGAAAGGCTGATCAAGTACTTTTGAGTCAGCGTCTTTTACAACCTACACGTAAGGCGAAAGCATAATCGCATCCGACCCCATTCGGGTTTTTCTTGCGTTATGGAACGCATAATATTTTTTTGCACTTTCGCTCTCTAAAGACAACAGCAGCGATGTTCTACGACAAAGATCTTCCTCTTGCGCACTGGCACCTTTTCTGGTTTGACCACCTGGCTGTGTAGCGCTTGCAAGATTTAAAACAAGCACACGTGGAACAGTCTGCCCATTCTTTTTCAGATTTTGATATACTTTTTGCGCAAGAACGAGTGCGTCTATATTCTCACAGCCGAACGTACCGTGTGTATTCTTCGTCTGATTCGGGCGAATTTCTGCAGATAAATCCGAACGCAATGAATCTATTTCATATGGAAGAAAAACCCGAATTTTCTGCATTTGTTTCTTTGAGAAAATGAAATCGATTTGTCGTCCTGATTTTTTATAGCAGCCTTTTTCCAATATAGACAGCGTATCTTCCAATATATTTGATATTTTCTTTTTTGCGTATTTCTTTTTGCCGTTCTTTTTCCTGAATTTTAGTTTCGGAAAGGCCCTGATTTTCCATCGCCCGCATTTGAGCTGCCAACTGTTTTAATTTTTCTTCTTCAGATACTTCCTTCGCTTTCCGTTTAGACATTTCCGCCCCGCCTTTTTTTCAGTTTTTGAAAGACCTCATCAGAACCTTCCCGAATATTTAAAGCTGCAACATGGTCAAATCCAGTGTGCCCCGGATTGATTTGGATGATGGCGGCATCTCTCCGCCGATCATCCCAATAAACGCCTCCATAGTTGCCCTGCGTTCCGATGACAAGAATTAGGTCAGCCTTTGTAATCCAGCTTCTAGCTTTTCTGACGTCCTCTTCCCACAGTCCAACATGGCTGTACAGTGGCCAAGGAAGGATCTCCCCACCACAGGATTCGCACAGAGGTAATTCCTTTTGTTTCCAAATCTCGCAGCTGTTGTAGTGCCGGCCGCATTTGGCACAACAGTTGACTTGAACGCTGCCCTGGATCTCCGCAACATTTTTTGATCCTGCGAGCGTATGCATACAATCTACATTTGTCGTGATAATTCCAATGAGTTTTCCTTCCTTTTCTAAATCCGCTAAAGCGTAGTGCGCAAAACTTGGCTGATAAGAAAACATATTTTTCAAATAGGTTGGAAGAAAAGAACGGTAACCATCCCGGGATCTGGGCGTAACTCCGGCGCGGCGGTTAGAACGAGCCATTTGCCAGTACGTCATACCGCCACCTGCAACAGAAATGCCAGCTCCCGTAATCGCAACAACACAGTTGCTATGATCGATTGCATCGGCTAGCTGCCCAATTTGATCCACATTCCGATTACTTTTAAAAAAGCTCATACGCACACTCCTTTTATCCTTTCAAAACCGCATCTAAAACTACCGCAGCATCTGCATGAATATTCAAGTCGGCGATCCGATCGAATTCTGTGACAGATGGATTAACCTGAACCAGTTTTGTCCCAGGCTTCATTCTGCTTAAATATTCGTCGCTGCGAAAGCCGGTCGTTCCAATAATCCATACCAAATCGGCTTCTGAAATCAGATTGATTGCCCGATGCATAGTTTCTCTCGAAACGCTGTCACGGTCTTTTGCATCCATGCAGAAACTCATTGGCATCAAAGGAGCACCGCATTTTTCGCAGCGTGGCATATGTCCCTGATTCCATACAGTGTAATCATGGCAGCGATTTCCACAGTCAATACAGATGTTATCCTGAAAGCTTCCTTGAAACTCCACCACATTTTGCGAACCTGCAATTGTATGCAGACAATCTAAATTCTGTGTAACAATGCCATAAAGCTTTCCCTGTTTTTCAAGGTCTGCAAGCTGCTTGTGAACAGCGCTTGGTCCTTTGACAAAGGTAGCGTCTAGAAAAGCATCTTTCATTGTTTCATAAAATTCTTCTGGATGTTTTCGGACATAGGCGGAGGTGAAAATTCGACTGGCGTTCATTCTGCCAACCGTTTGCTTCAGTCTGCGCATGCCATAAAGATAAGAAATTCCCGCGCCTGTAACGGCGACAGTCTTTTTGCTTTGCTCCATATATTCCTTTAGCTGACTGTATTCCGTTCTCATTTTTATTCCCTCCATAGTCGGCGAATGAACAGCACTCACGGAAAGCAAAAATCCTTCGGTAGGTGCTAATGCCTGAAATGTGTGCGTTCATTGTCCAATCCAATCAGATCCAAGCGAAGTGATCCATGCCGGCGCCAAGTTCAAAATGATATTTACAGATTCCAAGATCCGCACCGGAAAAAGAACCACTATTGCAAGTTATACTTACCTGATCGCCTTTGCCTTGAATCATAAACGCCTGTTTATTCATTGCCGTTGGCGCTAACAGTGCTGCAGAAACACCAGCCTGAAACCACGCCGGCGCAGTGCCTTCATAAGAGGATACATCGGATGCAGCCTTTGATTTATGCGGGATGCCTTGATTTTCGCCATAGCCCACAGCAACGACTCCGATGATTTTCGCGTGATCATCGGCACTTGCATTTTTTCTCACGCCCTTGCGGCTGAACATTCCTCCAATTCACCAGGTGTTTAATCCAAGCGTCTGTGCATAGAGCATGCAATCTGCGCTGCTGTATCCCAACTTTTCATCTACGCCTGGTGTGTCAGGCCTGCCAGAATTATATAGTTTTTGACGCCCTTTGACATCGTCAAAGCGATAATACCCGGCAGTGCATCTTTGTTATTGGTAACAAGCTGCATATGTAAGCCAAATTTCTAGTTCTGTACTTCAATTCGCTCTTGCAGCGAACGAATAACATCTTTTGCCAATGGCTCATTCTTGTACTTGCGAACGGTATGCCGTGCGCGCATTGCTTCTTGCAGTGTCATCATGTTCTCCTGATCGGTTATTTTGTGCTATGAGACAAGTCTTAAATAAAATTGACTTCGAGCGAAATCGATAGTTCTCTCGGCTGTGCTTCGCCACTCTTGCTGTATCCAATTGCAGCAGCGGAAACGGGTCGGAATCCTTCGGGAATGCCCATTTTTTCACACAGCGCCTTGTTTTTCGCAAGACCCTGTACACCGCCCCAGAGATAAATGTTGTCAACGCCAGCATCGGTTGCGGTAATCAACATGTTTTCAATCACACAAGCTGCGTTTGCGTATTCGATTCCCGGCGCCATCTGCTTGTCAGACGCAGAAACGAAGATTGCGGCTGGTGCACCGTAGAAGAAATCTCGTACCTCCATGTTCATCGCCGCGGCAGTCGTACGATTGATTTCATCGAGAATTTCGCGGTTCGTGCATACTGTCAGGTGCAGCGATTCGTGCTGATTCGCACCGATTGGTGCTTGACAGCCCGCCTTGACAATCGTATCCACAATTTCTTCGGATACGGCCCGATTCGGGTCAAAATCTCTTGTTGACTTTCTCTTTGCAATGGCTTCTAATGTTTGCATGGTAAATACCTCCTAAATATAATCTGAATAATTACATTATAGCATGCAATAGAAAGAATGTCAAGCATTTTCTTGATTTTTTTGTGCAAATCTGTTATAATGGTTTTAGGTTCAATCCAAGGGGAAGGAAGATGATTGCATGCGAGTCAGTAAGCAATTTCCATTAGCGGTTCATTCGCTTTTATTTGTTGCAGTTTTATCATCGAAAAAGCGGGTGACAAGTGCGCTTGTTGCAGAGAGTACGGACTCGAATCCTGTCACGGTGAGAAACATATTCTTGAAATTATCAGAGCGTGGTCTGCTGGTGACAGTCGCCGGAAAAAACGGCGGTGTACATCTTGCGAAAGTGCCAAAGGACATTACGCTGTGGGAGATCTATCAAGCAACGGAAACAAACGATGTAGAAGAAATTTTTAAGCTTCAAAAAACAAGCACTAGTTGTCCTGTCTGGAAAAATTTTTATCAGATTTTATATCTGCATATGGTCTCTGCTGTAAATGCAATGAAAGCAGATCTGGAGTAAGTGACATTGGAAACACTCATCCATGAATTGAAATGCTTGCTGCAGAACAAGTGTCCGAAGGAAGGCACAGTGCATCCGCCGGAGCAGTAAAAACAAAGCAACACCGCACAGCGCCGTCAGACGGTTTTGTGCAGTGTTGCTGTAATAGTGCTTATTCTGAACGTAGTGCGATCACAGGATCTTTTTTGGCGGCGGAATGTGCGGGAGACAGACCGGACAGGACGGTAATTCCGATGCTTACCAATACCAGAATACCGGCGTCATACCACGGCAAAACCGCAGAGACCGTGTCTGTTTCAGCCAGCGCGTGAATAATGGCGTTGATTGGGAATAGCAGAAGTTCAGACACGCCAATGCCAATCAGACCAGAGCTAATCCCGATTATGAACGTTTCCGCATTGAACACCTGAGAGATATTACGCTTTGATGCGCCAATGGCTCGCAAAATACCGATTTCCTTTGTTCGTTCCAGGACGGAAATTTGCGTGATAATGGAAATCATAATGCACGATACCACAAGCGAAATAGATACAAAGGCAATCAGTACATAGGAAATAATATTGATAATCGTGGTAACAGAGGACATCATCGTGCCCACAAGATCAATGTACGTGATCACCTTCTCTGTTTCGCCTCGTTCCTCCATGCGATTGTTGTAATCATCGAGAATCGCAACAATTTCATCCTTTGCTTCAAAGCTTTTTGGATAAATGTCGATTTCACTGGGCGTATCAAAATCAATATATCCCAACGTGCGAAGATTCGTCTCATAGTCTGTATCAGAATCACTTATGGATATCAGAAGTTCTGTCAGGGTATCTGCATCCATTTGAAATTCCATTGCATCCACTAACTGATCCATATCAATGGTAAGGGCACTTTCCAAATTTTCGGAAAGCGATGCTGTCAGCTGTTCTAGAATGTCATCCATGCGATCAGAGATCTGCGCTTCAATTTGCTTCATCAGCAAATCGGAAATCGAGGTCACGGCGGCTGCCATTTGCTCTTCCATCTGGCGGCTGATTTCTTCTGTCAGCTGTGCTGTCATTTGTTCCAGAAAATTCGATAGCTGCTCGGAAATTTCTGCATTGGCGGTTGAATTTTCTTCAAAAAGCGGCGCAGCAGCAGTCAGAACCTGTTCATTAATTGCCGCGGATAATGTATCTGCATAATTTGTCGTGGCATCTGCTGTGAGATTTTCCGTATTGCTTTCGATTGCTGCGGTAAGCTGTGATGCAAGATCTGACCAATCCACCATTCCTTCTAGCTGATCGGAGAGGATCTGCATTGCTGTATCCGATTGCAGATAGTCATAAAAGCTATTTTGGATGCTGTCAGAAGCGGTTAAGTTATTTTGCAGAGCGTACTGCATATAGTTCTGCGCTAGAATGTCGGTCAGTTGTGCTGCATCCTCGTAATTGACATCCATGGTATATGCCGCAGACTCGTTGATATACTGCACAGCGGCATCGACAATGACTTGCGTTAACGTATCCGTGTTTATCGACTCTGCATCTAACGATGCATCACTGTCATCATTCGATGTATTTTGTATACTGTTTGTGTAATCGGAAACTGCATTTTCTATGGCATTAGTAAGTCCATCTGCGGAAATTTCGACTTCAGTTTCCGAGAGTTGCTGAGTCAAAAAGTCAGAGAAAATTTTGTTTGCACTTTCGCTTTCCAAATAAGTAGAAAAATCGTTCGTTAAATCTGCGTAAGAAGCGCTGCTGTCGGGATTTTCTTCCAAATAAGTTTGATAACCTTCCAACAGTGCATCCGCCAGATCTGCGGTAGACGCCGCTGATAATTGCAGGTCAATACCGCTGAGCAGTTCTGCTATGTCCGCTTCACTAAATACAATTGTTGTGGGATCGGCGGCAACTGCCGTCAAATCAATATCGCTTAGGTCAATGTAATCCTGTAAATTGAAATCGTCTGCACTCCAATCGTAATCTATTGAGCGAAGGGATTGCTCCAGTGCGTCCGTGTTGATTTCAAATGAAAATGACAGATCGTCCAGATTTAACGCATCGAGATCCATAGCATCCCAATCGAGCGCCATTTCATCCAGATTCAGCGATGTGGTATCTAAATCTAAAAAATCTGTGAAATCGCTTGTGTTAAATAAATCAGATAAAGCGTCCTCATCAAAGGAAAACAGCGACTGAAGGTCAAATGCATCGCTGTCTATTCCAAACGCTTCGCCGGTGAAAATATTCACCTCCGGGTTTTCAAGCTGCGCTTTCACTGCATCACTTTCCGCCGCCAGTTCAGCCATATGTTCGATCAGTGATGCGGGGTAATTGATTCCCGTAGAAAGTACCGTTCCAATTGCGTCCTCTGCTGGCTGCACAATGCCTACAATTGTAAGTTCCAAACCGTCTGATACAAGCGCATTGAGATAATTTTCGTTGCTGGTTTTATCCACCCAAACGCCATACTCGCTGTCATATTCGCAGCAATCCGCACTGCACACCGCCTGAAACGTGATGCCAAGAATCTCGTCATAGGAATATTCTCTCAGATCGGTGATCGCATTTACATTTTGTCCACTCGCGTAGCGGCGAATCATGGCTTCTAATTCAGAATAGTCCCGAAGTCCAAGTATATAAAGCATATAGTCGCTAATCGTACCGTCAGAGGTTAGCACAAGAACGCACTCGTTATCCTTTTCCGGCCAATGTCCTGCTACGACATCATATTGATTTTCATAAAGCGCGGCGTTTTCCGGCAGTGCATAGAAGGAATTCATGCCATAAGAGCCGAGCAAACTGGTAAGAAAAGAGCCGCCCACACTGTCCCAAGATGTATCCGGATTGACCTGTCGTATGCCATCATCGCTTTGCAGATAAATTAGCGGTTCAAAATCGTAGTCATATTCTACCGCCGATGCATAGTTCATGATCTCGCTTTCATCACTGTCGATCGCAGCTTTTAAAGAAGTCAGGTCGTTGGCGTCTACTTGAGAAAAAAGCGTAGAAATGACTTTCGTCACGCCAACTTTCCCGTCTTCTCCTGCAATCTCATCGCTGCCTGTTTCGGACATCGCGGAGAGCAGTGAGGTAACGTCAAATTCCGAACTGGTGATTTGCAGCGGATATTCAGCTAACGTGTCGCTTTCAATGGATGCAATATATTCGTTTACGCCATCGGATATTGCCAAAATCAGCGCAATGCCAATAATACCGATGGAACCGGCAATTGCTGTGGTCAGTGTGCGCCGCTTTTTTGTCATTAAATTGTGAAACGACAATCCAAGTGACGTTCGATAAGACATCGAAGATTTTTTGTGGCTTTTCGGACGCTGCTTTTTGAGATGCGTTTCCATGGAATCCGCAATTTCCTGCGGTGTTACCGGATTGGTATCAAGGGTAATTTTGCCATCCTGTAAGTGTACAATCCGCGTTGCGTAGTCTTTAGCAAGGTCCGGATTGTGCGTTACCATAATCACAAGCCGATCCTTTGCGACTTCTTGAAGCAGTTCCATCACTTGAATTCCGGTTTGGGTATCCAATGCGCCCGTAGGCTCATCCGCCAAAAGAATATCTGGATTGTTCACAAGCGACCGTGCAATCGCAACGCGCTGCATTTGTCCACCGGACATTTGATTCGGCTTTTTGTGGATTTGTGCTCCAAGCCCCACCTTTTCAAGCGCTTCAACAGCACGCTTTCGCCGTTCAGCCTGAGAAATTCCCGAAATGGTTAGCGCTAATTCTACATTCTGTAATATCGTTTGATGTGGGATCAGATTATAGCTCTGGAACACAAAGCCGATAGAATGATTACGATACGTATCCCAATCCCGATCGTTATAATCTTTTGTAGGCACGCCGTTAATGATCAAATCACCGGAATCATAGCGATCCAGTCCGCCCACAATATTGAGCAATGTGGTTTTCCCAGAACCACTCGATCCAAGTACCGCAACAAACTCGTTGCTGCGAAATATCAAAAAAACACCATCCAATGCCTTTTGCACAAAGTCACCGGTTTTATATTGCTTGTGAATATCTTGAATTTCTAGCATATGCATTCCTCCACAAGTGTGCACAGAAGAAGTATCATTTGTCTTTTTTAAGGTAATACTGCTATATGAGACTGCCTACAGCTTTGCATGGCATCATCTTAAATGATATGAAAAAATACATTTTATATTATAGCATGTTCGAACGATGGTGTCAACTTTTTTCTGCGTTAGGCCACGGAAATCAATTTTAGTAAACAACATGTAATAATTTATCGAAGTCGACTAA
>JAJQAB010000006.1 GCA_021203985.1 Ruminococcus sp. | reverse complement strand
TCATTTAACATCTTGCTTTTTCGAGCGCGTGTAACAGTCATTGACAACTCTACACATGGAAATGTAAAAAAATTCCGGAAAGACTTGCAAAAGAACGGATTGTGTAGTATAATAAAAAAGTAATGCCTTTTTGGAGGGAATGTACAGAAGGGCACTTCGAAAATCGGATGTCTGCGCCGCACAGATCGCATGCACAGCCACTAGGTGGTCTTTACGCGGTGCTGCCGATAATACAAACGGAGGTTTTAACTTATGATTTCAGCAGGTGATTTCAGAAACGGTGTCACATTCGAATTGGACGGCAATGTGGTACAGGTCATTGAATTTCAGCACGTAAAGCCGGGCAAGGGCGCAGCGTTTGTCCGCACAAAGTATAAGAACGTAATCACTGGTGCAGTGGTCGAGCGTTCGTTTAACCCAACGGATAAGTATCCGACCGCGTTTATTGAACGCAAGGATATGCAGTATCTGTACGAGGACGGCGATCTGTATTACCTTATGGATACGGAAACATATGAGCAGCTGCCGATCGACCGGTCGAAGCTCGGTGATGCGTTCCGCTTTGTGAAGGAAAACATGGAAGTAAAGGTACTGTCCTATAAGGGCAACGTTTTCGGTGTTGAACCGCCAAACTTTGTAGAGTTGGTTGTTACGGAGACAGATCCGGGCTTTAAGGGTGATACGGCAACCAACGCTACCAAGCCGGCAACGCTCGAGACGGGCGCAGAAATCAAGGTGCCGCTGTTTATCGATCAGGGCGAAACGATCCGAATCGATACCAGAACTGGCGAATATATGGAGCGCGCATAAGGCGGCACCCAGAGGTCTTATTGTCACAGAACAGGAGGACAAGGATATGAACCTAGCCGATAAGATGTCATATTTGCGTGGAATGGTCGATGGAATGGAACTCGACCTCACCACCACAAAAGAAGGAAAGGTACTCGGACAGCTGCTTGACGTGATGCAGGATCTGACGGCGTATGTCGGAGATTTGCAGACACAGGTAGACGAATTGACAGAGGTCTGCGATTATCTCGATCAGGATCTCGGCGATCTGGAAGATGTTGTCTACGCGGTTACGGACGAGGACGATGCGGACGAAGATGACGCGCCGTACTATGCCTACGAGGACGACACCGAGGATGATGATGTGATGTATGAGGCGGTATGTCCGTCCTGTAAGAACGTCATCGGACTGGACGAGTCGATCCTGGAAGAGGGCGAGATGCCGTGTCCGTGCTGTGGAGAGATGCTGGAATTTGATTACAGCGATCTGACAATGGATTCTCTGGAAGAAACCATGGAAGCGCCGGATGTGGAATAATGCGTGGCACGATACGATGAAATTGGGGCGGCTGCCCTGGAAAAAAGGACAAGCCAACGGTTTCGCCGGCTTGTTTTGTTGTAGGAGAATAGATTCGATCAAAGAACAGAATTGAGGGAATGAATTTGTTTCAAATTGTAGAGAAAAAACGATGGAATGATGCGGTAGTGCAGGTGACGCTTGACGCGCCGCAAATTGCAAGAAAGGTTCAGCCGGGACAGTTTATTATTTTTCGGCTGGACGAATTCGGGGAACGTGTGCCGCTGACCGTGGCGGACTATGATCGCGAAGCGGGAACGATTACGCTGATTTTTCAGCTTGTCGGCGACAGCACGCGCCGTTTTGCGCAGCTGGAAGAGGGCGATGCGATTCAGGATCTGGTTGGCCCGCTCGGCATGCCGACCGAGCTGCCGGAACAGGCAAAGTCGGTTTGCGTGATTGGCGGCGGCGTTGGGTGCGCGATCGCCTATCCGCAGGCAAAGCATCTCCATCAAAAGGGACTGGAGGTCGACACGATTGTCGGCTTTCGAAACCGCGATATTGTGATCCTGGAGGATGAGTTCCGCGCGTGCAGCGACAACCTGTACCTGTGTACGGACGATGGCTCGTATGGGACAAAGGGCTCTGTCACCGCGGTGTTGCAGGAGCAGCTCGATCAGGGCAAACGATATGACGCGGTCATTGCCATTGGTCCAGTGTCGATGATGAAATTTGTTTGTCAGGTGACAAAGCCGTACCAGATCAAGACGATCGTTTCGCTGAATCCGATTATGGTCGATGGTACGGGTATGTGCGGCGGCTGCCGTGTGACGGTAGGCGGAAAAATCCGCTATGCTTGTGTAGACGGCCCGGACTTTGACGGACATCAGGTGGACTTTGATGAGCTGATGCGGCGCAACAGCACATATCGGCAGCAGGAACAGCATGCATGCAGATTGCAGCTGGGGCAGAAGGGGGAACAGTGAGTCATGGCAGGAAATTTTAACATGGCGCTGGAAAAAGTGCCAATGCCGGAACGTGATCCGAAGGAGCGCGCTCGCTGTTTTGAAGAAGTCGCGATGGGCTATACGCCAGAGCAGGCGCAGGAAGAAACAACACGCTGTCTGCACTGCAAGGCGAAACCCTGCGTGAGTGGTTGCCCGGTTGGCGTGCCGATTCCGGAATTTATCGCGGCAGTTGCGCAGGGCGATTTTCTTGTGGCATATGACGTGATTCTCTCCGCAAACCGTCTGCCGGCGGTTTGCGGCAGAGTTTGTCCGCAGGAAAACCAGTGCGAAGGAAAGTGTGTTCGCGGAAAGAAAGGACAGCCGGTTGCGATCGGCCATCTCGAACGCTTCGTGGCGGATTATGCTAGAACGCACGGCTATGCCGGAAAGCAGGAATCGATCACACCGAATGGCATGCGCGTTGCCGTGGTGGGCGGCGGACCAGCAGGTCTGACCTGTGCCGGTGACCTGGCGAGAATGGGCTATCAGGTGACGATCTTTGAGGCGTTTCATGTGGCAGGCGGCGTGCTGATGTATGGCATTCCGGAATTTCGTCTGCCGAAGGATATTGTACAGCAGGAAATTCACAGCCTGGAACAGCTCGGTGTGGAGATCCAGCCGGATATGGTCATCGGAAAGATCTTTTCGATTGATGAGCTGATGACATCGGGCTATGACGCTGTCTTTCTTGGCTCTGGCGCAGGACTGCCGCGGTTTATGAACATTCCGGGCGAAGCGCTGGTCGGCGTTTGCTCGGCGAATGAATATCTAACCCGGATCAATCTGATGCACAGCTATGATGCGCGCTATGATACACCGGTGATCCAGTCGAAGGCGGTTGCAGTTGTCGGAGGCGGAAACGTGGCGATGGATGCGGCACGAAGCGCACTGCGTATGGGCGCGGAACAGGTGTACATTGTCTATCGCCGGTCAGAGGCGGAAATGCCGGCGCGTCTGGAAGAGGTGCACCACGCGAAGGAAGAAGGCGTTGTGTTCCAGAATTTGTGCAATCCGGTGGAAATTCTCGGCGATGAGAACAGCCGCGTCTGCGGTCTGCGATGCATCCGCATGGAACTCGGCGAGCCGGACGAAAGCGGCAGACGCCGTCCGATCGAGGTGCCGGGCAGTGAATTCGTGCTGGATGTGGATACGGTGATTATAGCGATTGGGACTTCGCCGAACCCGCTGATTTCTTCAACAACGGCGGGTCTGGATACCAATCGATGGGGCTGCCTGGTGGTAAATGAGGATACCATGGCAACGACCAAGGAAAAGGTCTATGCCGGCGGCGATGCGGTAACGGGCGCGGCAACGGTAATCCTGGCGATGGGCGCTGGGAAAACGGCGGCTTGCTCGATTGACGAGGCACTTCGCAATCTGTCGCGCTGACGTGCCGGTTCGCGGCAAAGCATTGTGCGGTCGGAGTGTAAGGCGCTTCGACTGGCGGAAAGCGATTTCAAACGCTGAACTACAGCGGAAATCACGTGCAGAGAAAGAGGTTTGATCATGATGAAACGATTTGCGAAACTAGGACTTGCCGCGACTACAGCGGCGCTGACAGGATCATGCACCGTAATGACGGTTTTTGCAGAGAGCACGGATTCAAGCTCCAGCTCGTCTGGGGTAGGCTTTAGCTCGCTGATCTTCCTGATCCTGATGTTTGTGGTACTGTACTTTATTTTAATTCGGCCACAGAGGAAAAAGGAAAAGGAAACCAAGGCAATGCAGAGCAGTCTGCAGGTGGGCGATGAAATCGTTACGATTGGCGGTATTGTTGGTCTGGTCGTACAGATAAACGAGGATACACTGATCATCGAAACGACCGGAAACCGGAACAAAATTCGCCTGAAGAGCTGGGCGGTACAGGAGAATGTCACCGTGGTGGAAAACTCAAAGCGCGAACAGGAAGCAAAGCTTGCGGCAGCAAAGGCACAGAAGGAAGAAAAGGCTGCGAAGAAAAAGAAAAAGAACGGTTCGGACGAGGATCAGGGCATGCTGAAAGACTGAGAATCGAAACTAGCGAAGGAGTTGCTGCGGATGCGAGATGCGTCTGCGGCAATTTTTTGTGTAGCGGTGTTGTCTTAGATTACTCGACCGGAAAAAGTTCTACAGCGGCATAGAGATCCATATACTCCAACAGACGATCATGACGGGAGGGACGATGCCATGCAGACAAAACGACCGCCGGCACGCCGCAGCATCTGGGAGTCTGGCGTGTGGAATCCGCTCGGGTCGCTTTCGGTGGGCGTGGGCATTCTAGGCGCGTGTCTCTGCCTGATGGTAGGACTTTTTTGCATCGCGAACGCCGCAGACTGGATGATTTCCTGTATGGCGGCAGCTGCACTGATTGCTTCCGGCTATGGCATGGGATTTTTTGCCGCATTTCATCGCCGGCACAGCGGACTGAAAACCGGCTTGCTCTGCGGCGCACTGCTGTACTTGGTACTGCTTCTGGGTGGCGTGATCTGGCGCGGCGATGCCAGCGGTGTGCTGCGTCAGCTGCTGCTTTTGACGAGCAGCGCCTGGGGCGGCGTTTGCGGCGTCAATCACAAGCACCGGAAGCCGCCGCGCTGATGCTTTTGCGCGAAATACGGGCGAATATGTAAATTTTTTTGGTTTTCGGGCGGGATACTTGAAAACAGCCCCGAATCGTGGTATAATGATGATAAATTTTTTTGGGGAGGGTTTCTTATGAAGCACATTAAGACCATCAATGCTGCAAGCCTGAAGGCTTCTGCTGAAAAGGGCGGCTGCGGTCAGTGCCAGGCTTCTTGTCAGTCCGCCTGCAAGACTTCCTGCACGGTAGCCAATCAAAAATGCGAGCACTAAGTAGCTAAAGGCAACACCGCACAAAGACCGCCTACGGCTTTGCACGCCATCTGCGGCGACCGTAGGGAGTGCCCTTGCAATACATCAAGTATTGCTTCGTCGTCACTTAATAATCTAAAGAAAAATCTGCTGGAGCATCTGACGCTGGGTCTTGTGCGGTATTGCCTAAACTACTTTTGTGACACGAATGTGAAAAAAGGGACAGCTTTGTCCCTTTTTTCACATTCTATTCGATGATGGGCGTCTTGCGAAATCACCTGCCGAAAAGCGATGTACGGCTTTTTGAATGTATCAGGTGAAAAAATGACATGCCGGAAAAGTCGGACAGAGTTGAAAAGAGAGATGGAAATGATTCACAAGTATAAATTGGGTGATTATAATATTGTATTGGATGTCAACAGCGGCGGTGTACACGTTGTTGATGAACTGACGTATGATATGCTGGACAATATTGCGCCGCCACTAGAGCCGGTCTGTCCAGAGCCGGTCATGGAGAAGCTGTCGCAGTTTTACGATCCAGCTGAAATTCATTCTTGCTATGCGGAAATTCTCGCGGCACAGCAGCAGGGCATTCTCTTCTCGCCGGACGAGTATGAACAGTACGCCGACATCTCCGTGGCGTCTCCGGTGAAGGCGATGTGCCTGAATATTGCGCACGACTGCAATCTGCGCTGTCAGTACTGCTTTGCGTCTACTGGCGATTTCGGTGAGGGCAGAAAACTCATGACCTTTGAGACGGGTAAGAAGGCCGTGGACTTTTTGATCGAACATTCCGCCAATCGCACGAACCTGGAGATGGACTTTTTCGGCGGCGAGCCGCTGATGAACTACCCGGTTGTGAAGCAAATTGTTGAATACGCCCGTTCGCAGGAGGCGGCGCATCATAAGAAATTCCGCTTTACGATCACGACAAACGGCATGCTGCTGACGGACGACAAAATCGACTTTTTAAACCGCGAAATGTCCAATATCGTCCTGTCGATCGATGGGCGCAAGGAAGTAAACGACCGCATGCGTAAGCGCGTTGACGGTGGAAGTTCCTACGACCGGATTTTGCCGCGCTTTCAGAAACTCGTGGCACAGCGCGGCGAGAAAGAATACTATGTCCGCGGTACGTATACGAAGTATAACCTGGATTTTTCCGATGATGTGTTTGTACTGCTCGATGCCGGATTCGATCAGATTTCTGTCGAGCCAGTTGTTGCAGATCCGTCCGAGCCGTATGCGATCACCGAAGCAGATCTGCCGAAAATTTTCCTGGAGTACGAGCACCTGATGCAGCGAATCCTGGATTATGAGAAAACGGGAAAGTGCTTCAACTTCTTCCACTTTATGCTGGATCTGGATCAAGGACCGTGCATCATTAAGCGCCTACGTGGCTGTGGCTGTGGGAATGAGTACGTGGCAATTACGCCGGACGGCGACATCTATCCGTGTCACCAGTTTGTCGGCGAAGCATCGTATCGAATGGGCAATGTCGAGGACGGAACGTTTGATCCGGAACTGAAGGCGCAATTCGCGAAGGCGCACGTGTATCAAAAGCCAGACTGCCGCAAGTGCTGGGCGCGATTTTATTGCAGCGGCGGCTGTAACGCGAACAATTACCAGTACGCCGGCGATATCCACAAGGCGTATAAGCTGTCGTGTGAAATTGAAAAGAAACGGCTCGAATGCGCGATTGTACTCAAGGCAATCCGCATGGAGCGTGAAGCACAGCAGTCGGAGGCGTGAGACGAGCAGCTGCACGTATAGATAATTGCAATTGAAACAAGGCGCATGGTTCTTCTGAACGATGCGCCTTTTTTGTGTGATAGGCTACTGGCTCTATCGCTGCTTTGCTGCTTCGTAAAATAGCAGTGCTATCATGATCAGCAGCATGCATACCGGGAAATTCGCGCTGTGCTGAACGCGATAAGCGCCGGTGGAAGCCGAGGTGATAACCGCTGTGGAATCCCACGAAAAGAGCGACAAGCCCAGGCGACAAAGTTCTGCGGAGAAAAGTGCTGCGAAGATCCGGCACGGCAAAAACAAGCGCAGCCGAAAGACTGCGCCCGCCGCGGCGCGAACCTGCAGCATCACGCAAAGTCCGCCGAAGGACAGCAGTCCGGCTAGAACGGGATACTGGAAAAGAAACGGTAGGGACAGGTCGGCGGCGTTTGTGACTTCCAGGATGCTCTGGAGGATCGCCGTGACGGGCAGCGCAATGAAAAGCCGCTGTGTGAGCCTGGAAAGTAGCAGAAAGACGCGCAGCTGTTCGAAAATCGCGCAGATCGCGGAGAAACAGAGGATGATCTCACAGAGCCGCAGCAGCGATACACCGGCTTGTGTGGTACTTTGCACAAGAACGGCGGCGGTGATGGGCTGCGCGTGCTGGCTTTGCTGCGGTGGCAGTGTGATGGGATGCCTTCGGAATAAAAGCTGCAGCAAGAGGAAATTTGCGAGAAACTGCGCGAAAAACAACAGCAGCAGCAAACGGTGCTTGTCGGGCGCTGCACCGATTAGTCCGGAGAGAAATGCCGGGCCGCAGCCATAGCAGACACACAGCAGCCGCTGTGCATCCGTTTTTTCGAGGACGCCGTTTTTGTGTAGCGTGTGGAGCATCCCGGCACCTACGGGGTAGCCGGCGAATTGATTGAGCAAAAAGAGCGCAAAGCAGCCGTCCGGCATGCAGAATAGCTTCGGGCTGATCCGCCGCAGCACTGCCCCCAGCGAGCGCCAGCTGTTTGTGGCGATGAGGATTTGCGAGAGAATCATCATCGCATAGAGCGAAGGGATAATGACGGTCGTACAGCGCTCGACTGCGTGCTGCATCTGTGTGCGGATCGGTTCGGCAAAGCAAATACAAAGAAGCAGCAGCAAAGCCGCACAGAGAACTGATCGGTTTTGTCGCAGGTATCGAGCAGTGAACATAAACAAAGCCTTTTTTCTGGTAGGTGGATTTAGTTTAGTTTATGCGCCATTTATTTTCGAATGACTATTTTTTCCGGGATTCGCATAGAATTTTTTTGAGGTGATTGCAATGAAAAACCACGCGGCGGACATAGGAAGGCGGCTGCTCTGTATGCAGACCTATTTGCAAATACGCGGCAATCAGGAACTGTATCTGGAAAATTGCCGGCGCATCCTGGACTATAACGAGATTTGAATTGTCATACAGACGCAGGAACTGATTCTGGAAATCTGGGGGAGCGCGCTTCAGGCGGATAGTCGTTCGCCGGAAAGTCTGATCATTCACGGAGTGATCGAGTCGGTGGTGCTGATACCAAAGTGGGCAGGGCATGGAACGACAGCTACGCGGTGAATTTCGGGCGGTGGCGTCCGGCGGAAAGCTCTATTCGTTTTTAAACGCGATGCATGCCGCAGGAATCGGCTGCCGCGGACAGCGCTGTCAGGGCGACTGCTGTCAATTTCGGTTCGCTGCGAAGCACCAAAAACGCGTGGCTGACCTGGCGCAGACCTACGGCGTGACGCTGGAAGTGACGCCGCGGCGAACGCTTCGCCATTTGCTGTATCGCTACCGGCTGCGCTTCGGGATTCCGCTGGAACTGCTTTTGATGGGCGGGCTGCTCTTCTATGATTCGAATATTGTTCTGACCATTGAGGTGGTCGGCAACGAAACGGCAACGGAGACGGAAATTCTCAGCGCCCTGGAGCGCCAAGGCGTGACGCGCGGCAGCTGGATTCCTTCTGTGGATTTTGCAAGGTGCGAGCACACGCTTCGTACGAATGTGGCGGAGCTTGCGTGGGTGGGGATTTGCCACACCGGCAACCAGCTTGTTGTCGAGGTGACAGAACTAGAGGAAGAGGTGGAACAACTGCAAACCCGAATTCCCTGTCATATTGTCGCCGCGCAGGACGCGCAGATTACGGGCGTTTCGGTCTATTGCGGTCAGCTGATCCCAATGGTGGGAGACAGCGTACAGAAGGGCACGCTTTTGATCAGCGGCGTAGTGATGGACGAAAAAGGACACGCGGCGGTGCGTCACGCAATGGGCAGCGTTGTGGGAATCTATGAGCAGGAACAGACGTTTACCTGCGACTATGTGCAACAGGTGCGCAGCGCTACGGGTGCGTCAACGTATGAACCGCTCCCCAAAAGTTAGACAATATGGTATAATATAAATATACCCAAAAG
>JAJQAB010000120.1 GCA_021203985.1 Ruminococcus sp. | reverse complement strand
TTTGCATAAAATTCGGTTTCTAATTTTATCTAACTTTTTGGGGTCGGTTCATTTGGAGATGGGGACATATTTTCCGCTTTTGTTTTGGGGCGGTCTGTTTGTGCTGACGGTTGTGCTCGAAGTTGCAAGCCAACAGTTGGTCAGCATCTGGTTCGCCGCCGGGTCACTTGCCACGCTGATTGTGGCGTGCTTTGACACATCGTTTTTGGTACAGGCGCTGGTGTTTGTGGGCGTATCGGTGCTGCTGCTGATTTTCACGCGGCCGATTTTGCGAAAGCTGTTGTCGTTTCAGATTCAGAACAACAACAACCGGGAGGTTGGACGCATTGCCGTGGTGATTCAGACGATTGACCCGGTGCAGGGTACGGGTCGTGTGCGCCTGGACGATGTCGACTGGATTGCTGTATCACAGACCGGCGAAACGATTCCCGAACAGACGAGCGTCCGCGTTATGGCAGTGGACGGCAGCAAACTTTTTGTGACCACGCTGCCCAAGACTGTTGTCACAACATCCTGAAAGGAGAATTTTTATGGTAGTAATTTTTTTGATTTTGATTCTTTTTCTTGCAGTCCTTTTGATTTCGCACATCCGCATCGTGCCGCAGGCGAACGTCTACGTAGTGGAATGGTTCTGCACATTCTATAAGTCGTGGAACACTGGCATTCACTTTCTCGTGCCGTTTCTCGACCGCGTGGCAAAGCGGATTTCGATCAAGGAACAGGTGGTGGACTTTAAACCACAGGCGGTGATTACGAAGGACAACGTTACGATGCAGATCGACACGGTTGTCTTTTTCCAGATCACCAATTCCGTGCAGTTCGCCTATGGCGTGGAGCACCCGATCGCTGCGATCGAAAACCTGACCTCGACAACGCTGCGAAATATCATTGGCGAATTGGAACTGGACGCAACGCTGACCTCGCGCGATTTCATCAACACGCGCATCACAGAAATGCTCGACCAGGCGACCGACCGCTTGGGCATCAAGGTGATTCGCGTGGAGCTGAAAAATATTCTGTCGCCGAACGAAATTCGTGACGCGATGGAAAAGCAGATGAAGGCGGAGCGTGAAAAACGCGAAAAGATCCTCTGTGCACAGGGCGAACGCGAATATTAGATCACGGTTGCACAGGGTGAAAAGGAAGCGAAGATTCTCCGCGCGGAAGCGGAAAAGCAGACCGCGATCCTGAAAGCAGAAGTGGAGAAGGAAGCTGTAATCCTGCGCGGCGAAGCGATCAAGGAGCAGAAAAAGCGCGTTGCGATCGGTGAAGCTGAGGCGATCGAGCTGGTACAGAAGGCGACCGCAGAGGCACTTGAGAGACTGAACGCCGCGAATCCTAACGAAGCGGTGCTGCAGCTCAAGGTACTCGAAGCCTTCGAAAAGGCGGCGGATGGTAAGGCAACGAAAATTATCATCCCGAGCGAGATTCAAGGACTGGCGGGACTTGCTGCTGGAATCAAAGAGATGATTACCGCGGACGCCACGCAAACTGAACCGGCAGATTCGCCGGCACAGCCGCAAGCATAAAGCAGTATCGCGGCGAAGTGTGTTATGAACAGATCTGAGGTGACACCGCACAGAGATTGTACGTCAGATGCGTCAGCGGTCTTTGCACGGTGTCGCTTTGATAACATGTATAAAAAACGGCGGCTTCTGGCTGCCGTTTTTTGTGAAAAGAAACGATTTTTTTCGAATCGAAATGGTGCGTTGCCGCGGTGCTTGCAAAATCGAGCCCGTTTGTTGTATAATGAAGATAATACGCGCACGCTGTCGAAATGCGGCTGCGTTTTGAACTTGAGAAAAGGACGTGTCAACATTGCTGTTTTCTAGACTATTTTTCCTCTACTTGTTTTTCCCGATCTGCTTCTTGTGCTATTTTGCTACAAAGAAACCGGCGTACCGCAATGCGGTTCTGATCGTGTTTTCGCTGGTGTTCTATGCCTGCGGCGATCTGAATCACCTGTGGCTTGTCCTTGCGAGCGCGCTGGCGAACTATCTGATCGGCAGGGGTATTACCGCCTTTCGCGACCGCACCCCGGCGAAGCTGCTGTTGGCGCTGGGGCTTGTGCTCAATCTCGGCGTTTTGATCGTCTATAAATACACCGGCTTTGCGGTCGAAAACCTCAACGCTGCCTTCGGGCTGTCGCTTGCTGTGCCCTCGCCGTCACTGCCGCTTGGTATTAGCTTCTTTACGTTCCGGATCGTCTCGTACCTGGTCGACTGTGCCTGGGGGAAGGTGCGCGCTGAGCGGAACTTCTTCACCTTCTTGCTCTACGTCTCGTTCTTCCCGATCACGGTTTCCGGACCGATTGCACGCTATGAAACCGTACAGACGCAGCTGCACACCCGAACAATTACCGCGAACGATTTAAGCGAAGGCTTTACGTGGATTGCCATAGGTCTCGGGAAAAAAATCATCATCGCCGACCGGCTCGCCCCGATTGTCGAGCAGTTTCTCGGTGGCACGATTTCGTCACAGACGACTCTGGGCGTCTGGTATGGCGTGATTGTCTATGCGCTGCAAATGTATTTCGACTTTTCCGGCTATTCGGATATGGCGATCGGCATTGCGCGGATCTTTGGCTTTCATCTCGATGAAAACTTCCACCATCCGTTTCTCTGCCGCGATATCACCGAATTCTGGCAGCGCTGGCATATTTCCCTGGGGACATTCTTTCGGGATTATCTGCTCTATGTGCCGATCTTCGGCAAACGCCGCAAATATGGCGGACTGTTCCTCGTCTGGTTCTGCACGGGACTCTGGCACGGCGCGAGCTGGAACTACATCATCTGGGGCATTTACTACGGGCTGTTCATTCTCCTGGAAATCGGCATTGGCAAAAAAGCGATGCGGAAAATTCCGGCGGTTATTCGCCACATCTACAGCAAGGTCGTTCTAGTTGTCGGCTTCGGGATCTTCTACTGTACAGACGGCGTTTCCCAGGTCGGCGATCTGCTCTTAGGACTGCTCGGACAAAACGACAGCGGACTGTATGACGCGCTGCTTGTCTCCTCAGTCCGCAGCAATCTGTTCTTGCTGCTCGTGGCGCTTGTGTGTTGCTTCCCACTGTTGACACTGCTGAAAAAGCCGATGCAGAAAAGTCCGGCGGTCAACCTGACGTTTTCCATCACCGGCACCGTATTTGCCGCAGCGCTCTTTCTTGTCAGCAGCATTTTACTTGTCGATGCAACGAATACACCGTTTTTGTATACGAATTTCTAAAGAAGGGAGGGCAAAGACATGGCGGATGAGAAACAGCCGAAGGAAACTTCGGAAAAGGAGACAGCCGAAGGGAATGCGTTCGATCTGGACGCGGCGCTCGAGGAGAAGTTTCATCAGGTGCAGGAGGATCTGTCCCGAATGCGTGAGCTGAGCGATGCACAGGAAGCGCCGCCTTCGCGCGAACCGGAAGAAGTGGCAGAAGTACCGGAAGAAGTACTGGAAGAAGTGCCGGAGGAGATTTCCCCCGAACCGGAACAGCCGGAAAGCCCACCGCCGCCCGCGGATTCGCGCGAGGAGGCACAGGCACGCCGCGCACGCCGCAAACAGCGCTGCCTGATGCTGATCACCACACGGATCGGTTCGGTGCTGCGTATTTTTGCGATTGGCGTACTTTTGTTTGGCGGCTCGATTTTTTTGCTGGTTGGCTCGCGCCCAACGGAGTCTGTGGAGGAAAACCGCATGCTCGCCACGTTTCCGTCCTTTTCGGTCAAAGCGCTGCTGGACGGCTCTTATATCGAGGACGTGATGTATTATTATGAAGATACCGTTCCCGGGCGCAGCTTTTTCAAGCAGTTGATCAGCGATTGGGAGTCATTCGAGGGTCTGCAGAGTGAGGACAGCGTGACGTTTATCGGCAATGTTTCGCAAATCAAGCGCGAGGAAGCGTCCACTGTGGCACAGACCGAACCGGCTGTGACAGATGCTGCCGAAGCAGATGACGCAGATCCGGCGCAAACTGGGGCGCTTTTGGCGACCGAAACCACGACAACGACTGCCACAGAGCAGGAGGAAGAGGAAGAAGAACCGATTGATGTCGGCGATGGCATTGTCCTCGTGGGTGACCGCGCAATCAGCGTGTACGGTGGCAGTTTCTCGCGCGGCGAAACCTACGCCCAGACCCTGAACGCCTATCAAGACGATCTCGGGTCGGATGTGAACATCTACTTCCTGGTCGCGCCGACCGCCGTGTCGTTTTACCTTCCGGATTCCTACGCGGACTATACGGGCAGTGAAATCGATAACATCGAGCACATCAACGAGTACCTAGAGGACGTAACCGCCGTAGACGCGTATCATGCGCTGGAGGCGCACACGGACGAGGCAATCTACGCGCGCACCGACCACCACTGGCTGCCGCTCGGCGCGTACTATGCGGCACAGGCGTTCGCAGAAGCAGCAGACGTGCCCTTCGCACAGCTGTCCGACTATACCGAAACGACCTTGTCTGGCTATGTCGGCAGCATGTACACCTTCACCAAGAGCGCAGTGCTCCAGGACAACCCGGAGGACTTCACCTACTACACGCCGACAAACACGTACACAACGCGCTACTACGACACGGATTTCACCAACGAGCGCGAGGGGAATTTGCTGATCTCCCTCGATCAGGTCGAGCCGGTCAGCTGGTATCTGGTGTTTATGGGCGGTGACGAACGCATCACACATGTTTCCACAGATGTGGAAAACGATCGCGTGCTGGTGATCATCAAGGACAGCTATGGCAACGCGCTTGTGCCGTGCCTGACGAGTTCCTTCTCCGAAATTTATGTCATCGACATGCGCTATTTCGACTGCAACGCCATTTCGTTTATCCAAGAGGTCGGCGCTACGGATGTGCTCTTTGCGATGAACACATTCAGCGCGACCGGTACGAACAGCGAACAGCTCGAAATCATTCGAACGCAGTGAGGCAGAGAATATGAAAGAATTAGAATATCCCTTTGACAGCCGCGAAATTCTGCAAAAACGCCGCCGCATTCGCCGCACGCTTCTCGCGGACGGTACGCCGCGGATTCCGAAGCGAATCGCCGTTCTGAGCGGATCGACTACGAGCGATCTGGTCGAAATCCTGGAATTGTTTTTGCTGAACGAAGGCATTGTGCCGACCTTTTATCAGTCGGAGTATGCGCAGTACTGGCAGGACGCGATGTTTGACGCGCCGGCGCTTGTGGAATTTCAGCCGGAGTTGATCTGGATTCACACTACATCGCGCAATATCACCGAAGCACCGCTGCCGCTGTCGGCTTCGCTGGAGGAAATCGAAGCGGCACTCGACCGGCAGACCGCCCACTTCACCCAGATGTGGGCGCATCTGTCCGCGCGGTATCACTGCCCGATCATCCAGAACAACATGGAACTGCCCGCCTGGCGGCTGCTCGGCAACCGTGACGCGTGGGATCCGCACGGCATGGTCTGGTTTGTCGAGGAATTGAACCGCCGCTTTGCCGCGTATGCGCAGGAGCACACGGACTTTTACCTCCACGATATCCACTACCTCTCCGCCTGTTACGGGCTGGATCAGTGGCATGACGCAACGTATTGGTACCTCTACAAATACGCGCTCTGCCTGCCGGCAATTCCGGAGTTTGCGTATAGCCTGACGCGGATTATCCGCTCGATTTATGGCAAGAACAAGAAGGTTTTAGCGCTCGATCTCGACAATACGCTTTGGGGCGGCGTGATTGGAGACGATGGACCAGAGGGTATCGCCATCGGGCAGGAAACGGCGGAAGCACAGGCGTATACCGAAGTGCAGGCGTACTGCAAGGCGCAGAAGCAGCTCGGCGTGCTTCTGACGATTTGTTCGAAAAACGATCCGGAAAACGTGACGTTTGGGCTTTCTCATCCGGATTCGGTGCTCCGCGAATCGGACTTCGTTTCGATCGCCGCGAGCTGGTCGCCGAAGGATCAGGAACTGCGCCAGACCGCGCAGACGTTGTCGCTTCTGCCGGAGAGCTTTGTCTTTATCGATGACAATCCGGCGGAACGCGAGATCGTTTCGGCACAGATCCCGGGCATTGCCGTGCCGGCGTTCGATTCCCCGGCGGCGTGCATCCGCGTTCTCGACCGCGCCGGTTATTTCGAGGCAACGACCCTTTCTGTGGCGGACGCGAACCGCACCGCAATGTACCACGCCAGCGCACAGCGCGCACAGCTGCAGCAGACGTATGCCAACTATACGGAATATCTGCTGGGGCTGGAGATGTACGCTGAGATCCGCGATTTCACGCCAATGGCACTGCCGCGCATTGTACAGCTGACGAACAAAAGCAACCAGTTTAACCTGACGACACGGCGCTATACGCAGAGCGAAATGGAACAGGTGGCGCGCGACCCGAATCGGATTTGCCTCTGCGGCAGACTGCGCGACCGGTTTGGCGATAACGGCATTGTGTCCGTGGTAATCGGCGAGATTGCCGGCGATACGCTGCACGTGGAACTGTGGCTGATGAGCTGCCGCGTACTCAAGCGCGATATGGAACTGGCGATGCTCGATGTACTTGTGGCGGCGTGTAAGGCGCGCGGCGTGCAGAAAATCCGCGGCTATTACCTGCACACGGCGAAGAACGCAATGGTGCGCGATTTGTATGGCGACTTTGGATTTACGAAAGAGAAGTCATTTGAAAACAGCGACACCACCTGGCTTTTGGATCTGGATGGCTACTCAGAGAAAAACCACGTGATTCGTGTCAATCAGGAGGAACATATCCATGACACATGAAGAAATTATGGAAAAGCTTTGTGCAGTTTTTCAGGAAGTATTTGACGATGAGACAATCGTTGTCACAGAGCGCACCACCGCAGACGATATCGAGGACTGGGACAGCCTGGTGCATATCAATCTGATCGAAGCAGTCGAGCAGACCTTCGGGATGCGTTTTCGGATGCAGGAGGTTTCCGGCATGAAGAATGTTGGAGAGATGGCGGACATTGTTGCACAGCGCGCCGCAGCAGAACCGCCGAAGAAGAAAAAGGGACTCTTCCGCCGCTAAGAGAAATAGCACACAAGAAAAACCGTTTCGCGATTATTGTCGAAACGGTTTTTTTCGTATCATTATGCAGTATCACGCTGCACTTCTTCGCTCAGTGCAGCGATGATCGTCCGTGCGGCTTCCTCTGGGAGTGACTTTAGCTGAAAGCGCTGCTGCCGCGGACCATTGCAGTACAGGTAGAGATGACACGTGCCATAGTGCTTTTGCAGTGCCGTCTGCCGGAGATCGGCGCGGACGACATACACACGCCGTACCGTGATTGTGTGGAACATAAACCACCGGCTGAAGTGTAGCTGCAAATACTGTTCATTCATTGTGGCGGACTGCGTGAACAGCGAGACGATTCGTACGAGCAGAAACCACAGCAGGGGAAGCGTCAGCATCAGCGCGAAAAAGCGAATGATTTCACTGGCACTCGGATCAAGGTACATCGCGAGGTGGTACACCACGAAAACGCTTGCTAGTCCGATCAACGGCGGCCAGATGAACGCATAGAAGGATTGCCGCTTCGGACGCGCAGTTACAATCGGGTGCTCTAAACGCTTCGCCATGTGCAGTTTTTCGAGCATTGTCCAGGACGAGCGCTTGTGCATCAGCAGAATCAATACCGGAAGCGTGTCCCAGCGGTTGCTATAGCCCGGACAGCGGATGTGCAGGGAGGTCATGCCGAAGAGTTTCATGATGAGGTTCTGCCGCAGATCCGAAAAGACGATCGATGTATTGCGCAGATGAAAGTGCCGGCGATTGAGAATGCCCATGTGCACCGAAAGAAATTCCTTCCCGAACTGGATACGGTATCTGTTGTAGCGCAGGAGATTTCTGCCGAATGAAATTAGCCACAGCACCAGAATAACAATACTGATAATTAGCCCCATGTATGGAACACCGACAAAGATCGTGGACGCACGATCCGCCACGTCCTCGAGCAGTGCGTGCGCCTGGAATTCCTCGAGCAGATCCATGGTAATGCGTCCGCCCTGGAAGAACAATGTGGCGATGTAGAATGCGCCGGAAAAACTGCTGGAAAACAGCGTGGAAAAGAGGAGCACGTGCCACGTCGGCGTGTGAAAGACAGTCGTTTTCTCCGGCGAGCCATGCAGTACGCTGATGTATGGACGCATTCGGTGCAGGTCGTGCTTGTGTAGAATCAGCCGCATGTTCGCCTCGGGAATCACGCCGGACGCCGTGCTGATCTGGAGACGCACCGCGTAGAATGGACGCAGATAGATTGGGTGCTCCTCTACCGCGGCGGTGATCCGCGCAAATGGAATTTCCTTTTCCTGCCGAAGAATCATGCCGCTTTTCGCGTGGATCGAAACCTCGTCAAAGGAGTAGCTGCAGCAATACCACCGTAGTATACCGAAGCAGATAATCAGCAGTGCGATCAGCAGATCGAACCACGCCCCTATACCCCAGTCGATGAGGTTTTGCAGGGAAAACGGGTAGAGCCGCAGACTGCGCAGCACCGGAAAAATCAGCATCCAGAAATTCTTGGCGCTGTATCGCAAAATCTTGATCGGATGCTCGTGATAAACATTGCTTTCGTTGGATGCATATGGCGACATGTCTGGATACTCCTTACGACTACAGCGGTTCTTCGTGATCCGTTATCAGGTGATAGATGGTGTGTTGTAAAAAGTGCTGGATTTCTTCGGCGTCCTGTTTTCGGAGAAACGCCAAATAAATCGTGCCACCGTATGCGTGCAGCGGAATAAAATTCAAGCCGCTCTTCGCGGAAAACGGCGTGCGCAGAATCGTGCTGTACTGCAGCGCCTGTGTGCGCATCGTCTGCTCCTGGACGAAAATGATGCCGCAGCGCTTTGTGATGTGCGTTTCGGAAATGGTATAAGAAACCGAGTCGAACCAGAGCGGAAGAAAGCACGCTGAAAGCATTGCTGCAGCAGCGTTAAGTACCACAGTGATGACCCAGAGCAGCCAGTGCGGCAGAAACGGGAGAAAATACCAGAGAAGAAAAATGAGAATTATAGCCGCAATCGGTATTGTGACCTGTAGGATGTATTGCGCGTGGCTGTTAGCGGTGTATTGTTTCATGTGTTCCTCCGTGTGATCGATGAAAAAGCGTCACAGAAACGGCGTTGTTTTGTCATATCCTTTTTTATCCAAATCATATTTTCATTATACCGCCGGAATGGAGATGTGTCAAGTGGTAAATTTGAATTTTTCCATCCGGCTGTGTAGAGTTGTCAATGATCTGTTACACGCGCTCGAAAAAGCAAGATGTTAAACGAGTTGGAATGGAATCAGGCACGATGGAGGAGCCGAAGGCAACGA
>JAJQAB010000049.1 GCA_021203985.1 Ruminococcus sp. | reverse complement strand
CTTTTGGGTATATTTATATTATACCATATTGTCTAACTTTTGGGGAGCGGTTCATCTCCTGTTTGATGGGAGATCCGGTGCGTTTTTTGTTTGATTACAGATTCGAATGCGATTTACTGATCCAAGGCATCGCGCAAAGATTTCACAAATGCGCCGATTTCTTTGGGTGCGGCCTGCCCGCCATACTGTTCCACAAGCCGTACAATCGCACTGCCTACGATTACGCCATCACAATACTGGCTCATTATCTTGGCAGCTTCCGGGCCGGAAATGCCAAAGCCAACCGCGCAGGGGATCTTGGCGTACTTGTGAATCTTATCGAAAAACGGCTGAAACTCCGTCTGATACGCATCGCGTACGCCCGTAACGCCGTTCGAAGAGACGCAATACAAAAAGCCGGTTGCTTCTGACGCAATCATCTGAATCCGATCCTCGCTCGCCGGTGTCACCAGGCTGATATTATGTACGCCGTATTGATCGGCGCTCCCCTGGATTTCGTCCTTTTCCTCATACGGAATATCCGGAACAATGACGCCGTCAATCCCACACTCCTGACACAGCTGGAAAAAGCGATCTGTTCCAAAGCGGAAAATCGTATTCAGATACATCATCAACAGAAGCGGCACATCCGTCTGTTTGCGCAGGCGACGCACCATTTCAAAGATGCCCACCAGCGTTGTTCCGCCCTGCAATGCGCGTTCACTTGCGCGCTGAATCACTGGCCCTTCTGCAATCGGATCGGAAAACGGCACGCCAAGCTCGATCAAATCCGCACCGTTTTTCACCATTTCCAAAACCGACTGCTCGGTGCAGTCAAATCCGCCGTCTCCAGACGTGATAAACGGAATGAGTGCCTTTTTGCCCTGAGCTTTGCACTGTTCCAGCTTCGCGTCAATACGATTCTTAGTCATTGATCTTCACTCCTCTATATTCTGCAATTTGCTGCATATCCTTATCGCCACGGCCGGACAGATTGATCACCATGATCTCATCTTTTCCCATCGTTGGTGCGATCTGCATCGCTGCTGCAACCGCATGTGCCGATTCGATCGCTGGGATTACGCCCTCGGTGCGCGAGAGATATTCCAGCGCCTGTACGGCTTCTTCATCGGTGATCGCCATATATTCCGCGCGCCCAGTCTGAAACAGGTTCGCGTGCTCTGGGCCAACGCCCGGGTAATCTAATCCAGCGGAAATCGAGTAAACCGGCGCGATTTGTCCTTCCTCGTTCTGGATAAAATACGATTTCATGCCGTGGAAAATACCAAGCGATCCCTTTGCCACGGTTGCCGCGTGCAGCTTTGTGTCAATGCCCTTTCCTGCCGCCTCTGCGCCAACCAAACGTACGGACTTTTCCGGAATAAAATCATAAAACATTCCCATCGAATTCGAGCCGCCGCCGACACACGCGACCACACAATCCGGCAGCCTACCTTCCTTCTCCATCAGCTGCGCGCGCGTCTCTTCGCCAATAACCTTCTGGAAATCGCGCACCATGGTTGGATACGGGTGCGGTCCCATTGTTGAGCCGATCAAATAAAACGTGGTATCGATATTCGTTGCCCAATCGCGCATCGCCTCGTTAATCGCGTCCTTCAGTGTGCCCGTACCACTGTCGACCCCCATCACCTTTGCGCCCAAAAGCTCCATTCGATAGACGTTCAGCCGCTGGCGGCGTACATCTTCCGCGCCCATATAGACTTCGCATTCCATATCGAACATCGCACATGCGGTCGCGGTTGCAACGCCATGCTGACCTGCGCCCGTCTCTGCGATGATCCGCTTCTTGCCCATCTTCTTCGCCAGCAGAATCTGCCCCAAAACATTGTTGATTTTATGCGCACCCGTATGATTCAGATCTTCGCGCTTCAAATAAATTTTACAGCCACCCAAGTCCTTTGTCATGCGGTCTGCGTAATACAGCATCGATGGTCTGCCGGCATAATCGCGAAGCAGCGTGCGATATTCTTCCAAAAATGCCGGGCCGTCCCGATACTGCCGATAAGCCGCTTCCAACTCATTCACAGCATTCATGACCGTTTCCGGCACGTACTGTCCGCCGAAAATCCCAAATCTTCCTACTTTGCCCATGATTATTCACCTCGTACAATCTTCACGATTTCTTTCATTTTCTCAAAATCCTTGACGCCGTCCGTTTCAATTCCACTGGAAAAGTCAACGCCCTCCGGATGCACCAGCTGCAGCGCGTCCTGCAAATTATCCGACCGAAGTCCACCCGCCAGAAAAAACGGCGTTTTCGGCGCAGACTGCGCAATCAGACTCCAGTCGGCGGTTTTACCCGTACCGCCCACCTGACCAGAACAAAAGCCCTCTAAAACGAGACAATCCGCGCCAAGCTGCTGCGCTGATGCGATGTCTGACGCGCTTTTCACACGAACCGCTTTCCAGATCAGAAGCCCCGTTTTGGCACAAAGCTGCGCAATCTGTGCAGCGTTCTCATTGCCATGAAGCTGAATGACATCCAGCGGAATCTGACGCAGCAGTTCCAGGATCGTTTCTGTCGATTCGTTCACAAAAACGCCAACCGCAGCAATTTCCGAACGCTTTTTTCGCACAAGCCGCGCTGCCATTTCCGGCGCAACGCTCCGTCGAAACCCCTGTGACAGGATCATGCCCATATACTCCGGCAGCAGCGCATTGCAAAAGCGAACATCCTCTTCGCGCCGGATACCACAAAATTTCAGCTTCATACGCCCTCCCGCAGCTGCGCTAGTACTTGCTGGACATTGTCGCTTCGCATCAGCGTCTCACCAATCAGCACTGCATCTGCGCCGCATGCATGCACCTGTTCCATGTCCGCATGGTTTCGAATGCCGCTCTCAGAAACAAAGACCGCATCAGTCGGCGCATCGGGTTTCAATTTCGCAACGGTTTGCAGATCCACTTCGAATGTTTTCAGATTTCGATTGTTAACGCCCAAAATGCGAGGATGCAGCGCGCGAACGGATGCAAGCTCCTCTGTATCATGCACCTCGACCAGTGCTTCCATGCCCAAGTCGTAGGTCAGCCCATACAGCTCCTCCATGACGTTCGGCGAGAGAACCGCCGCAATGAGAAGCACCGCATCTGCGCCAATCGCAGCCGCCTCATAAATCTGATAGGCGTCAAAGATGAAGTCTTTGCGCAAAATCGGAATCTGTACCACTTTTCGGATTTCCGCGAGGTAGCTTGACGAGCCTTGAAAGTAATGCTCCTCGGTCAGGCATGAAATGGCATTCGCTCCCGCCTGTTCATAGCACTTCGCAATTTCCACCGGATGAAAATCCGGGCAAATCAGTCCCTTCGAAGGAGAAGCCTTTTTCACCTCGCAGATACAGGAAAGCATCTTTTGATGCAAGGCACGTTCCAGCGACAAGGGCTTGCGTGCCGCAAGCATCTGTTTTGCACGGCTCTGCATTTCTTCGAGCGCACAAGCCACCTTTTCCCGTTCCAGCTGCCTCGCACGGTATGTTAAAATATCGTCTAAAATCATCTTATTTGTCCTCGTCCTGGTTTGTAAACGCAATCAGCTCGTGCAGCTTTTCGAGTGCCTTTCCGCTGTCAATCTGCTGCTCTGCAAGGGTAATGCCATCCGTGATGGTTTCCGCCTTTCCTGCGGTGTACAACGCACAGCCGGCGTTGAGCAGTACAATGTCTCTCTTTGCGCTGCGAATCTTCCCCTCTAAAATGCCAAGCGTGATCTGCGCATTTTCGTCCGCCGTACCGCCGACAATCTCGTCCTTCGAAGCGCGTTCCATTCCGAAGTCCTCCGGCGCGATCTCATATTCCAGGATATTTCCGTCCTTCACCTCAACAACCGAAGTGCTGTCAGAAATCGACACTTCATCGAGCCGGTCGTTTCCAAAAACAATCATCGCACGCTTGATGCCCAGTCCGATCAGCACCTGCGCCATCACGCGAAGCAGCGGCTTTTCGTACACGCCAAGCAGAATATAGTTGGTGAAGGCAGGGTTTGTGAGCGGTCCTAAGATATTGAAGATTGTGCGAATGCCAAGCTCTTTTCGTACCGGTCCGACAAACTTCATTGCCTTATGATAGCTCTGCGCAAACAGGAACGAGATGCCGATTTGCTGAATCGATGCCTCCGCCTGATCCGGTGTCGTTTGGATGCGTACACCCAGGCTTTCCAGTACATCCGCAGCGCCGCTCTTGCTGGAAACGCTGCGATTTCCGTGCTTTGCGACAGGCATTCCTGCGGCAGAAATGATAAATGCAGAGGTCGTGGAAATATTAAAAGAGTTCGCCAGGTCGCCGCCAGTTCCCACGATCTCGATGCTTTCCTCGCATCCCTTCACCTGCTGTGCCTTTTGGCGCATGCCCTTTGCAAAGCCGGTAATTTCCGCAATCGTCTCGCCCTTCATCCGCAGTGCCGTCAAAAGTCCGGCAGTCTGCGCGTTTGTGGCATTGCCGCTCATGATGATGTCGACCGCTTCTTCCGCCTCCTGCTGCGTCAGGTCGTTTCCATCGACTACCTTTGCCAGATAGCTACACAGTGCCGTCTTTGGTGCTTCCACAATTGCCGCCGGAAGCGGTACGGAAACGCCCGGAATCAGATTCAAAAAGTTCGCGAGCATCCGCTTTCCATCCGCAGTAAGCATCGACTCGGGATGGAACTGCAGTCCATAAATCGGATATTCCAGATGTGCCAGCGCCATAATTTGCCACTCTTCATCACGCGCAGTCACATGCAGGCACGAAGGGAATGTCGATTCCTGTGCAATCAACGAATGATAGCGTCCGCATTCTACCACCTGCGGCAGCCCTGCAAAAATCGGGCAGTTCAGATCGAGATGGATTTTGCTGGACTTCCCGTGCATCAGCTGCTTCGCCTGTACGATCGTACCACCAAATGCCTCACACATCGACTGATGTCCCAGGCAAACGCCCAGCATCGGCAGCTTTCCGCTGAAATGGCGAATCGTTTCCACTGTAATGCCGGCATCCTTCGGATAGCCTGGTCCTGGCGAGAAAATCAGCGCTTGTGGCTGCATCTCTTCGATTTCCGCAATCGTCACTGCATCATTCCGCACAACGCGAATGTCCTGATACAGTTCACCGATGTACTGATACAAATTGTACGTGAACGAATCGTAATTATCAATCAATAAAATCATATTACTCTGCCTCCTGAATCGCGTTGATCACAGCCAGCGCCTTGTTAACTGTTTCATAATATTCGTTTTCTGGCACCGAATCTGCAACGATTCCAGCACCTGCCTGAACATATGCCTTCTGATTTGCGAACAGCACCGTGCGAATGGCAATACACGTATTCATACTGCCATCAAAGCCCAAATAGCCGACCGTTCCGCCATAAAGCCCACGCTTTTTGCTTTCGAAGTGATCGATCAGTTCCATCGCACGCACCTTCGGCGCACCGGAGAGCGTTCCTGCTGGCAAAACCGCCATCAATGCGTCTAGTGCCGTCTGATCCTTCCGCAGCTTTCCCTCTACGTCCGAAACAAGGTGCATGACCTTCGATGCGCGCTCAGTCACCATATACCGCGTCACCTGAACCGAACCAAACTCCGACACCTTTCCGACATCGTTTCGCCCGAGATCCACCAGCATCGTATGCTCTGCACGTTCCTTCGGATCAGCACGCAGTGCCTTTTCATTTGCCGCATCCTCTTCCGTTGTCCGTCCGCGCGGCTTCGTCCCGGCAATCGGGCGGTTGTGGAGCACGCCGTTTGTCACTTTTACAAGCATCTCCGGCGAAGCGCCTGCCACGTCATACGTTGGCGTGTGGAAGTAATACAGATACGGGGACGGATTCGTAGCACGAAGCCGCCGATATACCGAAAAGCTGTCCGGTGGGTTCGTGATTTCAAAGCGCTGTGACAGCACGATCTGGAAAATATCGCCGTTTTTGATATACTCCTTTGCCTCCCGTACCATATCGCTGTATGCTTCCTTGGTCATGTTCGAATGTACCACGGACATTCCACTGCTTCGGTGTTCCGGCGGCTGCGGGCGGTATTCCTGGATGATCTGCACCAGTTCCTCCGCTCTCCACTGTGCTGCAGCATATTGTGCGCTGAGGTCGCCATCCGTGTGCAGATTCAAAATCACAATCCCATTGCTGCTCAAATGGTCGTAAGTGACCAGTTCATCATACAAAAACAGATGGCAGTCCGGCATGTGCACATCGTCCTCCGGCACATTTGTCAGCTTCTTTTCCATATACCGCACGGTATCATAGCCGAAATAGCCGATCAACCCGCCCGTGAAATTCGGCGCAGACGGAAGCACCGGTGCGCGATACTGTGCCATTTGCGCCTTTAAAAACGCGATCGGCTCTTCCACACTTTGCTGCTCCGAATGGCTGCCCGTACGGATTTCTGCGGTGTTCCCATGAATACGGATTTCCTGCTTTGGCGAAACGCCGATGAACGAATACCGATCCCACTGCGAGCCATTGCTGACGCTCTCCAAAATAAAGGAATTCTCACCGCCCTTTGCAAGCGCCGCGTAGATGAGAATCGGCGTCTGGTGATCCGCCGAAAACGTGTACATCACGGGAATCCGATTATAGTGCACGGCGAGCGCCTTTACCTCTTCTAATGACGGTTTCAGCATACATCAATCACTCTTCTTTCTCAATGGATCTTTTGGCATTGTGGCAAATAAAAAAGCCCGACTTCCCACAAACATGGGACGCCAGACTGTGATCTGCGTGTTGCCACCCAATTTCAGAAACGGCAATATTATATGATTCCGTTTCCCTCGTTACAGATACGCCGGACAAAACGTCTCCGGATATATCCTCTCCCGATAACGCTGGAGCAGCGACGATGACTACTAAAGGGAATCCTTGTTCGCCACGCTTCTCACAAACCCATTCTCCAAAACAGCGTATAGATCAAGATCACATCGCCCTCGACTCTCTGTGCTATCGTATTGCCGGATACTTACGTTTGCTCATCGAATTTCAACTAGTATTAGTATACAAAATGCCCCCATATTTGTCAAGTGTATTTTTCTTTTTTCGTCGTTTTGCTCAAAAATACGGACTCGATTTCTAGCGTTTTTCACAACAGCCGCCAGCGATGCTGCATATTTGTCCGCGCAATTCGCATAGGGTTTTCTGAACAAGCAAAATCACAAGACAACCCGAAGGAAGCATTTATGTTCCAGCTGCACAAGATTATGATTGCAATTTGCGCCGGTTATGTTTGTACGATGCTCTGTCACCAGCTCCCCGTATTCGGAAGCACTTTGACGCCGCGCACGAAATCAATCACAGATGCGCTGATTCCAACACAGGAAGCTGAGCTCGAAGAGGTTGTGATTCCGGATGGATCCGCAGCATCTCCAATCGCACCTGAAGCAGACGAAGTACTCGCTCCAGAGGAAATCCAGGAAGCGACCGCAAGCACAGCAGAATCCGCTACGGCGGCTGTGGCAACGCCCACCGCAACCGCCGTTTCCGTGCTCGTAACCGATGTGCCAAAAGAGACGACACCGGTCGAAACTACGACAACTGCCACCACCACAGAAACCGTTCCCGTGGAAAACACTGCATCGACAACGTCAGAAACCGAAATAGAAACCGAAACCGTTTCGACAACCGAAGAGGTACAGCCGGATGACGCATCCGAAGAAGAAGTGCCGGTGCAGGACGCGCTGGAATCAGACAGTGCCGCAGCCGATCTGCCATCTCTTTTCGGCGACATGGATACCTCGTTTAAAACTTACATGGACTACCGTGCAATTTCCGACACAAGCTCCGCACAATACGCATTACAGCAGCAAACGTGGACGGATGATCAGGGCTTGCGGCGAATCGGGGACGATTATCTTGTTGCAATGGGGACAGGTTGGCTCGAGGAGGGCTGCGGTGAACGGTTTCTGGTAACGCTCGATAGCGGTGTACAATTCACGGTCACAGTCGGCGACATCAAGGCGGACTGTGACACAGATGCCACATGCCGCTACCGCGATTGTGACGGCGGCGCGAATGTCATTGAATTTATCGTAGACACCGAATCCCTATCAGCGGAGGTGCGCGATGCCGGCACAATCTCCGCATATGCAGCGTTTGCCGGAAATATTGCGGACATTACCGCGCTGTAACTGGGATCAGTGGCGAGGCGTTTTACGCAAAAGCTCCGCGGAGGTGCTATGTCGTCTGCGGAGCTTTTTTGGCTTGTGGTTTTTAAGGCGACACCGCGCAAAAACCGCCTATGGCTTTGCACGCCATCTGCTGCGACCGAATGGAGTACCCTTGTGGTATACCTTTTCCTTTATCTTGCAAAATTCTTCCTTGCAATACATCAAGTATTGCTGCATCGTCATTTCACAATCTAAAGAAAAATCTACAGCGCATCTGACGCACAATCTCTGTGCGGTGTTGCCTTAAATATGGCATGATTTTACATTTCACGCACTATCATGCGCATCCCCATCACCGCGCTCCGCGAATCAAGTCACTGACCACTTCGCCGGCGAGAATCAGCCCAGCCACTGCCGGAACAAAGGCGTTGCTTCCGGGAACGGCTTTTTGTTCCGCGTCCCCTTTGGACGCAATTGGTTCTTCTCTCGAATAGACGACCTTTAGGTACGAAATCCCACGCTTGCGCAGCTCGCGGCGCATCACGCGTGCAAGCGGACAAACACTTGTCTCGTAGAGATCCGCCACTTCAAATGCCGTGGCGTCCATCTTGTTGCCCGCACCCATGGCACTGATGATCGGTATGTGCACCGCGCTTGCCTGCACCACAAGGTCGATTTTTGCCGACACCGTGTCTACCGCGTCTACAATATAATCATAGGCGGAAAAGTCGATTTGTTCCGCCGTTTCCGGCAAATAGAACAGCGGAAGCGTATGCACCGTGCACTGCGGATTGATTTCCGAAATGCGTTCCTTCGCCACATCAATTTTCATCCTGCCAATCGTCTTATGCGTGGCGTAGATTTGTCGGTTGATATTCGTCAGGGCAACCCGATCGCTGTCCACGAGTGTCAAGCTTCTCACGCCGCTGCGCGCCAACACTTCGACAACGTAGCCGCCCACGCCGCCTACGCCAAAAACAATCACATGAGACTGCGCCAATTTTTGCAGCGCTTCTGCGCCGATCAGACGTTCTGTTCTCGAAAATGCATACAATGCCATGTTCTTCTTCTCCTTTCGCGTTCCAACTTCGACTTTCGCACCTGCCGCCGAAGCTCTCTTTTTTCCTGCTGCATCAAATGATAGCATAAAAAGGCACTTTTGTCAAGAAATGAACCGACCCCAAAAAGTTAGACAAAATTAGAAACCGAATTTTATGCAAAG
>JAJQAB010000121.1 GCA_021203985.1 Ruminococcus sp. | reverse complement strand
CTGGACTCTGTTAAACTTTTACACGGAAGTGTTCAACTTGCACTTGCAATTTTCGAAAGTTTTTTGTTTTGGAAGCCGATTTTTCTGGCCTAAAGGTCATTTAATCAGCGTATCCTTAAACAAATTGTATCCGGAATTTCAGCACAGCAATACCATGCTCATAGTCATAATCAATCATGCGCTTTTTAAAGTGGAGCAGTCAAAAACTCGTCTGATTCTGCATATCGAAGAAATGGACCTCTCATTTATTTCGGATATTGATTTGACTACGATTTTTGCAAATTTCTTAGACAATGCGATTGAAGCATGCAGAACGCTTTCGAATGAAAAAAGAGAAATTCAATTTTATATCGAGCAGAAAATGGGCTTTTACTTGTTTCACATATCCAATTCATATGAATCCATTCAGCCAATCACCCATAAGAAATACAAGTCAACGAAAAACGGACATGCGGGAATCGGGCTGTCTAATGTAAAACAAGCCGTAAATAAATATCAAGGTATTTTTGATATTGATACAAGTGATCATACGTTTACCGTTTCTATTACGATTCCCGAGTATCCATCGTCAAATGATCACGCACCAAGCGTGCTTGAAAGCGTCAAAAGCAATGTACGATCGGATTCTGATGAAATAACGCAATCGTCTCTGGAGTAGAAATTGTTGCTAATGTCCCATAAAACAGGTACAAAATCGTATGATAATATCATTTGATACATTTGTTCCAGGCATTCTGTTGACGTTGTGTAAATTGCATCTGCTGCGATTCGCTCCGATTCATAAATTGATGTACATTCCCCAAGAAATACTGGATAGCCCTGATCCGTGAATGCCGCTTTCAACAGCTCGCATTGCTCACGACTATAATCAAGCCACGTTTGGTTTCCGATCTGGTTACTCCAGCATTTTGCATTATCGACATAGTGAACAGATACCATCAATCGATCCTCTGCAGTGTCCTCCGGCATGGAAAATCGTGCGTCTGTTGTTTTGTCGATGTTTGTCCAATATCCGGAAACAATCAGCATGCGATTTGCGTTGTTACCGCCTGTGGATCGAACCGCGTCAACGAATGTTTGGTTCATTTCATTGACATAATCATAAAGCTCTGCATCGCTAAGCTGATCACTTTCTTGTGATCCGCCCAGACTTTCGTTATATCCTTCAAAAATCAAGTAATCAGAATACGCTTCGAAACGCTCTGCGATTTGTATCCAGAGCGTTTTTGCTGCCTCTAACACCTCTTCTTTCTCGTGATTTTGAATCAGAAGCGCATCGTAATGGTGCATGTTGATGACAACATATAAATCATCTTTACGACAATAGTCGATGATCTCTTCCACACGATCAAAATAGGCATCCGCAATTTGACAAGTGCCATCGTTCTCCATCATATTGCCCCAATAAACCGGGATTCGAATGGTGCGAAATCCAGCCGCTTTCATTCCGTCAATGATTTCCTGGGTCGTTTCTACCGCACCCCAGCAGGTTTCATAATCCTTTGCCGTGTCATCACCAATGGTCATACAGCCAGAAGTCAAATGATTCAAATCTTCCCAATACGCTTCCATCGTATTTCCAAGGTTGATTACGAACCCCATATCCTCTGCAATTTCCTCCGCAGACAGTTCTAAAAGCATTCTTCCATCATCTATCGCGCTTCCGTTTGCACCATCCGAATCACCCACAGATGTTCCACAAGCAGTAAGAACGAAAATCGAAAAAATCACTGTCAGCAATTGTACACATCTTTTTATAGTCCATATCCTCCTGAAGAAAAAAACGTGCACTGTCCGTACACGTCTAATTCTATCTTTTATTTTTTCAAATTGAAACGCATTTTTACTTTATTTTTGCTATAAGCAGCACTAATCAATATTCTTCATCACAAGTGGTTGCATCTGCTGCAGAAAGGATCACATCATCTGCCGATCGAGTCTCTGCAGTTGTTTCAAAAACTGTCTCCTGTGCGAATTTTTCCGCCTTCCGTGCTTTACGATCTGCTTGTTCCGTATCTTTTGCAGCACGTCTGGCTTCTTCCGCCGCTTCTGCTTCCGCTTTCCATTTTCCATAAGAATCATTTTTACAGCCGCATTCCGGACAAAATCTCTGCGTGTCGCTTACTTTTGATCCGCAGGAAGGACAAATCGCAGCGTGATCCAATCCAGCAAGTTCTGACTTGAGCGCATCCATTTGCGTCAGTAAATCACTGACTTGCGCAAACAAATCGGCAAACTGTGGATCAGGTTCACATTGATTTTCCATATAGTATTTTAATCCGATTGTGCTGTAAATTTGCTATAGCACATCGTTGCACGTATGCATCGTACGACGAATTCGTGCTTTTGCAGTTGTTTTTTTGGATGAGTCTGCCACATCGCGTGCCATTTTTCCAACATCATCACTTACTTTTCGAAACTGATCCCGAAAATCCATATGCTTTCCTCCAAAGGTATCATTTACACGGTTTATGCTTTTTCACTGCTTCCACAATGCCACCTCGATGTCTCCCCTTTCGACCGCATTGCAGGCGCTCTCGTTACATACATATGAGAGAGGACCTGAGCATTATGCTTCGGCAGCGTCACGTAAAAAGACGCATCCGAAAGAAAAGTAAAAGCGCATTTATTTCCAGGTCTTGTACGACAATGCCTGTAAGCTTCTTTAACCACAGCAATAAGCAAAACATGCACTCTTCAAGCCAAGCGCACTGCGGAACTCATCTCCGTTCACGGTTTTTTGCCCATCGATATTCACGGATCGTACATATCCACTGTCACCGACTTCCAGTTGGATCTAATTTGCTGAGTTATCGGAAAGCGAAACACCGTATGCATTTTGAATGCGCGAACGTACTTCATCAACAGAGAGATAAGTCACTTCACCATAATTCGGATCATAGGAAGCGTCATACTCGCATGGAACGCTAACCAAATAAGGATAGGTCGTTCCAAAAATATCTCCAGAATTTGCGGTTGCTCCGCCGCTAGACGCCGTAAATACGGTCATTGCATAGTCTCCATCATAATAAAGCGCCTGTCCAACTACAAAAGAAACCGCATCAATCACATTCTGCGGTGGATCTTCTTTTAAAATCAGACCATCTGTACTTCCGCCATTGAACATGATATAGGTATACACAGCAACTGCCTGCGCTTTCATTGCTTCCGGGTGCATTGTTGAACTCATTTCGTTGTACACGATCTGAGAAAGAACGCTTACCATGTCGTCAATTCCATCCACAGCAGCGTTCAGATCTTCCTGTACCAATGTTGTCCCCGGATAATAATGGAACAAAATCGATTGGTAATCATACCCACCATACGAGACATAATAATTTGCACCATTTTGACTTAGCCCAACACAATGTCCATATCCATAAGTTGTAAATGCAAACTGTCCGGATTCCGGCACGCCCAAAGAGACAGCCGTTCCAGTATCTACACTTCTCGAGCCGTTTGAAGAAGACAGCGTTTCTGTTTCATACGAAACGGCACTTTCTTCGGTAGCCGCATCGTCAGATTGCGCGGTTTCCAGCGATGATGCCTGTTCTGTCACTGCAGTCGATTCTTCAGACGGTGTAATTTCTTCATACTGTACCAATGATAAACTGGAATCATAATCTGAAATTTCAGCTTTCCACAACGTATCGCTGCTTTCCTCGGCATTGACTTCCGCGGAATCTGTTTCAAATTCTGCGTAGGTACGAATTGCCGAAGTGCCAGCGAGCAATACTGCAATTGCAAGTGCAATCCCCACGTGTGGGTAAAGTATTTTTATTTCAAAACTCCAATGTTACCGGTATATGTACCGGGTGATATGCTTGCACAAAGCGTACCGGAAAACAAATACCGTAGTCCGGTCGTGCACGCCTGTGCAAGCATTCACTGTTCACAAATTGGTACGGATTACTCTTCTGCAGTCGTTTCTTCGCCTCCTTCATCTTGAATGATTTCTAACAATGATTCTTCCGTTTCATCTTCACGCAAACGACGTGCAACAATCAAAAAGCGGCTGTTATCTTCATCAGAATAACAAGTAGACAGTGTCAGCAAACTATCGCCGTATGTTACATCCACGTTGTTTTCAATCATGTTCTTGGATTCGATCGTATTGACATAGCTGTCAAATGATTCCTTGTCATACAGTTCTTCCATGCACCAATACATAAAGTCAGCGTCTGCATTGCCGCTGGTGATCACAAGGCCAAACATGACATACGTATAATCTGCATAGTTTGAGCTAAGTGTAATAAACGGATATTCTTTGTAATATTCCAAATCTTGACGATACTTTCTCAGCGATCCAAACATCGTATTGTCCGCCATATTATGACCATACAGAACAATATTTTCCGACCACTGCTCCGGATATGCGCCGAACACGTCCTCATAATCCATGAATACGGTTCCGGCACGGAATTCCTGTCCATCAAAACCAATGTTCAAATAATAATCATTGTCAACTGTCTGTACCACAGGATTGTCTACCTGTGTACCGTCAATTGTAATATATCCAACGGTATCCGGGTTCTGTTCCAGCAGCTTTTTCGCACGATCCGTCATTTCCGGTTCTGTCGGCGCTTCTGTTTCTACCGGAGCAGAGGTTTCGGTAGTTGCTGTTTGGTCAATTTCCTGTGCGCATCCAACCGTCAAAAGCGAGATGCATAAAACTGCTGCCAATACACTGTTTTTCCGTTTTTTCATAAATGCCATTCCTCTTTCTAAAATCAGCATGTGTCATATTTTAACCATACGACACAAAAGGTGCATCCAGGTCATATGTGTCCTCATTCCACAAATAATAAACACTTGGCCACTTTATATTCGGATTCGGCGTACTCCCCACAACACGTTCATACGGATCTTCACCGTCTCGAACCAACCGCGCAACAATCACCAGACGTGCGGTATCAAATGCGCTGTTACAGGCAGAAAGCGTGAGCAACGAGTAGTCGTATTCGACATCTACATTTGTTAGATGTATTGTCCGACGTTTTACTTCGTTGACATAATCGTAAAACACCGTCTCATCCTCAAAATTAATTGCATTCCAATATTCAAACCGTGTTTCTGTCGTATCTTCTGCATCTGCAATGAAATACGCAAAAATCTTATAGGTATAGGTTTCATAATTCGAATTCAATTCAATAATCGGATGTTCTTCATAATAATCGTCATCCGTCCGATAATATTTTAACGTACCGAACATCGATAGATCACGCATATTGTGACCATATATAATTAAATTATCTGAATTTTCAACTTCAAGTGTTCCGTCATCTCCCACACTGTCAAACGAACAACGATAGTCCAAAAAGATTGAACCGGGCTTCGAACTTTCACCTTCCATGTTGCGATATAGATAATACTCCTCCCCCGGGACATTATCTAAATGCTGCAAAACCGGATAATCAACGTTCGTATCCGGAATCGAGATCCAGCCGACAATTTCTTCATTGATCGCAAGCAGATCCTCAACCCCAGGCAGGAGCGTATAGTGCTTCTCTTCCGTTTCGAGTGTCTATTCTGATGATTCTGTTACACGTTCAGGTTGTCTGGCGTGATAAGAAGATCCGATATCATCATATAGCTCTCTAGCACGATATATATCCACAAAATAAAATGCAATCAATATCATACAGACAAGGAATACGGTTACTGAAACTAAAAAATACATTTGCGCGCAATCTCCGTACCAGTATCGCCCTTTTGTGGAAAAAGCCCGATCAATTTTTGACCGATTGTCTTTTTTCTCTTTTTGGGTGTTGTCTTTTGCTGAGAAGGCTTCTGCACAAATTTTTCCGGATGTTCTTTTCGCTCCTTCACTTGCTTGATCTGATGCACCACGCGAAGGGATACTTTTTTCTTCTTCTTCAAGCTGTGCAATCTGATACAAGCTCGTCCGGATCGCGGTAATTTTATCATCTGGATTGATCGGATCGCTCTCTGCATGAAACTCAATCAAATCTGGCGCCGAATCTGAATTTGAATCCAATTCAACCGGATCTGATGCTAATTCGTCTACTGTTTCTTTTTCGATCTGAGTCTCTGCTTCTGCTTCCGAATCCGAAACGTCAGATGTTACCGCAGATTTTTCTTCTTCCTGCATGCCGCTTCCTCCATCAGAAAACATTCCGCAATGCCAAACACACACACTGCCGTCCCACGACGAATTTCTTCGCGTGTTTGCAAACCATATTGCCAAAGCTGTAAATGCGCCACTGTCATCCGTCCATTCCACAGAATCCCGGCATAGACCGTTCCAACCGGCTGCTGTGTAGTACCACCGTCAGGACCGGCAATTCCTGTTACTGACAGGCACAGTTCCGCTTCAGATTGACGCTGGAGTCCTTCTGCCATCGCTTTTGCGACCTGTGCGCTCACCACACCATAATCGGAAATCAGCTTTGCTGGAACACCCAGCAGCTGCGTTTTCATTCGCTCTGCATAAGTACAAATTCCAAGCTCAAACACATTTGATGCGCCAGGTACCGATGTCAGAAGCTGAGAAAGCATACCGCCCGTACAGCTTTCTGCTGTCGCAACCGTTTGCCCTTCTCTATCTAACCATTGTACAATATGTGCGAGCGTTTTGTCAAGTGTTTTTTCGATGTCTTTATAAATCCGACAAATTTGTATTTCATCCATCAAAAAATACTGCATGTTTTCACAATGTCCTTCCGTCAATCGTTTGATCCATTCCACTGAAAAATCTGCATGCTGGTATTTTCCACCGCCTTCTCGATCATATGGGTAAAATCAAATCGACTCTGTGCTCTCTCAATTTCCGCCAAAAGCGGACGCACCTTAGGATGCTTTGGCGTGAATACCGTACAACAATCCTCATAGGGAAGCGTTGATGTTTCAAAAGTACCAATCGCACGGGCGGTTTCAACGATTTCCGTTTTATCCATGCCAATAAGCGGCCGGAATACTGGAATACGGCTCACAGCATCGGTACAGGCAATTGCCTGCATAGTTTGACTTGCCACCTGACCAACGCTTTCCCCTGTAATCAATGCAAGGCAGCCATCTTTTTCTGTAATTTTCTGCGCAATTTCCATCATCATGCGCCGCATAATAACCGTGAAGTATTCTTCGGGACAATGTGTTTTAATTGCCTCTTGGATTTCCGTGAAGGGTACGCAAAAAAATGCAATGCTCCCACAATACGGTGTCAGTTCTTGACAAAGCTGTTCTACCTTCTCCTGCGCACGATCCGATGTATATGGCGGACTGACATAATGAATGGCAGAGATATGTACGCCGCGGCGCGCCATACGATATCCAGCAACCGGACTATCGATACCGCCGGACAGCAGCAATAATGCCTTTCCGCTCGTCCCCACTGGCAGTCCGCCTGCGCCTTTGATATTTGCGCCATGCACAAACGCATTGGTATCGCGAATTTCTACTGTAACTGTTACATCCGGATTGCGAACGTCCACCGACAAATGCGGATAAGCCTCCAGCAATACGCCGCCAAGCTCTGCACTGATTTCCGGCGATTTTAACGGAAACGCCTTATCTGCGCGTTTTGCTTCTACTTTGAAGGTCTTTGCACAAGCCAGTGCTTCTTCCAAATACGGCACGGACTTTGCATAGATATCATCCATTGTTTTTTCACAAATGCAAGCACGACAAAGCGAAGCAATACCAAACACACATTTCAACTGATCCAGTACCTCATCCAAATCCACATCATCCGATTTGGGTTCTATATAAATTGTAGACTGCGCTTTTGTGAGGCGAAATGCACCAAACGTGCGGAGACGGCGGCACAAATTTTTCATCAGGACATCCTCAAAGGTGCTACGATTTAGCCCCTTCAATGCCATTTCACCATATTTCGCTAAAATCAATTCATTATTTATCAATGACTATTTCCTCCTTTTTTTACAATCCAGAAGCGTTGCTTAATGCATCAAATCACGCTGTGCACCTTTTAGTCCCTGCACCAATGCAGTGAGATCTGCTTCTGTATTTTCCGCGCAAAAGCTAATACGCAGTGCACTGTCCACTTCATTTTGCTTTGCGCCAAACGATTCCAGAACACCGCTACTTGCACCCTTCGAGCATGCCGAACCGCTGGAAAGATAGATTTTTTGTTTTTCCAAATAATGAAGCACAATTTCCGACCGATAACCCAACAGCGAAATATTCAGCACGTAAGGCGATGTATCCGGAAGATCCCGGATCAAAACGCCATCCATTGTTCGCAGCAGTTCAATCAGTCTTTTGCGCAGCTGCACAATTTGCTGATAGCGGTCCATTACATCTGACGAAAGCTTCTCCACTGCAACGCCGAACGCTACAATCAGCGGTACGCTCTCCGTACCGGGGCGCAGCTGATGCTCCTGGTGTCCGCCAAACAAAATCGGTTTTACACGAATCCCCTGGCGAATATACAGCGCGCCAACGCCCTTTATGCCATGCACTTTATGCGCACTAATCGAAATCAGATCCGCGCAAAGTGTCTTTGCACGAAAGGGCATTTTTAAAAAGCCCTGTACTGCATCGCAATGTGTTACAACTTCCGAATCCCTTCGTTTTACCGCACGAAAGACCTCTTCTACGGGAAGTCGGCAGCCATTTTCATTATTTACCAGCATCATGGTCACAAGAAGCGTGTTTGAATCAACTTCCTTTAAAAAATCTGCCGCATGGTACGTGCCATCCTCTCTCGGCATAACAAGAACAACCGTAAAGCCTTGTACTTCTAAAAAAGACAGCGTTTGCTTCACGGAAGCATGTTCAACGGCACTCGCGATAATTTTTTTTCGACGTTTGCCATAAGACGCAGCGATTCCACGAATGCTGAGATTATTGCTTTCGGTTGCGCCGGAGGTAAAAAGCAGTTCCTTCGACTTACAGCCCAGCGCCTCTGCAATCCGTTTCCTTGCTAAATCCATTTCATGCTGCGCTTCTAATCCTTTTCGGTGCAGCGAGGATGGATTCCCATAGACTTCCATTAGGCAGCGCATTGCAGCAGCCGCCGCTTTAGCACAAGGCTTTGTCGTTGCAGCATTATCCAGATAGTGTTCCATTTTCATCATCCTTTTGCAGCGGCGGCGCAAGTTTTGCCGTCTCCGCTTGTATTTTCCGATTACAGCTTGGTCAATTTGTATACTCGAGCTTTGCTGCATTTTTCTTTCGACAACACCGAGCAAAGCCGTAGGCAGTCTTTGTTTGGTGTTTCCTTTATTATATCACATTCTTCTGTATTGTGCAAGTGGCGTTTTTCGGCATTCACGGAAATCAATTTTAGTAAACAACATGTAATAATTTATCGAAGTCGACCA
>JAJQAB010000065.1 GCA_021203985.1 Ruminococcus sp. | reverse complement strand
TTGGGTATATTTATATTATACCATATTGTCTAACTTTTGGGGAGCGGTTCAAAGGCGGCTGACACGATTACGAGTGTTTTTTGTAGAGCGTTAGAGAATGTAGGTTACACAGCCATGATTTACTCGTCCAAGTCCATGTTTGACAGCTATTTTTCTGCTGAAACCAAAGCCAAATATGCAATTTGTGTGGCGCAGTGGGCATCTGCTTGCAGTTATGCCGGAACCTATCAGCTTTGGCAATACAGCAATACCGGCAGCATGGATGGAATTTCGGGAAATGTGGATTTGGATTATGCCGTGCGCAATTTCTCAACATCGACAACGAAAAACAATTTGTCATCAAATACATTGGAACAGATTTTAGAATACGAAGCCAAGCATTGGCGAAAACTTGAATAGACAGACAAATCCCTTTCATCGGAAAAAATTCTGATGAAAGGGATTTTTAAATAGAACTTATTATTCTTCTTCTAATTTCACCCGGCACGCCTTATCACAAAACGCCACGCCGTATTTCAAAATCTTCTGAAAACAGTCATATTTCAGTTCCGCTTCGTATCTGTTTTCTTCAATTTGCTGCAATGCTTCGTCACATTTTGCGTCCAAATCACGGAACCGTTCTGCAACCTTGATTTCCAAAACCACGGCTAATTTATGTCGCTTCCGTTCTAATATGAGCAAATCCGGACGTCCATCACTGCTTTCTCGATTGGACTTCACATCGTAACCTTTAAATCCGACAATCAGCCCCGACAAAAAACCATGATAATAGTTTTCTTTGCTGTCATAGTAGCTAATTGTTTCGTCTAGCCAATCGCTCAAAAGCGTTTCGAATTCATCCACATCTCCAAAGTGCTTCGGTGAACGCTGTGTCACAGTCATGATATAGGAACATAAATCCTTTGCTTTTGTGATGACAGATAATTCTGTTTGACCTTGCATATATTACCCTCTTTTTGGTAAATATCGATTAAAATTTTTTCATCGCCGCCGCCTTCCGGTGGTTTAAGCTGCACGGCAAATGCCGTGCAGAGATTTAGATTCAAAGATTTAAAATTTCAGATTCAAAGCGGGACGAATCCCACACTCATTGAGGACAAGGATGCCATCAGTAGCGATGTCGCCATCGGAATCGACCTCCGCCGCAACATACTAATTCCTGCCGGGCGACCGCAGCCACCACCAACTCCTGGTTTTTCGTTCATCTTTTGTCATGTATTTCTCTGCTTCGTCTAGACTCAATAGGAATATTTTGTCATCTGTATTGTTTCCACATTTTGTTTCTCGTTTCTTATTATCCAGGTTTTCGAGATGCGTTTCCAGAATTCTCGCTCACTCCGTTGGTGTGAACTTACCGTAAAAATCTTCATTTAACCATTTTCGTAAGGTACAGGTTTCCCATGTTACGTCTTCCCTTGCTTCATTATATTCTTTTGTTTCTATCACATTTTTTGTGATAATCAATAGCTTACCTGTTTCTTTTTTTCAACACAATCCACTCATATTTCCCGAACGTGATGATATCTGATTTTTTTACTGATCCCAACAAAATTCTTTGGATTTTTTCTTTAACTATTTCAATACGCTTTTGGGCATCTGCTGCATTTTCTCGCAATTCTTTCTGCTATTCCTGCAGCGGTTTTGCATATACTGCTTTTTCTTTTTCGCATTTTGCTTGATGCTCTTTAGCCAATGGGTGCATCTTCTTTTCGAGCGATTCCTTTTCTTTTTCTAGAACTTCTTTTTTATCAGAAGCATCGTTCAATTGTGCCCGAAGTACCTCGATTTGCTGCTGAGTTGTCTGTTTTTCTTTCTTGTGAAAAAGTCCAAGCGAATGCAGTTTTCTTTCCAAGTCTGCAATTTTTCCTCTGATTTCCTCATATTCTTTTGTTGCTTGTGTCAATTTCTGCGTTGTTTCCGTCACTTGATTATGCAAAGTACGATATTCTGCACTTTCAGGAACAGTTGGCTGATAACTGTTAATTTGCTGCTGGATTTTCTGAATTTCCGCATTGTATTTCTTTTGCTCCATTTCCAAATCTTGTAATTCCTTTTTCAATATTTCTTCCTGTTTCGAGAAGAAGTTTACTTTGTCTTGCAGTTCTGTATCACCATAGCGAATTGCCTTTTGATAATTGCTATTTTTCAGCACATCCTGATAGGATGATTCTAATGCATCAATAGAATCACATTCCATCTCTGCCAACAACTTTCCACGATATGCTCTTGGCTCTTTGGCATTCTTATTCAGCACTTCTTCAAAGAAATTGCTTGCATCGCTCCATGCTGCATCCTCCAAAGCCATCTGTCCACGCTTTAAAAGGTTTTCCACTTCCGATTGCACGGGATTGACTGTCGGTTGAACCTTTGCCTGTGGCGTTTCCGTTTTCCCAATCAGCTTATCAATCCCCCGCACCAAATCCTGCACGAACCCAAGACGTCCCATATCCTGCCCCTGCAGATTCTTGAACTCCGCCGGCGTATCGTAGGCGTCCATGTCCCGATAGCACGGAATCAGTGTCTTTTTCCGGCCTTTTTACATCAGCGACAGGTATCAACTCCACTCGTTTTTCACCCAGACAGCGTCATAATATTCGCTCTTTGTGCCGATGGCAAGCATCACTTTCGCCGAACTGAGTGCCGCAAAAATGTACGGCTCGTACTCCTGCCCGAGTTTGTCCTCCAACGTGATTCTGGAAAAGAACACCTTATAGCCACGCTCTGTCAGCTCGTCATAGAGATCCTGCGCCAGAACACTGTCCGGTGTGCGCCTGCCGGACTCGTCTGTCTCTTTGTAACAGATGAAGATGTCGAACGGATCTTCCTTGTTCGCAATCTCCAGAATGCCTTTCTGAATAGCATCGATTGCCTTAGCTTCTGCCTGATAAACCGTCTTTGCAACTGGATCGGCGTATTCCAGTGCCGACTTGTAGTTGCTGCTTTCGAAAATGCTCACCGTAGAAGTGCGGTGATAGGTGGGAATTTTCTTCGCTGTTCGTGGATCGTCTACGTATTCGATGCCGTATTCGCACAGGCAAAGCCCCCAATAGCCTTCCGCTTCCTGTGGAAATTCCGCTACGATTGTCTCATAAACGCCTGCGGCACGGTCGAATTCACAGGCGATTCGCTGACGGTTCGCACGGTTGAATAAGTTCGTCTTTTTCTCATCATCGCCGTTCGGAACGGTTTGGTTCGTGCCGCAATACTCGCACTCGCAGATGGTCATGCCCTCCGTGACTTCCAGATTTCCTCCACACATTTTACATTTGAAAATAGCCATTGTTCTTTCCTCCTGAGATTTCTTATGATTTGATTATTTTAGTTTTTCGTCAATTTACAAGCCGCATTGCGCTGTACTAACAGCTGCTTCGTTTGTTCTACGGGTGCAGCAAGATCGCCGCCGCTCGTGAGAGCCTGTTCTAAGTTTTTGAACGCTGCTTCGATATCGCCCTCGATGGCTTTTACATCCGCATGGCTTACCGGATCGCTATAGCGAAAATCCTCCGCCAGCTGTTCCAACATCTTCCGCTGTGTATCGTCTTTTGCTTTTGTCACAAGCTGTGCCGAACGCACACGCATTTGCTTCATCCATGCGGTATCTGCGGCAGTGGTGGTTTCAATGCGTTCCACTTCTTCACGGGCAATATCCGTGGCAATGCTGCCCACAAGAGCAAATGCCAAAATGACAAGGCATACAATCACTGCAATTCATACGGGGAATTTTGCAATCACACCGCTTAGCACAAATAAAATCACACTTGCAACAGTCTGAATCCCTAAGCACAAATATCCTACCTGAAAAATTGGAAAACCCAGTACCTTGCTTTTTAAGTCTTTGGCGTTATCATATGCCAACTTGAAAATGGGGATTTGTGCGGCAATTGCAACGACTTCCGCCAGATAGGCGATCCAGAATGTACCGCCCTTGTGAAAGGGGATGACGAATACAATCACGGTGAATACAATCAAAATGGTTGCCAAAATGGCGAGTGTCTGTTTGGTTCTTTTGGTAAAAGTCATAATTATTCTCCTTTCTTCTTTCCGCAGTTATTGCAGAAGTTACCGGTGATGCCTTTGTTGCCACAGGTGCAGTCCCATGTTTCCTGCTGTTCCGGACGCTTTGCACCGCAGTTGTTGCAGAAGTTTCCGACAATGTTTTTGTTGCCGCAGGTGCAGTCCCATGTGTCCACCGGTGCAGGACGTTTTGCACCACAGTTGTTGCAGAAGTTGCCCACAATGTGCTTGTTGCCGCAGTTACAGTCCCATGTGTTCTGCATGGCATCCGCTACGCTGCTTCCCAAACCTGCCGCTCCATTTGCAATTGGTTTCATCGCATCTTTTGTCATGTTGATGACGCTGCCCATAGCACCCAAGGACACGCCCAGTCCGGCAAGATCTCCCAGTCCAGAACTGCCGCCAAGACCGCCCATATTTTCTACCGCACCGAGTCCAACTTGCTGTGCGGTTTCTTGCTGATACGTATAGCCTTTCATGCGCATTTCCACGGCTTCTGCTTCGGCTTTCAGTTTGTTCGCCTTCGCTTCACCTTGTGCGCCGATAATTTTCATTCGTGCTGCAGTCTGCGCTTCTACGATTTGCCGCTCTGCACTGGCTTCTGCTGCTGCCTTGCGGATTTGTTCTTCCCGTACTTTCAAAAACAGATCCGCATGCTGTTGCCGCATCCGCTGGAAATTCGGGTCGTCATCCGGTGTCATAATGGCTGTGGCATAGAATTCCGGCATGACCAAATCATAATCTGACAGTATAGGATTGATGGCATCCCGTAGTTTTTCGGAAATCAAATCCAGATTTTCATCCAGTTCCAGTACGTTAATCTGATTATTCTTGATAATCTGCGCCAGATTGCTCTTCACCTTTGTCATAATCATTGCCTTAAATTTCGCAATGGTCGGCTTCATGCCGAAACCACCGTCTAGGACATCAGCGTGTGTAAATTCGGACGCTGTTCCCACGAGCTTTACAACAAGCTTTCTCGAGTCGCAAACTTTCAAGCTAAACTGACCGCAAGTACCCAGTTCCAAATGCAGACCGGTTGCCGGATCGAACAGGCGCACCTTGGTATCTGTGCCCCATTTGATGCCTATTTGCACGGTCTGATTGATGAAGTAGACCTCGGAATGGAAAATCGTATCATCGTTGACCGGCAGCTTGTACAGCTTTTCCAACGCAGGCAGATTCTGGGTTGTCAGCGTATAGCGACCTGCGCCGAAGAGATTGAGCGCCTGACCGTCTCAGAAAAACAGGGCTTCTTGTGATTCGTGGACAATCAGCTGTGAACCGAGGTTGAAGTCCTCGATCGGATGTTTCTAGACGAGCGTCTGATTATTGCCTTCGTACTTGATGACGCTGGCAAGTCCTTGATTTTTGACGGCTTCCTTTGCCGCCTGTGCCTGTACATCAATGACCGTGTCGCACAGAGGACAGGTATAGCTTGTGGCGCTTTTGTCGGCGGAGAGATGACACGAACAGGACGGATAGGAAAATTCGACCTTATTGAAAATGCTGTCTGTGGTGTTGATTTTCTCCTTGCAGACAGGACACAACGCCTTGTCGCCCTTGGACTGGTCAAAAAATGACATTGTTGCCGCAGTGGGGACAGGTACGAGATGCCATCTTGTCCGTGCAGACGTGAATGGTGTAATCGCAGGTGCAGTCGATTTTTTTCTTGGCGAAGAAGCTGTTGGAAGCTTCAGTGTATTTGCCGCAGGATGGGCATTCGATGATGAATTTAGACATGAGTGAGTTCCTCCTTATTTTCAATTGATTCTTCTTGAACATCTGATTGTTTTTTAGATTGAACTACGTCAATCCAATCGAGCAAAGTTCTGGTTTTTATTAAGATTCTGGCTGATATTTTTTTGCTTGCTTCATCTGCATCTTCTAACAAAATTGTATCTCCCTTTTCTATATCAGTAAATACATATGTACGATTATGCGCGAGGGAATTTCTAAAGTGTCGAAACAAACACTCCATACGAGTTTCAGAAGTGCTTACATTGACTTCTCCATCTTCCTGTATAGAAAGTGTCGTTTTCCATTGCAGAACAGCCCTTGGATGTGATATGCAGATGCAATTCTTATCCTTAGAATCCAAGTCCATAGATTCCAATGTGCCATCAATTTTTTTCGCTTTTGATAAAGCATAATCCATGCATTTTGGCACTTTTTAGCAGTTTTCTCTCTAAATCTCCCAAAGCGCCGTTTCCTTCCCACCCAAAATCTCCAATCCATTTTAATCCAAATGTTTTATTTTCGTTTCCACTATGAAGCGTTGGCGCATGGAAAACGTAGAAGTCTGTAATCCTAGTAAGTTCCTCCGGTGTTAAACAGCTGTCACTTATTGAGCAAATATGCTCATTCATTGGCTTCTTTGGTTTGGTGCAGACATGAATATAATTTTCATTAATTTTTGCATTATTTTTCTTTGCCATTGTAATTCACTTCCGTTTAAAATGTAATCCAACAAGCGGGACAAACACCTATATCAACGTAATAACCGCTGTCATAACCGGCGCCAGCGTAACCATCATAAACACGATAACCATTGATGCTGCCATCGGAATCGACAACCGCCGCATAACACGAATTACTATCAGGTGATCGCAGCCACCAGCAGCTACCGGTGTCACGTTCATCTTGTTTCATAAAATCATTTACTTCATTAATGCTTAATAAAAACATCTTATCTATTGTGTCGTTTCCACCATCTGCGCCAGTCTCTGAATTATCGAGATTTGTCAAATGCGTTTCTACTATCATCGCTTGTTCTTCTTTGGAAAAGCTATTGTAAAATGTACCATTTAAATATTCTCTTAAGGTACATTCTTCCCATGTAGTACCTTCCATATAAGCGTAGTTATATACTCTTTCCTCAATAATGTCTTCTGTGATGATAAGTATAGTATCCTCTGTTTTATCTAACACGATCCAGTTATACCCGCCAAATTCCACAATATCACCATCCTCTGCTGTCGCATAAATGACAGCAGGATATTCTTCTTCTATTTCAACCATTTTCTTGCTTGCATCACTATAATCCTCCAATTCTTCAAAGGCAATATATGCTGTAATATAATCTCCATCTTCGTAATATTTTGTAGCCGCATCAAACTTTGCTTGTTTAATCATATCCGCAGAATCCTGATAGTCGCTCAATTCTTCAAACATCGCAATCGCATTTTCATAATCTCCGCTCTCATAATACTCCATCGCCGTATTATACTTACTACTCGGAATAATTACCGTATTCAGAACAATCACAAACGCAATCGCCACTGCAACCACACCACCAGATACGCTCGCTATAATCTTGTTTCTTCGCTTGCGCCGTTTTGTTTCTTTGATTATCGCTGCTTCTAGACGCGCTTTTTATTCTTCTTTTTGCTTTTCTTCTGCCTTGATTTCTTCGATCCAATTTTTACACCGTTCGATTTCATAGTTCACATCACGAAAACGCGCTATACTTTCAAAAAGACGAATCGCTTTTTCTAAATCTTTAATGGTATCCTCTCTTTTCAAGCGAATCGCATAGTTGTAGATTTCTCCCTTTCTTTTCTCTTCTGCAAATGCTAGGCAATTTTTCGCTTGTTCTTTCGCATCTTTATAGCTATCGAGTTTTTGGAATTGTGTTGCTGCTGCCTTAAAATCTTCTTCGCTGTTTGCCATCGCCATTGCTTTTATTACTAGATTATACAGGCACTCCAACGCTGAATTTTCACACGCTTCTGCTTTTTCCGCAGCGTCCGCAAAATCCCCAAGGCTTTCAAAAATTGCCTTCGCACTGCGATATTCTTCCGCAATCTTCGCCTGCTGCATCTTCTGCACAGTTTCATTATAAATACCCTGTTTATCATAATTTTCCAGCTTCGTTTTTAACGCATCATCTCCAAAACGCTGTACCTTCTTGAAGTTCTCATACCCCTTGATTTCTCCCACATGGGACTGAAAATCTTCCTTTTTGCGCAGCTGTAATTCCGCCATTAGCTTGCTCAAATAGCCCCTTGCATTTTCCGGATTTTGGTCGAGTACCTTCTCGCAATATTCGTCCGCACTGCTCCAATCACCGTCTTCCAGAAGCAAAAAGGCACGTTTCAGAAGCGGCGAAACTGCGGCGTTTTCCGTCCGAACGACCGCCTTTTCCACGACCTTTGGCGCATCCGCCTGTACGATTTTGCGAATGCTCCGAATCAAATCCTGCATAAAGCCCAACTTCGACATATCCTGCGCCTGAAACATGGAGAGCGCATCCGGCAAATCGTAAGGATCCATGTCCTTGTATGCCGGAATCAGCGTCTTTTCCTTATGCTCCTGCATCAGCATCAGGTAACGGCTCCACTCGTTGCGCACCCACACGGCGTTGAAATATTCCGGCTTTGTGCCAACCACGACCATGACCTTTGCACTATTCAGCGCAGCAAAAATATACGGTTCGTACGCCGTGCCGAGCTTGTCCTTCAAGGTAATGCGGGAAAAAACACCTTGAAGCCCTCACGCACCAGCTGATAATACAGCTTCTGTGTTAGCACGCTGTCATGGGTTCGTGCGCCGCTGTCGTCACTTTCTTTGCAGCAGATGAACACGTCAAACGGCTCTTCCTTGTTGGAAATTTCCAGAATGCCCTTCTGCACCGTGTCAATGTAGGTTGCCTCCTGCGTGTACAGTTCTCGCTGGCTGGCGTCCGCACAGGCGATTGCCTCCAGATAATCCGCATCTTGCAAGATGGAAGTAAACTGCGTCCGGTGACAGGTTGCGATTTTCTTCTTGGTCAGTGGGTCGTCTACGTATTCGATACCGTACCGGCACAGCACAATTTGCCAGTAAATTTCGCTGTCCTTTTTACTGCCGAGCAGCCGCTCATAGATTTCCATTGCCTTGTCGAATTCGCATTGCTGCCGGAAATGATTCGCACGGTTCAGCATATTTAAGGTCTGTTCGTTTTCGGTTATGGGCAGGGTCTGCATCGTGCCGCAATACTCGCACTCGCAAATTGTCATGCCCTCTGTGACTTCCAGATTTCCGCCACACATTTTGCACTTAAAAATAGCCATGATAAATTACTCCTTATTCTAAAATTTTATGATAGACATACATGCGATTTCGCAAAATGTTTTCTTTTGCGAAAAAATCACAGCGATTTCCAGCGAATTTGACGTTCAAAATACTTTTTTTCGATTGCACCTGCAAATGCCTTTACGCCTTTTTCTCCAATTTGTACAAAAAAATAGACGAATTTCAAGTAGAATTATTGATCAATACTTGATCTTTTCTGGATTTTGTGGTATAATCTGTTGTGTGAAAATAGGGCATAATTCTTGTTTTTTCGTAAAAGAAAACACTTCGCGAAAACACGCTCTCAAAAAACGGAAAATGACCGTCAGCTTGTTTTGAACCGTTCCCCAAAAGTTAGACAATATGGTATAATATAAATATACCCAAAAGC
>JAJQAB010000063.1 GCA_021203985.1 Ruminococcus sp. | reverse complement strand
TTTGGGTATATTTATATTATACCACATTGTCTAACTTTTGGGGAGCGGTTCAATCTGACTCATGAGATAGGACACGCGAATTTTTTTGGGCAACGGATAGCTGCCCTGAAACTGCGGATAGATTTCGCCAAGCTTTTGCATGACGGCGTGTGCGGTTTCGACAAGGTCGTCCTGCAGCAGAAAGTCGCCGTTGTCGTCCCGTGCGACCTGTGCCGCGAGATCGTTTGCTGTGTCGATGAGATCGCTGTACAGCGCCAGAAGCTCCTGCTCGGTGTAGTCGTCACGCTGCCCGAAATCGCGCGTGCCAATGGGCGTCGCGTGATATAGCAGAAAGCAGCAGCAGGTTTCCGTCACGAAAATTGCCGTGAGAATCCACCCGACAGCGCGCCCGAAGCACCAAGTGATGCGGCGGTGCTTTTTGTGGCAAAAAATTATACAGAGCAGATAGGCGACTGGTCCGAGAACTACGAGTGCGATCGCGGCGCCGATTAGAATTTCGCCCACGGAACAGGGAATCCACCCGAAAATGTGCGCACAGACGCGACTAATGCGCAGAAAGCAAGTTTCTGCGTACCAGTCAGCAAAACTGCTGCTGCACCACGCCAGCAGCAGAAGCAGCAGCATGAGCAGCACCAGCGAGAGCATACACCAGGTGCTTTTGCACAGATGCAGAGAACGCTTGGAATCGTTTGCCATAGAAATTGTTCCTTTCGCGGAAGATCCGTTATCGCAAGGTGTCCTGATTCTTGCGATAGATCTGCTGCAGTCCTTTTAGCAGCAGCAGCGGATCTAAGATAATCTGATGCCGGCAGTGTGGAATGATGAACTCCGCCATGCCGCCAGTTGCCAGAAAGACCGGCGTTTCACCGAGCGTTTCGGTGATGCGGTCGAGCAACCCATCGATACACCCAGCAGCACCATACAGAATGCCGCTTTTCATACATTCGATGGTATTGCTGCCAATGCAGCTTTTGGGCGGATCGAGCGAAATCTTCGGAAGCTGCGCGGTTTTTTTCGTCAGCGCCTCTAAGGAAATGCCAACGCCCGGCGCAATTACACCGCCAATATGCTGGCGCTTCGCGTCAATCACAGAAAGCGTTGTTGCAGTACCCATATCAATAATTACGATCGGTGGCTGATATTCGTGCAACGCGGCAACCGCATCAGCAACGCGATCGCTTCCGAGCTGCGCCGGGTTGTCAATGCAGATTTTTAAGCCTGTCTTGATCCCAGGGCCTACGTGCAGAACCGGGCACTGCGCCGTCTTTTTGATCGCCATTTCCATTGCGTAGTTGACAGAGGGCACAACGGATGAAATAATGCTGCCTTCGATTTCAGTCGCCTGGATGTGGTACAGCTCGAGAATACTCTTGATCGAAACCGCGAACTCGAGCGGTGTTGCGTTCTGGTTGGTGGAGATACGCTCGACAAATAAAATTTCCTCTTCCTGAAAACAGCCGATAACAATATTGGTGTTGCCGATATCAATTGCAAGAACCATAGAAAACCTCCTATACAAAGCCGCCTGCGCCACCGCGCAAAACGACCGTATGAGAAAAAGGGGCACGGAAAAAATTGTGTCCCTTTTTCCTTTGCTGTATTGTGATGGGATTTCCCACATCGGAACAAGGCTTGCCCATCCGCGTGTGGCATCGCTAAGAGGAGTCGAACCTCCGGCTTACCGCTTAGGAGGCGGTTGCTCTATCCAGCTGAGCTATAGCGACAAAACGGGAAATCCCGGATTACTGCCGAGAATTGTGATGCTTACGAAACGCCGTACTGTTCCCGATAGGCAAGCATCGCCGCCAAATGTTCTTTCCCCGGGATGATTTCGTCCTGAATCGCCCGGATGATGTCATCGATTGTCACAATCGAATATACCGGAACGCCGTATTTTTCATAGACCGCAGTCACCGCCGACTGTGTCCCCTCGAGTGCGCGCTCCTTGCGGTCGACCGTGATCACCATGCCCGTGATTTCGACATCCGCTTCCTGTTTTAGCTTTGGATACACCTCCGCCATCGCCTTGCCCGAGGTCATTACGTCTTCGATGATGACAACCTTTTCACCATCACACAACTGCTTTCCGACAAACATGCCGCCCTCGCCGTGATCCTTCTGCTCTTTGCGGTCGAAACAGAAGTCGACGGTTTTGTTATACAGATCCGCCATCGCCATCACCGTGGCAGCAGCAAGCGGAATGCCCTTATACGCCGGACCGAACAGCGTCTCCACTGGAATCTTGTGCTCTTCGATGCAAGCCGCATAATAGCGACCGAGCTGTAAAAGTTGTGCGCCGTTGTGATAGTTTCCGGCGTTGATAAAATAAGGCGCTTTTCTGCCGCTCTTTAATGTGAAATCGCCAAACGTCAGAACATTGCAGTCCACCATAAATCGAATAAATGTTTCTTGATAGGTCAATTCCCACACATCCTCTCCGCCCCACTTCGTGAAGGGCAATGCTGTTATATAATATTAATGCTGTTGTATAATATTATAGCGTATTTTGACGGGAATGTCAAGCCGGCGTTCTCCGCCCAGATACATCAAAGGCGACATCACACAAAACCTGTGCAATATCGCTTGCATTTCGTTTTCGTATTACTCCGCGCCGTCTTTGCGGAGAACTGCACCGAACGTGCGGAACAGAATCTTCGTGTCGACCCAGATCGAGCTTTCGCATATGTATTTCAGATCCAGTTCAATCCAATTGTTAAACATAATATTGCTTCTGCCCGAGCATTGCCAATAGCACGTGATGCCACCCTTGACATCGAGCCGGTGCATTTGGTAGGGCGTGTACTTTTCCACTTCGCGCGGAAGCGGCGGTCTTGGCCCGACCAGACTCATCGTACCGTTCAAGACGTTGAAAAACTGTGGAATTTCGTCTATGCTCGTCCTGCGCAGAACGCGTCCGAGCTTCGTGACGCGCGGATCGTTTTCCATCTTGAAAACAGGACCGTTCGCCTCGTTCTGATTCTGTAGCTCCGCGAGCCGCTGTTCTGCATCGACATGCATCGTGCGGAATTTATACATCGTAAAAAATCTGCCGTCCTTTGTGACGCGAATCTGCTTGAAAATCGGGCTGTGAAAGTCCTGTAAGAAAATCAAAAGCGAAATAATCAGCATCGGCACAATAAGAATCACGATCGCGACCAACGAACTGACAATGTCCATGAGACGCTTTGCGAATCGGTAATACCTGCCAGACTTGTTTATAGAAAGATGATAACTGTGATATGTTTTCATTTGGCGAATTACCGTGTGCTGTATTTTATCATCTTGCAATAAAATTCCCTGGCTTTTCATAAAAAACCTCTCTTCCCTCTGCCAGCGTCGCTTGCTGTACAATCGCAAGGACGAGGCGCGTATCAGTGCGTTCTCAAAAAATTTATAATGTAACATTATTATAACATTTTTTTGCGTTTTGTCAATATTATATTTTCACAAAAAATTGCAAAATAAAAAAGACGATTTTGTGCACATAACTAAAGAAAACGGCGATTTTGTGCCACTTTTTGGAAATTCAGGCATTTTATGGCAGCACCGTATACAGCGATGCCGTATCCTCTTTCTTCACAAATTCTGGCGTCTGTTCGACACGAACGCGGATCGCCTTTTGTCCCATCTGAATTTCCAGGACATCGCTTGGCTTCACGGCATAAGACGCGCGCGCGACCTTGCCGTTGACGAGAATCTTTCCGGCATCACAGGCTTCGTTCGCCACGGTTCGGCGCTTGATGAGCCGGGAAATTTTCAAATATTTATCGAGTCGCATTCTTCTATCTCCTTATGCATCATCCAGGTGCTCCATGAGCGCGTTCCATTCGTTTTCGGTCAGCGCCTGCATCGGCTGGTTCGACTTTTGACACAACGATTCCGCCGCACCGAAGCATCGGATAAAACGCGTGATCGCATCGGTCAGCGTCTGTTCCGCCTGCATGCCGTTTTGCTGTGCAATGCCAGTGCAGCAGAGCAGAATCGAGCCGAGCACCTGTTCTGCCTGTTCGGTATTGTCTAGGCGCAGGGCGAGCCGGATTGCGTGGACGCTTTCTTCGATGTGCGTGAGCATCTGGTCGGTCTGTAAAAACGCCAGATCCTCCTTCGAAGCGCGCTTGTACACCTTCTGCAACCGCATCAGCGCCGGCAGCGTCTTGGCGACAGCTTCGAGCGTCTGCGTGCGCGTGGTCTGGTGTTTGGTTTCCTCTTTAATGGTGTCCCAGTTCTGGAGCACCTCTTCGGTGGTGTCTGCTTGGACTGTGCTGAAAACGTGGGGATGCCGCACGATCATTTTTTCGCAGATTTTGGTACAGACGTCATCCAGCGTAAAGTGCTGCTGCTCCTGTTCGATCTGCGCGTGGAACACGACCTGTAAAAGCAAATCGCCGAGTTCCTTACGCAGCATTGCAGGGTCGTACTGGTCGATTACTTCGATGACCTCATAGGTTTCTTCGATCAGCTCACTGCGAATGGACTTGTGCGTCTGTTCTTTGTCCCACGGGCAACCGTCCTCGCTGTGCAGCAAGGCGATGATTTCCACCAGATCGTCTATGGTATAGCGTGATTTTCGTTCATAGGGTATCATGTGTATACCTCTGTGTGATTATGGCGCATCGACAAATCCGACCTTGCGGTAAACCTTTCGCACGATCCGTGAGGAATACGCCAGCGCCTTTGCGTCGGATGCCGTATAGCATTCCTTTAAATATGCCTTGTCGGCGATGAGCTTTGCATAGGTTTCCTGCATCGGGCGGAGGTGATCGGCAACCGCCTCGCCGACTGCTATTTTAAAGTCGCCGTAGCCCTTGCCGTCAAATTCGCGCTCGATAGCGGAAAAGTCTTTGCCGGTAACGCTCGAGTAAATCGACATCAGGTTGTTGATGCCGTCCTTGCCCTCCGCATAGCGCACGGTGGAGTCACTGTCAGTCACGGCACGCTTGCACTTGCGGATGATCGTGTCCTTGTCATCGAGGATGAGGATGCAGGCATTCGGGTTCGTATCCGATTTGGACATCTTCTTGGTCGGATCTTGGAGCGACATGATCTTTGCGCCGACCGGCGAAATGTACGGCTCTGGCAGGGTGAAAAATTCGCCATAGCGCTGGTTGAACCGCTGTGCGATATCGCGCGTCAGCTCGAGATGCTGCTTTTGATCCACACCGACCGGAACGAGATCGGCGTTGTACGCTAAAATATCCGCTGTCATGAGTACTGGATAGGTGAAAAGTCCGACGTTGATATCGTCCGGATGGCGCTGGCTCTTGTCCTTGAACTGCGTCATGCGCGACAGCTCGCCGAATTGAGTGTTGCAGTTGAGAATCCAGCTAAGCTCCGCATGCGTTCTGACGTGGCTTTGAATAAAGAGAATCGAATGGTCGAGATCAATCCCACACGCCAGCAGCAGCGCATATGCCTGCAGGCTGTTCTGCCGCAGCTTTACGGGATCTTGACGAACGGTAATTGCGTGCATGTCCACAACGCAGTAGACGCAGCGATACGTGTCTTGGAGAGGTCCCCAGTTGCGGATTGCGCCGATATAGTTGCCGAGCGTGAAAGTGCCTGTGGGCTGGATTCCGCTGAAAATCAGTTTTTTGGCTTCTTGTTCCGCCATGTTGCGTTTCCTCCTTGGATTATTTCGATGGCTTGTTTTAATTTTGTAAAATTCCTGCCGTGCGATCCTTCAGCTGTGCGGTGTGCAGCTCCTGCATCAGTTTTTGATACAGGACATAGACCGTCTGCAGATCCCGGCTTGCATCCGGAATATCGGACGGCAGAAAGACCTTCTTGTAAATGCCGCCCTTTGTCAGCAGAAAGATGTGATGTTCCTGACCGGTGGGGAGGTCGAGGACAGTTGTCTTTTTCGTCTCCGCGAGAATACGGCTGCAGTTTGCGGCCAGAAGCCGCCCTGCCTGTACCACTGCCGGGTAGCGCTGCGCCGCTCCGGTGTAGGAGTTGCCATTATTAAAGTAGAGGTTGGACGCGCCGTTGATATAAACCACCATCGTAATCAGCGTCTGCGGATTCGCAGGAATATCGACCACAAAGCCATACACGCTGTCATCGCTTGCCAGCATACTTTGAAATTGCTTTGACGGGAAGTGTAGTGCAGCCCCTCGTGTTATCAGATAGGGTTCTGTCACCAGAAAATGTGTCTTGGCAGTTCGCTTTTTTTGTGTCATAATCAGTTCTGTTCCTTTCACTATAAAATAATGTTATCTTAAGACATCAGCCATTTGCCGTGTCACCTAAAAATTCGCGCGTCATGCGGCCGAGCGTTTCGATTCCCTGCGTGATCTGCACGTCTGTCGGCGTTGAGAAGTTCAGCCGGATCGAATACGACTCTGCAGTTTCATCGACCAGGAAGGCGCTTCCCGGCACAACGGCGATCTGATATTTATCCATAGATTCCTGACAAAATCTCGGGATATCACAGCCGTCCGGCAGTGTGCACCACAAAAACAGTCCGCCCTGCGGCATTTCCCACTTAATCTGCGCCGAAAAATGCTGACGGATGCCATCTGCCATCAAATTGCACTTCCGGCGGTAAATGTCACGCAGCCCTTCCAGGTACAAATCCATATCTGTGCGCACGAGAAATTCCGCGCAGATCGCCTGTGCCCAGATGTTGGAGTGCACGTCTGAAACCTGCTTGCATACGGTGATCTTGGAGACGATCGCTTCTGGCGCGCTGACATAGCCCACGCGCAGTCCTGGCGCGAGGATCTTGGAGAACGTGCCGGAATAAATGACGCGTCCTTCGGTGTCAAGACTCTTGATGGACGGTATGGGCGTTCCGGCAAAGCGCAGATCGCCGTAGGGGTTGTCCTCTAGGATGATAAAGTCATAGCGGCACGCGAGCGCGTAGAGCTTTTTGCGCTTTTCGAGCGACATGACGCGCCCAGTGGGGTTTTGGAAGTTCGTGATAACATAGACAAGCTTGGGGGACTTTGCAGCCTTCACCGCTTCTTCAAATGCATCGAGATCCATGCCGTCTTGTTCCATCGGAATGCCGACTAAGTCCACGCCGTAGGAGCGGAATGCGTTCAGCGATCCGATAAAGCTCGGCGATTCGCAGAACATCGTATCGCCGCGGTTCAGCAGCGCCTTACAGGAAAGCTCGTTTGCTTGCTGTGCGCCGGAGGTGATGATCAGGTCGTCAAACGATGTGTGGAAGCACTGCTGCGCTTCCATGCGTTCCTTCAGAAGCTCTCGCAGTTTCGGGTAGCCTTCCGTGATATTGTACTGCAGTGCGAGAACCGGGTCGTTCTGTAAAAGCTCCGCGGAAATCGCCTGGATGGTCTGCGTGGGAAACGCCTCGGGAGCCGGATTCCCTGCCGCGAATGGTATAATGCCGGGCATGCTCGTAGCTTTTAAAATTTCGCGGATCGCGGATGGCTGAAGCGCGCTGACATTTTCAGAGAATGAATATTGTATCATTGCGTTTTCTCTCCTTTATGATGAAAATTCAAGGTAATACCAAGGCAATGCCACACAATGTTTGCACACGCTTTTCGTGGCAATGCCGGTACGATTTTTGCAGACGCGCAATGATGCGCGCAGCAAAACGGGTGGATTTTTGGCGTGCAGCAACACTGGGCAGCAAGCCGCCGGATGTCTCGCACAGTGCCACCCTCTTCCTATTATAGCGCATATTTTCGAATTCGGCAACATAAATTTTGCATAGTTGTATATGGACATCTCGAAAACCCCTTGCCGCACATCTGTGGCAATCGTGAATTTTTTTGGCAGCGCTGAAAGTCGTGCTGGCAATATGCCGGAAAGGAAGCCCTATGATGAAGAAAGAACAGTCGTTTTGGAAAGGCTCTGCGATTTTGCTGGGGTCGGCGATGCTGACGAAGGTGCTCGGCGCTTGCTTTAAAATTCCGCTCACCAATGTCTTAGGCGGAACGGGTATGGGCTATTTCAGTTGTGCCTATGGTTTGTTTTTGCCGATCTACGCGCTCTCGATCACCGGTCTTTCGGCATCGGTCGCACAGACCGCAGCACATGCGGCGGTGCTCAGGATGGACGCGGAGGTGCGGCGCATTTGCCGTGTTGCACGTGCGACGTGCGGTGTGTTCGGGCTGCTGCTCAGTATCGGCATTTTTCTTCTGGCAGAGCCGCTTTCCGTCACGATTGCAGCACAGCCGTATGCGCTGTTTTCCGTGGCGGCAATTGCTCCAGCAGCGCTGTTCGGCTGTCTGACTGCAGTAGAGCGCGGCTATTGGGAGGGCATGCAGAATATGACGCCAACGGCTGTCTCACAGGCAGTTGAAGCGATCGCGAAGCTCGGTTTGGGGCTGTTCTTTTGTCAGTGGACACTAAATCATCCGCATCAGGTCTGCGCGTGGGTTTCGGCGGATGTGCCGCTGTCAGCACTCGCAGCAGCAGCGGCGGTATTTGGCGTAACGCTTTCCACTGCGGTGGGGTGGCTCTATTTCATGATTCGGGGAATCTGTACGTGAACAAAACCTGCGCGCACGAAAACGGCGCAGGATGCCGCATCGGTCGGGCAGATTCTGCGGCGGCTGCTATATGTAATGATTCCGGTGGCGCTTGGCTCGCTGGTGACCAATCTGACATCGCTGCTGGGTCTCGTGACAATGATGCGCTGCCTTGGCCGCGTACAGCAGCTGTACCCCGAAGCGCTGATACAGCGTTTTGGCGCAGTTGCGGCGCGTGCGGATTTTCCGGCGTTTGTCTATGGATCGTTTACGGGGATGGCAGTGACAGTGTTTAACCTCGTGCCTTCCGTGACCAATATGCTGAGGAAAAGCACACTGCCGTGTGCGGCGGCACTCTGGGCGCGATCGGATCGATCGGGCGTTGCAGATCACGCGCGTGCCGTTGTGATTGCGGCGGCGGCAATGGTGCTGCCCTGTGCTGGTGCACTGGCGATTCTGGCAAAGCCCGTGATGCAGGCACTCTACAGCGGCCGTCCGGAAGAAGCTGTTCTGGCAGCACAGGCACTACAGGCACTTTTGCCGGATATGGTGTACCTGTGTCTGGTCTTTCCACTTTGCAGCGTGCTGCAGTGGATCTGCAAGGCGGCAATTCCGGTGGAGTGTATGCTCGTGGGCGTTGCGGTGAAGCTTGTGGGAAATCTGACGCTGATCTCACAGCCACGGTTTTGTATTTGCGATGCAGGCATTGCGAGAAGTGCTTGCTATTTTGTTATGCTGCTGCTGATTTTCGGGAGTCTGCGCCGTGCGCTGGAACAGTCGCTGCATTTGGCAAAGCTGTTTTTGTGGACGGCGGCATCTGCGGCACTGTGTACGGCGGCGGTCTGGATCTGCCAGACAGCAACCGTGTCATGGCGTCCGGTTCTCTCCCTGACGTGCTGCGTGCTTGCGGGCGGTGCAGTCTATCTGCCGGCGCTATGGATCATGGGACGCAGACGCAAGATCCGTGCCGATTTGCCCTTAGAGTGCCGCAGATAGCCCAAAAAACGTCGGATTTCTGCGCACACGGAAATCAATTTTAGTAAACAACATGTAATAATTTATCGATGTCGGCCAAAC
>JAJQAB010000042.1 GCA_021203985.1 Ruminococcus sp. | reverse complement strand
CAAAATATTTTGTGATTTCTATATATCTTTCCATTTTTCTATTATATCACTTTTTCCCTTCCTTGTAAGCACTTTGTAATTATTGATTTCCGTGTTCGGCATTTTTGATTGTACCTGTGGATCGGTCAAAATTCTGCCACACATTACCGTTTTCAAGGGAGAATGTGCGCTACCGATGCGAAAAGCGGCGAGAAACGGAGCGAATCGTTTTCATAAGTGGTTTTTCATAAAAAACCAAACTGAAAAAAGAAGGAATTTGGTTCATATGTCATTTTTACGCGATCATCTTGACAAAGCAAAAAGAATGCTATATAATGCGTATTAGGTAACTGGCGGTGTGGGGAAATTTTGCCGAAAATGCGTTGATTTTTGACAAAATCGCATTTGAAATTTGATCGATCACGCCGCGAAGGTTGGAAGGAGCAGGTTTATGACAAAAACTGATTTGATTGAAAAACTGCATGCGGAGCATTACTGTACCAAAAAGGATGCAGAAACGCTGGTGAATGCTGTGTTCGACACCATTCGCGAAGCGCTTCTTGCTGGAGAAAAGGTCACAATTTCTAAATTCGGAACGTTCGAAGTACGCGAACGCAGCAAAAAAGAATGTAAGAATCCCCGCACGGGCGAACCAGTTCTGGTTGCTGCGTCAAAAGCGCTAGTATTTAAAGCAAGCAAAAGCTTGAAAACGTTTTTAAATGATTGAATAAAAAAAGGAGATCAAAAAAATGCCAAGAACAAAAGAAACAAAAGACAACGCTACAAAAACAGAGCGCGTTGTAAAGAGATCAAAAAGCGATACGGAATCCACAGTGGCAGCAAAAGCATCCGCAAAGCGGCCCTATACACGGAAAACTGTACAACTTCACATCCAATTTGCCAATCAAGAATGTGAAGCCAAAGCGCTTGCGGATCGTGCAATCGCAGCGTGGAGTAAGAAAAATGGGCGAAAGAAAACTGATGCAAAGGATATCCATCTGTATGTAAAACCGGAAGAAAACATGTTGTATTATGTAATCAATGAGATTCCCGGATCGTTATCCCTTTTTTCGTAAAGCAACCGCACAATTTGAAAAAAACAAACAAGCAGCCTCAAACGAAGCTGCTTGTTTGTTTTTTGCATATGATATGATATTTTTACAAAACCGAATAATGATTTTATTCTTCCACGAGAATTTTATGGAACACTTTTTTCCCTTTCCGCAGAATGGTTTCTCCTTCCAGATGCACAATATATTTCGGATCTGTCACTTTTTCATCATTGACAGAAACACCACCCTGCTGTACAAGTCGGCGCGCCTCACCATTCGATGATGCAAGACCCACGTACACCATCAGCGACAAAAGACCAATACCGCCGTCTGTCAGCTCATCCTGTTTCAGTGTTGTTGTCGGCATATTCTCCGAGTTGCCGCTTCCACCAAACATTGCCTTCGCTGCTTCCTGTGCATTTTTCGCCGCTTCTTCGCCATGCACTAATTCTGTCAGCTCATATGCCAACAATTCTTTCGCCTGGTTCAGTTGCTGTCCCGCAAGTGTGCGTTCCATCTCTTCGATCTGTTCGATCGGCACAAACGTAAGCAGCTTCAAGCATTTGATAACATCTTCATCTGAAACATTGCGCCAATACTGATAAAACTCGTATGGTGATGTTTTTTCGGCATCCAGCCACACTGCCCCTTTTTCCGTTTTTCCCATTTTTTTGCCTTCGGAATTCAAAAGCAGCGTGATTGTCATTGCATATGCATCTTTGCCTAATTTCCGGCGGATCAATTCCGTACCGCCGAGCATATTTGCCCATTGGTCATCTCCGCCAAACTGCATATTGCAGCCATAGTCCTGATACAGCTTATAAAAGTCATAGCTCTGCATGATCATATAGTTGAATTCTAAGAAAGTCAAGCCGCGTTCCATGCGCTGCTTATAGCACTCGTGCGATAACATACGATTAACGCTAAAATGCTCGCCGACATCACGCAGCACATCGATGTAATTGAGCTGCAGCAGCCAATCCGCATTGTTCACAATCAGCGCCTTATCTGCAGAAAAATCAATAAAGCGACTCATCTGCGATTGAAAGCAGTCGACATTGTGCTGGATTGTTTCTTTTGTCATCATCTTGCGCATATCCGTTTTTCCAGAAGGATCCCCAATCATTGCTGTGCCGCCGCCGATCAGTATAATTGGCTTATTGCCGACCATCTGAAGCCGCTTCATCAGACAAAGTGCCATAAAGTGTCCAACATGAAGACTGTCCGCCGTAGGGTCAAAGCCGATATAGAACGTTGCCTTTCCCTGATTGATAAGATCGGCAATTTCCGCCTCATCCGTTGTCTGTGCAATCAATCCACGTCTTTGTAATCCTTCAAATACTGTCATTTTTTCTACCTCATTTCCGATCGATACTTAGCCGCATACAAAAAACGTCCTCCGGAAAACCCAGAGGACGACGATGCATGACAGTGGTACCATCTCAATTTATCGATTGCAAATCGATCTCATCCGCGCTGTAACGGGCGCACCAGTAACTCCCTAGTAAACGAATCCAATCGAATCCATTGTTTCAGGAATCCGCTCTGAGGTGTATTCGCGATCTGATGCGCCGCTTCCTTTCTCATCCAACAGGGCTTCTCTGTGCCGGCAATGACATCGTGCTACTTTTCCTCTTCTTCGCGTTTGATTGTGACAATTATAGCATACTTCTCGTAAAATGTCAAGTGCCTTTTTTAAAAAAACATACAAATCGCGCTTTATACAGAGCACTGCGCCTGTTCACGCCACCAATTCCACGTTTGTTCAGTACCGCCATAAAATTTGCTTGACATCATCACATTTTTCGAGTATAATATGGTTGATTCAAAACGATCTGATTTTGACGTGAAAGAGAGGGAGAAACGATATGATGGATCATATCCGTAATTTCTGTATCATTGCGCATATTGATCACGGAAAGTCCACGCTCGCTGATCGAATTTTGGAACAAACCTATACCGTGGCAAAGCGTGACATGGAAGAGCAAATCTTAGATAATATGGACATCGAACGGGAACGTGGCATTACCATTAAGGCGCGTGCCGTGCGGCTGCAATATCGTGCAAAGAACGGTGAAACCTATACGTTCAACTTAATCGATACACCCGGACATGTCGACTTTAATTATGAAGTGTCACGGAGTCTTGCAGCATGTGAGGGTGCGATTCTTGTTGTCGATGCATCGCAGGGCATTGAAGCGCAAACGCTGGCGAACACATATCTGGCAATCGAGCACGACCTTGAGGTTGTTCCGGTGATTAACAAAATCGATCTGCCGGCCGCAGATCCAGAACGTGTTTGTGAGGAGATCGAAACTGTCATCGGCATTCCAGCAATGGATGCGCCACGTATTTCCGCCAAAGCTGGGATCAATATCAAAGAAGTCATGGAACGAATTGTTTCCAATGTGCCTGCACCACAGGGAGATCCAGACGCGCCCTTGCAGGCCTTGATTTTCGACAGCTATTATGATGCATATAAAGGCGTTGTGATTTATATACGCGTAAAGCAAGGCACAGTAAAGGTTGGCGATCTCATTCGTTTGATGGCAACCGGCGTGGAATTCACCGTAGTAGAAGCCGGCTATATGACAACAGATACCCTGGTGAACGCTGGGCAGCTTTGTGCGGGCGATGTCGGTTATCTTTCCGCATCCATAAAAAGCATTGGCGACACACAGGTTGGCGATACTGTAACGCATGTCGACACGCCGTGCGCCGAGCCACTTCCTGGCTATCGAAAGGTAAATCCCATGGTCTTTTCCGGGATCTATCCGGCAGATGGCGCAAAATACGGTGATCTACGGGATGCGTTAGAAAAGCTGCAGCTAAATGATGCTTCCCTGTCGTTCGAACCGGAAACTTCCATTGCCCTGGGTTTCGGTTTTCGCTGCGGATTCTTAGGACTGTTGCACATGGAAATCATTCAGGAACGATTAGAGCGGGAATATCACCTAGATTTAATCACCACAGCACCATCCGTTATTTATCGCGTTACACTGACAAATGGTGAGGTCGAATATATCGACAACCCGACCAACTACCCAGATCCTGCCGTCATTCAAATGGCAGAAGAGCCTATGGTAAAAGCAGAAATTTTGACGCCGTCTGACTTCATTGGCAATGTAATGGAGCTTTGCCAAAATCGAAGAGGCATTTTTGAAAATATGGAGTATCTGGACGATACGCGTGTTTCGCTTCATTACACGCTGCCGTTGAACGAAATTGTTTACGATTTCTTTGACGTACTGAAATCCAGAACGCGCGGCTATGCATCCTTTAATTACGAGCTATGTGGCTATCAGCAGTCCAAGCTTGTGAAGCTAGACATATTGTTAAACGGCGATGTTGTTGATGCGCTTTCGTTTATTATTCACATAGACAAAGCGTATGAGCGCGGCAGAAAAATTGTTGAAAAACTAAAAGAAAACATTCCACGTCAATTGTTTGAAGTACCGGTACAGGCAGCCATCGGCGGTAAAATTATTGCACGAGAAACGATTAAGGCAATGCGCAAGGATGTCCTGGCGAAATGTTATGGCGGCGACATCACACGAAAGAAGAAGCTTCTTGAAAAGCAAAAGGAAGGAAAGAAACGAATGCGTCAGTTGGGTACTGTAGAAGTGCCGCAGGAGGCTTTTATGAGCGTCTTGAAGCTGAACAGTGATTAAGAGAAACGCACAATCTTTGTATAATATCGCCTAAAAAAGGACCACTCGATCTGTTCCCCGACAGGTCAGGCGGTCCTTCTGCGATCTCCTCTTAGAGGTCATTTCGCAGCAGATCGTCCAGTGTTTCACGTTTAATCGCCAAGCGATCCTCTCCCTCTTTGACAAAAACCACCGCCGGCTTTTGCAAACGATTATAGTTCGATGCCATAGAGTAGTTATATGCGCCTGTTGCGCAGACGGCAATGATGTCCCCCACTTCACAAGGCTGAATCTTCATATTCTCACCAATCAAGTCACCGCTCTCGCAGCACTTTCCGGCAATGGTAACCGTCTCTGTTTTCGGCTGCGCAGCCTTATTGGCTACTAACGCATCGTAAGCAGATTGATATAAGATATAGCGCGGATTATCGCACATCCCACCATCGATTGAAACATACGTACGGATGTTCGGAATCACTTTTTTCCCACCGACTGTATACAGCGTAATGCCGGCAGGTGCGGAAATTGAACGTCCCGGTTCGATCAGAATAAATGGACGCTTTAAATGATGTGTTTCACAAAAATCATGAATTACTTTTGCAACCGCCTTCATATATACATCATAACTCGGCGGATCATCATCCTTTGTATAGCGAATTCCAAAGCCACCGCCCAGATTGAGATCCTGCGTTTCATAATCGAGTTCAAGCTTTAACTTTTCGATAAACGTCATCATCACCTCAGCTGCCGCTTCAAAGCCTTCCGTATCCAGAATCTGTGAGCCAATATGGCAATGCAAGCCGCGAAGATCTAAGTTCGCATAAGAAAGCACCTGTTTTACCGCAGCATACGCTTCACCCGTTTCCAATGCAAAGCCAAACTTACTGTCGATTTGACCGGTGCGTATAAAATTATGGGTATGCGCATCAACGCCTGGCTTAATCCGAAGCAAAATCGGCGCAGTTACATGTTTCTCCGCAGCAAGCTGATTCAGCTGTTCCATCTCATAACAGTTGTCCACGACAATACGCCCAACGTGATAATCGAGCGCCATATTCAGCTCCTCGGTTGTCTTGTTATTCCCGTGAAAACATGCTTTTGAAACGTCAAAGCCCACTTGAACCGCCGTATATAATTCGCCGCCGGAAACGACATCGATTCCCATATTTTCAGACTGCATGATCCGGTAAATTTCTTTACAGGAAAATGCTTTGCTGGCATAGCAAACCAGCCCCTGTCCATCGTAATACGTTTCCATACTCTTTTGAAATACGTGGCAATCGTTTCGAATTTGATCCTCGTCCATCACGTAAAGCGGCGTACCATATTTTTTTGCCAGATCTACGGTATCTACCCCGCCAATCGTCAAATTGCCTTTTTGGTTTACAGATAAGTTATCTGATACAAACATTTTTCCAACATCCTTTCATTGATCCGAATCGGAAGCAATTTCTTCCAGAATCGACTGTACTTCTGTGACGCCCTCTCTGGTGATTGAAGAAAATGGAATCACATGAATTTGAGAAAAATAAGGGATTTCCGTCTCGAATGCTTTCATTCGGTTTGTGCGTTCTGTTTTGTTTAATTTGTCAGCCTTCGTCAGCACGATCAAAAACGGCAATTCCGATTCGACCAAAAAATCGATCATCTGCAAATCATTTTTGGATGGTGCGTGACGCATGTCAATCAATAGGAAAATCAATCGCAGATCCCGATCAGAAGCCAAGTAATTGGAAATCAGATCAGACCATCGTTCTTTTTCAGATTTTGCAACCTTGGCATAGCCATACCCGGGCAGATCAACAATCGTCAGCGGATCTAACCAATAGAAATTGATGGTTGCAGTTTTCCCGGGAACTGAACTGACTCTTGCTAACGACTTTTTTTGAAAAATTTTATTGATTAGTGTCGATTTCCCTACATTTGATCGGCCGGCAAACGCCACTTCCATATAGCTTTTCGATGAAATCTGTGAAAATGTTCCATATGAGGCATCGAAACTCGCATTTTGGAACTGCATAAATTCCCCTCCCATATCGCTTCATTTTATACATGACAGATCTCAGGTGACGGTAATGTCGCCACATTAGAGATCGTCACATCCATGGGAACAAGCGCCGTTTCCAGCACCTTTTCCAAAGTCTTTACCGGAACAAATTGAACATTTTCGCACACGATGTCATCAATTTCCTCTAAATCCGGCAGATTACCATCTGGAATGATGACCGTTTTGATGCCAGCCTTGTACGCTGCCATCGATTTTTCGCGCAAGCCGCCAATCGGGAGTACCTTTCCATGGAGTGTAATTTCACCGGTCATCGCAACATCACCGCGTACCGGGCAGCCAGAAAGCGCAGAAACAAGCGCAGTTACCATTGTTACACCCGCAGAAGGTCCGTCCTTTGGCACTGCCCCTTCTGGCGCGTGAATATGCAAATCGTTCTTTTGATAAAAATCTTCCGGTATATGGTACTTTTTTGCCACGCTTCTTGTATAACTAACCGCAAGCTTTGCACTTTCCCGCATAACATCGCCGAGAGAACCCGTGCATTCCACTGCGCCTTTTCCAGGCAAAACCAGCACTTCAATCGGCATCAGCACACCGCCGACCGATGTCCATGCCAAACCATTTACAACGCCAACGACATTTTCTTTGCTCTGTGCATCTGGCAGAAAACGCTGTATGCCTAAAAATTCCGTCAGTGTATCGGTCGAAAATGTTACCTTTTTGCAAGTTCTTTCTACGATTTTTTTCGCTGCTTTTCGGCATAATGTACCAATCATACGTTCGAGCTCACGCACGCCAGCTTCTCTGGTATAGCCATCGATCAACGCATAAATTACATCATCCGGAATCCGGCACTGCGTACCCTTCAAGCCGTTTTTCGCAAGCTGTTTCTTGACAAGATGTTCCCTTGCAATGTGAAATTTCTCTTCTCTCGTATAGCTGCCAAGCTCAATAATTTCCATACGGTCACGCAGCGGTGCTGGAATCGAATCAAGCGAGTTTGCAGTTGCGACAAACATAACGTTACTTAAATCAAAGGGAACCTCAACATAGTGATCACGAAATGCATGATTCTGTTCACTGTCCAGTACTTCGAGAAGCGCGGCGGATGGATCTCCGCGAAAATCATTGCTCATTTTATCCACTTCATCCAGCAAAATCAGTGGATTGTTCGTGCCTGCGCGCGTCAGCGCATCCATAATGCGGCCGGGCATTGCTCCGATATAGGTTTTTCTGTGACCACGAATATCAGATTCATCACGAACGCCGCCCAATGAAATGCGTTCATACTGACGTCCGAGAGCTCTTGCGATCGACTTTGCAATCGAAGTCTTTCCGACACCCGGCGGGCCAACAAAACAGAGGATTTGTCCGGTTGCTTCTGGTAAAAGTGCTCGAACGGCGAAGCTTTCTAAAATGCGCTCCTTCACTTTTTGCAAGCCATAATGATCCTTTTCGAGTACGGACTGCGCACGTTTCAAATTCACCTTGGTATGACTGGACTGATTCCAAGGCAAATCAAAAACAGTGTCTAAATAGCTGCGAATGACGAACGCTTCCTGGGAAGAGGATGGCAGCCGTGACAGACGCTCCGCCTCTTTTTCCAGTTTTCTTTTGTTTGCATCATCCAGAGGAAGCTTTTGAATCAGAATGGTATAATTTTCCATTTCTTGCATCGAATCTTCCACATCACCAAGCTGCTCTTCAATTAAATGCATTTGCTCGCGCAGATAATATTCTCTTTGTGACTGGTCGATATTCGACTGCGTTTGCTCTTGAATTTTTTGCTCAAGCTGTAAAATATCCGTTTCATTCACCAAGATCTGATACAGCATATTCAAGCGCTCGATAAAATCATTCTCTTCTAAAATTGCTTGTTTGTCCGTATAATCAATCGCAATGTTAAAAACAATATGTTCAAAAAGCTTCTGTTCGTCTTGTTCACATAAAATCGAAGCCAAAAGCTCCCGCGGCATCCGTGGCAGAAGTCTTGCGTATTGTTCAAAAACATCTTTGATACAACGGCAAATTGCAGTTTCCTCATTTTTTCTCGCATCCAATCGCACAGGCTCGTCTAAAATGCAGCAATCCCCCTGCGGATACTCGTCCTCCATGCGATAGGAAGTCAGCGCAACTCGTTTTTTTCCTTCGACCAAAACGCGTGTCACGCCGTCCGGTGTGTGAAGTACTTGGCGAACCTCTGCAATTACCCCTACCTCGTATAAATCCTTTTCCTTCGGCGATTCAATTAAGGTGTCACGCTGCGTCACTAAAATCACATTTCGATCTTTTTGCATCGCGACTTTTAATGCACGCGTAAATGACTCGCGTGCCAAATCAAAGTGCATTGTTACCCCTGGAAATACAACGATCCCACGCACTGCAATCAGCGGCATCCTGCATATCAGATTTGTTCCTTCTTGATTGTTCATGATCTTGTTTTTCCTTTCTGCATGGATCTCGAAAGCGAAAAATCTCCGAAAACGTTTCCATGCGCATTGGATCAAATTTGCCTATGGCGGTGCTGCATATTTTCATAGCTGCTTCCATATGGCAGTGCCCAATCTTTTTTTGCGAACCGATCTCTTTTGCCATTGAAATTCTGGAAGAATCGACACAAGTAAAATCAATTTTTTCTATTATACTATACTTCCGCTTGTTTTGCAAGTGGTAAGTCCTAAAAATTCAAAAGTCAGTTGAAAATCATTCACGAAGCATCACCGAAACACGCGGAAACTATCCCGATTGTCAAAATACAGACCGATGACTTCGCAAAGGCAGCGCGTTTCTAAGGCAACATTACAAAAAGTTTTATAAATTGTTATGCTACAATAGAACTGATACAAAAAGAAGAAGAAAAACGCGCTCTC
>JAJQAB010000035.1 GCA_021203985.1 Ruminococcus sp. | reverse complement strand
CTTGGTCGACTTCGATAAATTATTACATGTTGTCTACTAAAATTGATTTCTGTGTTTTTGTGCGCAGAACGCTTGACAGACGCCATAAGTTCCTGTATAATAGAATTAGTGCCGCATAAAACAGTACGGGCCATTAGCTCAGTTGGTTAGAGCTTCCGGCTCATAACCGGATGGTCCTGGGTTCGAGTCCCTGATGGCCCACCATAAAGGCACACAAGCCGCCTTTGATTCCCCGCGGAATCAAAGGCGGCTTTTTTGTTTTGTACTTGCACCACGGTTATAACTACAATTGTACGGGAATCAATTTTTAGATAAAGTAAATCAAAGATTTCTCAGTCACGCCTACAGCATGCTAACTTTTGCATAAGGCACACCACAAGGGTGTTTTTTAAAAAAGAGTATTCCCTCTCGTCTCCCTTGAAAGGGGAGGGGGACCGCCGCGCAGCGGTGGTGGAGGGGTCCTAATCCGAAGTAAAGATAAAAATTGATTTTCACACCGTAATTGTATGCGAAACGTAAATAAATTGTAATCTTGTTGTGATTCCCCTTGACGAATTTAGCAGATGTGCTATAATATTGTTAGCATTTTAACGTGAAGAGTGCTAATTCTCAAGTTGTGGAAAGGAGCCGTGCAGTCTCCATTGCGGAGATCGAGGCACGAGAGGAAGCATATGGAACAGAAACAATTTCAGGCGGAATCCCAGCGTTTGCTGGACATGATGATTCATTCGATTTACACCCATAAGGAGATTTTTTTGCGCGAGCTGATCTCTAACGCCAGCGATGCGATCGATAAGCTGTATTTTCAGTCGTTGACTGATGACGGCGTGCAGATGAACAAGTCGGACTTCTGCATTACAATCGCGGCGGATCGCGATGCGCGTACACTGACGCTGACCGATAACGGCATTGGTATGACGCGCAAAGAGCTTGAAGAACACCTCGGCACAATCGCAAACAGCGGTTCGCTGCAATTCAAGAAGGAAAACAGCCTTTCGGAGGACAATCAGATCATCGGACAGTTCGGTGTCGGCTTTTATTCGGCGTTCATGGTCGCAAAGCGTGTTACGGTACGGTCGCTGGCGTTTGGCGAGGCGCAGGGCTATGTATGGCAGTCCGAAGGGGTCGAGGGCTATACGATCGATACGTGCGACAAGGACACCGTGGGCACGGAGATTATCCTCGAGATGCTCGATGATATCGAAGCGGACGAGGACGGCAACGGCGGCGAGAACTACAGCGAATTTCTGGATCAGTACCGCTTGCAGAGTCTCGTGAAGCGCTATAGCGACTATATCCGTTTCCCGATCAAAATGGATATGACCAAGAGCCGCAAGAAAGAGGACTCTGATGAATATGAGGAATATATCGAGAACGTGACGCTCAACAGCATGGTTCCACTCTGGCATAAAAATAAGAACGAAATCAGCGAGGACGAGTACAACGAATTTTATAAAGATAAGTGCGGCGACTATACCGAACCGCTCTGTCATATGCACGTGCGCAACGAGGGCACGATTACGTATGACGCGCTGCTGTATATTCCGTCCCACGCGCCGTTCAATTATTACAGCAAGGACTATGAAAAAGGACTGCAGCTATACACAAACGGCGTGCTGATTATGGATCGCTGCGAGGATCTGCTGCCGGATTATTTCAGCTTTGTGAAGGGTCTGGTTGACTCCGAGGATCTTTCGCTGAACATTTCCCGAGAAATGCTCCAGCACGATGCGCAGCTGCGCCAAATCGCACGAAGCATCGAACGCACCATCAAAAACGAACTCAAGCGCATGATGAAGAACAACCGCGAGAAGTACGAACAGTTCTATCAGGCGTTCGGTCTGCAGCTGAAATACGGCATCTACCAGGACTACGGCATGCACAAGGATCTGCTCCAGGATCTGCTGCTGTTCCCGTCCTCACACGAGGGAAAGCTCACCTCACTGCAGGAATATATCGACCGGATGCCGGAGGGACAGGACAAGATCTACTACGCTGCCGGCGAGAGCATCGCACGCATCGAGCTTTTGCCGCAGACCGAGCAGGTTAAGGACAAGGGCTATGAGATCCTCTATTTCACGGAGAATGTGGATGAGTTCGCAATCCGGATGATGCAGACCTATCAGGAAAAGGCGTTCCAGTCGGTGCTCGACAGCAAGCTCGATCTGGAAACGGACGAGGAGAAGAAGACGCTCGAAGAAAAGCAGGAGGCGAGCAAGGATCTGCTGGAGGTGATGCAGAAAACGCTCGAAGGCAAGGTCGGCAGCGTGAAGCTCTCCGGCCGGCTGAAGTCGCATCCGGTTTGCTTGTCGAGCGAGGGCGACCTCTCGATGGAGATGGCAAAGACGCTGAACGCAATGCCCAGCAGCGAGGGCGGACAGGTGCAGGCGAATACCGTACTGGAGCTGAACCCGAATCACGAGATCTACCAGAAGCTGATGGATCTGCAGGCGTCAGATGCCGAGCAGCTCGCAGAGTATGCAAAGCTCTTGTATGACCAGGCGCTTTTGATCGCCGGCATGCCGGTGGAAGATCCGGTGGCGTTCTCGAACCGGATTTGTAAGCTGATGTAAAAATGATGCCGCGCGGCAATGGACGTGTCACGCAGGAATCCGATAACTTATAAAAAGCTTGTACGATTTTTAGAGAAATCGTACAAGCTTTTTTAAACATACAAGATATATTTTGTGAAGTCTCTTGCAAAGCACGGGAAAATATGCTATAATCAAGGCATAAACCGTGCAGATCCTGCGGCGCAGAGAAACGGGCGGAAAGTGTGTTACGTGACCGCACAGAACCGGTGCCTGACGCGGATGCAAATTCCAAACGCTGGCAGACAGAGCAGAAACCAGAGTGCGGAAAACGACAGACAGATCTGACCGTAGAGATTCCAGGGGACGCTGCTGTAATCCCAGATGCTCCACCCGAGCCGAAGGTTCACGACCGTTCCCACCACCATTTCTACGGCGGTGATCATTGCCGTACCGCAGAGAGATTGCAGAAGCCAGGTGTGTGGCGGTGCGTGGGCGTGCAGCAGGTATAACAGCACACCTACTGTACCGCCGGTGAGCGTCATGGTCCAGTGCATATAGCCGCGCGCGGTAATCTCTAACAGGCTATAGACAAAACAGCCGAGCAAGAACATCCAGGAAAGCTCACTGCAGCGAATGCGCATTGGCGTCATCTCCTTTTCTTCTTGCGGGCTGCGAACGCGTACATACAGCACATTCGCACATGACGGTATTCTGTACGCTTTTCCGGCAATTATGCACGCGAAACGCTGGCTGCACGGCACGGGTAATACTTTCAGTAAGAACTGTTTTCGGTTATTTTTGAGGAGGAACAAAAAAACATGCGAAAAAATGGCATTTTAATGCATATCTCCAGTCTCCCGTCATCTTACGGCATTGGTAAGTTGGGCGATGGGGCATGTGCGTTTGTGGATTTCCTGGCGGACAGCGGTGTCCAGGCGTGGCAGATTCTGCCGCTGACACCGACCAGCTACGGTGACTCGCCCTATCAGTCGTTTTCGGTCAACGCCGGCAATCCCTATTTCATCGACTTCGAACGGCTTGAAGCGGCAGGCTATCTGCTTCCATTGGAGTATAAAACCATCAACTGGGGGACAGATCCACGGCGCGTGGACTATGTGCGCGTTTACAACTACTGTTTCCGGGTACTGCGCATGGCGTTCTCGCGGTTCGACCAAACTGACAAGGACTATCAGAAATTTTTGCATCGGGAAAGCGTCTGGCTCGAGGACTACGCGCTGTTTATGGCGCTCAAGGACGCAAATGACGGAAAGCCGTGGTATCAGTGGGAACAGGGTCTGGCGATGCAAGAGCCAGAAGCAATGCGGGAAGCGAAAAAGAAGTATTCGGACGATGTCGCGTTCTACAGTGTGCTGCAGTACTGGTTCTATCAGCAGTGGTATATGCTCAAGTCCTACTGCAACGGGAAAAATATCGCGCTGATCGGGGATATTCCGATTTATGCGGCATATGACAGCGTAGACGTCTGGGCGCACCCAGAACTGTTCCAGCTTGACGATACGCGCACACCGAAGGTCGTGGCTGGCTGTCCACCGGATGAATTTTCCGAGACAGGTCAGCTCTGGGGGAATCCGATCTACGACTGGGATTATCACCGCGCAATGGGCTACGGCTGGTGGATCGACCGCCTTGCACGCGCGACCACGATGTACGACACGGTACGGATCGACCACTTCCGCGGCTTCGAGAGCTATTACGCCGTGCCCTTTGGCATGACGACCGCAGAGATTGGTCTTTGGCAGCCTGGTCCAGGACGGACACTGTTTGACGCGGTGGAACGCAAGCTGGGCAATATCTCGATTATCGCGGAGGATCTCGGATTCGTGACGCCCCAGGTGCGTGCGCTTTTGCAGTACACCGGTTTTCCCGGGATGAAGGTGCTGCAGTTTGCCTTTGACGGCGATGCGAAGAATGAATACCTGCCGCAGAACTTTGAAACGACACACTGCGTGGCATATACGGGCACGCACGATAATATGACACTGCGCGGCTGGGTGCAGGAGGCGTCTACACAGGCGGTCACGTTCGCGAAGCGCTATCTCCACTGCCGGAATGTCACGGATCTGCCGACCGAAATCATCCGTGCGGTCTGGAGCAGTACTGCGGAACTTGCGGTGGCACAGATGCAGGACTTTTTGGATGTCGGCGCAGATGGGCGGATGAATACGCCATCCACGGTTGGCAGCAACTGGCAGTACCGCACACTTAATACCGACTTCACCGGACGCCTTGCGAAGTGGATCTTCCACATGAACGAATTGTATAACCGCCTGCCGGAAATGCCGAAATGCCACGCTGACCGCTCACTGAAACGCAAATCCAACGACCGGGTTGCGATAATTTTGAACGAGCGGATCGCACAGCAGACGGTGATTGAAGCGGGCGAAAGCGTGCCACGGGGTGCGATTCAGGCAATCAGCAATCAGAAAGACCGCACGCCAGACGCAATGACTCCGCACGCCGTGGACGAAGAGAGCCGCGATGCATGGGGAACCAGAAAACAACGCTATGAAAGCGGGAGAAGCAGAGGGAAACGATCATGATGACGAAGGAACAACTGAAAGACGCGCTCTGCGGCGCACTGCAGGGGATTGATCCGAAGAACGCAACACCGCATCAGCTGCACCAGGCGCTCGGTGAAACGCTGATGCACGAAATCGCGCCGAACTGGGCGAAGAGCCAGCGCGCACATGTGCAGACGCGCCGCGCTTGCTATTTTTCGATGGAATTTTTGGTCGGGCGTGCGGTGTATAACAACCTCCTGGTGCTGGATCTGATGGATCAGGCGAAGGCGGCGTTTGCTGAACTGGGCATTTCGCTGTCTGATTTGGAGGAGATTGAGGACGCCGCACTTGGAAACGGCGGACTTGGACGCCTTGCCGCATGTTTCCTCGACAGCGCCGCAACGCGTGACATCCCGCTTGATGGCTATGGGATTCGCTATCGCTACGGGCTGTTCCGGCAGTCGTTCGAGGACGGCTGCCAGAAGGAAGCACCGGACGACTGGACGGCATACGGCGATGCCTGGTCCGTACGCAAAGAAGAGGATGCCGTGCTTGTGCAGTATCGGGATCAGACGGTGCGCGCTGTGCCCTATGATATGCCGGTGATTGGATGTAAGACGAGCCACATCAGTACGCTGCACCTGTGGCAGGCGGAACCGGTGAAATCGTTTGACTTTGATTTGTTCAATCAGCAGAAATATTTGGAGGCGGCAGCCGAAACGGTCTATGCCGAGGACATCTCGCGCGTACTCTATCCGAATGACGACACTTGGGAAGGGAAAAAGCTGCGGCTCAAGCAGCAGTATTTCTTCTGTTCCGCGTCACTCCAGAGCATCCTGCGGCAGCACCGAGAAGCGTACGGCTCGCTCGACCACCTCGCGGATCACCTGGCAGTGCAGCTCAACGACACGCATCCGGTGATTTCGATTCCGGAGCTGATTCGGCTTTTGACGCTGCCGGAAAACGGAATGACGTTCGAACAGGCGTTCGCACTCTGCCAGCAGATTTTCCACTACACCAACCACACGGTAATGCCCGAAGCGCTCGAAAAGTGGGACTGCCATCTGGTCGAGGAGCTGCTGCCGGAGGTCTATGCGATTATTTTGCGCATCGAAGAGCAGTTTATGAACGAAATGTATCAAAAGGGCGTGGACAAGGCGCAGATGGAGCGCATGAAGCTCGTGCAGAATGGTATGGTGCACATGGCGCATCTCGCGGTCTATGTGAGCGCACACACCAATGGCGTTGCGGCGATTCACACGGAGATTCTCAAGAGCGCGGTGCTGAAGGACTGGTATCAGCTCTACCCAGAGCGTTTCCAGAACAAGACCAACGGCATTACCCAGCGGCGTTGGCTGGCGCTCTGTAATCCGGAGCTGTCGGCGCTGCTTACCGAGCGCGCTGGCTCGGACGCGTGGGTGACGAATCTCGACCGCCTGAAGGTGCTGGCAAGCGATGCGGACGATACAGCGGTGATGGAACGCTTTATCGCGGTGAAACAGACGAAAAAGGAACAGCTTGCACAGTATATCGCCAAGTGCGAGGGCGTCACGATCGATCCGACATCGATTTACGACATCCAGATTAAGCGTCTGCACGAGTACAAGCGCCAGCTGCTGAACGCCTTCTCGATTCTGTACATTTACTTCGGACTAAAGGATGGCAGCATTACCGACTTCACGCCGACCACATTCCTCTTCGGCGCAAAGTCCGCTCCAGGCTATCGCAGAGCCAAGGCAATCATCCGCTTTATCCACGAGGTGGGGAAGATGATCGATGCCGACCCGGAGGTTTCGGGACTGCTCAAAGTCGTATTCGTCACCAACTATGACGTATCCTATGCAGAAAAGCTCGTTGCCGCTGCTGATGTCTCCGAACAGATCTCGACCGCCGGCACAGAGGCGTCCGGTACGGGCAACATGAAGCTGATGCTCAATGGTGCAGTGACACTCGGCACGTATGACGGGGCAAATATCGAAATCGCACAGGAAGCCGGCGAGGAGAACAACTATATCTTCGGCGCGCGCGTGGAGGATCTCGAAGCGATCCTGCCGACCTATGACAGCCGGAAGCTTTTCGCCGAAAACGCGAAGATCCGGCGCGTGGTGGAAACGCTCATTGACGGGACGTTTTCTGACGGCGGCAGCGGCGATTTCCGCGAGTTGTACTATGCGCTGCTCGATGGCGCAAGCTGGCACGCACCCGATCACTATTATCTGCTCGGCGACCTCGAATCCTATGTGGAAGCAAAGCTGCGCTGCAGCCTCGACTACCGCGATCGCAACGCCTTTGCGAAAAAGCAGTGGGCGAACGTTTGTCACGCAGGAAAGTTTAGTTCTGACCGCACGATTGTGGACTATGCGGAAAACATCTGGCAAATTCAGCCCGTAGAGATCGACAGCAAGGAGTCATGACAGCCATGGAACATTGGAGTGCAGCACAATATTTGAAATTTGAACAGCAGCGCACGCGCCCTGCAATTGATCTGACCGCGCGCATTTCACTGGAACATCCGCAAAAAATTGTCGAGATCAGCTGCGGCACGGGGGCAGGCTCTGCGGTATTGCAGCAGCGCTACCCAGATGCGTACATCTTGTGTGTAGATTCTTCCGCGGAGATGCTGCGCGAAGCGCGCAAGCATTGTCCGGATTTGACCTTCCGGCAGTGTGACGCGCAAAAGGAACTGTCCGAACTCGGCGATGGCTACGATATCGTCTTTTCGAACGTCAGCCTGCAATGGATTCCCGATCATCCGGCGATGATCCGCAGTCTGCTCGGCATGCTCCAGCCGCACGGCGTGCTTGCGGTGCAGATTCCGATGAATTACGGCGAATCGATCCACAAGATCATTCTGCGCCTTGTCGAGTCGCCGCGCTGGAAGGACAACTTCCTCCGGCCGCGTCCGGTCTATCACCTGACCGGCTCAACCTACTACGATCTGCTCTCAGAGGAGGCGACCGATTTTCACCTCTGGCAGACGACCTATTACCACCATATGCCATCGCACGAAGCGATTGTGGAATGGTACTGCGGCGCGGGACTCCGCCCGTATTTGGAAGCGTTCCATCCGGAGAAACGCGAGGGCTTTGTACAGGCAGTCCTGCACGAAGTCAAGGGCGCCTATCCGACCCAAAAGGACGGCACGGTGATCTTCCGTTTTCCGCGGCTGTTCTTCGTGGCGGAGAAATAGGGACGCGGCAGCTGCGCCCCGAACACAGAAAGAGGGAAAAACGATGCGAAACACAACAAGCTATGAGAGTCCGTTCTGCACGCGCTATGCCAGCGTGGAAATGCAGCACGTCTTTTCGGCGGACAAGAAGTTTACCACCTGGCGCAGACTTTGGGTGGCACTCGCACGGGCGGAAATGGAATTGGGTCTGCCGGTGACACAGGCACAGGTGGACGAGCTGGAAGCCAATATCGACAACATCGATTATGACGTGGCGGAAGCAGAGGAGAAGCGCCACCGTCACGATGTCATGTCCCATGTCTACGCGTATGGACAGGTCTGCCCGAACGCGAAGGGCATCATCCACCTCGGCGCAACGTCCTGTTATGTAGGCGACAACACAGACATCATCATCATGCGTGACGCGATGCAGATCGTACGGCGCAAGCTGATCAATGTGCTGGCGAACCTGTCGAAATTTGCGATGCAGTATAAGGACATGCCGGCGCTCGCATACACGCACCTGCAGCCAGCACAGCTGACCACAGTCGGAAAGCGTGCCACGCTCTGGATGAACGAGCTGCGCATGGATTTCGAGGAACTGGAGTACCGCATTGCCTCACTGCAGATGCTCGGGTCGAAGGGTACGACCGGTACACAGGCGTCCTTCATGGAGCTGTTCGAGGGCGACACGGAGAAGGTGAAGCTGCTCGAACAGAAAATCGCGCAGGAGATGGGCTTTGATGGCGTTGTGCCAGTGTCGGGACAGACCTATTCGCGGAAGATTGACGCCCAGATTCTCGCAACGCTCAGCGGCATCGCACAGTCGTGCAGCAAGTTCTCCAATGACATGCGTCTGCTCCAGAGCTTCAAGGAGATGGAAGAGCCGTTCGAAAAGACCCAGATCGGTTCTTCGGCAATGGCATATAAGCGCAACCCGATGCGCTGCGAGCGGATCACATCTCTGTCGCGCTATGTCATGATCGACAGTCTCAATCCGGCATTCACCGCTGGAACGCAGTGGTTCGAGCGGACGCTGGATGACTCCGCAAACAAGCGCGTTTCCGTACCGGAGGCGTTTTTGGCAGTGGACGCAATCTTGAACATTATGCTGAACGTCACCGATGGGCTGGTAGTCTATCCGAAGATGATCCGCCAGCGCGTGATGTGCGAATTGCCGTTTATGGCAACGGAAAACATCATGATGGACGCCGTCAAGAAGGGCGGCGACCGCCAGGCACTCCACGAGAAGATTCGGGAATATTCTATGATCGCCGGCAAGCACGTCAAGGAAGAGGGTCTCGAAAATGACCTGTGCGACATGATCCTGGCAGATCCGGACTTCATGATTAGCTCTGAGGAGCTGGACAAGATTTTGCAGCCGGAGAACTTCACCGGGCGCAGCACACAGCAGACCGAGGAGTTCGTGGCGCAGTGCATTCAGCCGATCTTGGACGCAAACCGCGACCTGCTCGGCGAGCAGTTTGAGATGAAAAACTAAGGCGACATACAAAAAACACAGCCGTGGGAAACTGAACCGCTCCCCAAAAGTTAGACAATATGGTATAATATAAATATACCCAA
>JAJQAB010000102.1 GCA_021203985.1 Ruminococcus sp. | reverse complement strand
CTCTACACCAATCGGAATGGGTTTGAAGTTACTCATGTGATCTTACCTCGCTTTAATTGAAATTCCTACTAGCTTTAGTATAGCATATTTTCGGGTGGAATGCAAGGTACATTCGAAGAAATTCACGGTACGTGGTGTGGCGGTAAGCTGTCGTTTTTCTCATTCGCCGCGCTTAATCTCATCGTACCAAAACTTTTCAACCAACAGTTCAAATTGCCTTTGTTTGAAAATCGGTGTTTGCAGGTGCTGGATCGTTTCGGCTGAAATTACGCCATGCTCTGCAAATTCTACACCGGCTGCCGTATATTTTTCCAGATAGACATCTACTTTGTCTTGCAATTTCGGATTGGAGAACACCTCCCCCTGTGGGCAAAGTAATGCCTGATAGCCATCATTTCCGAAGATACAGTCATATTGCTTCAGCAGTGGCTCATATGTCGGCATGACATCATTAAAACCGCATGTTGAAATTAACAGAAACCTTTTTTCATGCATGTCATAGCGAAATTTGTGAAAGGGTTCACCTTTTACTATTTTTTTGCCGCTATAAGGGAGCATGATGCTCAGCAAGCGATCGTTTAGCGTCTTTACTGTGCCCGGCATGCTGAAAAAATAGAGCGGATAGCTTCCGATTATGACATCTGCATCCAGGATTTTTTGTTTGATTGCCGGGATGTCATCATTTATGACACAAGTGCCATTGTTTCGTCCCCAGCAGAAAAAGCAGCCGGTACAAGGCTTTACACTCATATCCGACAACGTGTCGAATTCCGTTGTACAATTCCCGTGACTTTCAATGCCTTTGAGAAAAGCCTTTGTCACTTGCAGCGTACCACTTGCATTCTTGTGTGGGCTGCCGTTTATCACATAAATTTTTTTGTGCTTCGGATTGCCCCAAGTCCAATTTCTTTGCTGTTCCATTCTAAAAGCACTCCCTTACAGCGAAAGTCCGCCATCGAATACAATTGTCTGACCCGTCAGATAGGCGCACTGTTTGCCGCAGAGCATTGCAACGAAGTCCGCCACTTCTTCCGCCTGTCCGAATCTGCCCAATGGAATGGCATCGAGATAGGCGCTGCGTTTTTCCTCCGGCACGGCGTCCAGCATTTCCGTTTCTACAAAGCCAGGCGCAATCGCGTTGACTCGTATGCCATAAGATGCAAGCTCTTTCGCAAGCGTCTGCGTCATTGCGTTTACGGCGCCTTTTGTTGCACTATACACGCTCTGCCCGGCGAGTGCCATTTGTGCGCTGACCGAAGAGAGATTGACAATCACGCCTTTCTTTTTGCGAAACATTTTTAAAGCCGCCTGTTGTGCACAATAAAAATAGCCCTTTACATTGAGATCCATACAGCGATCTAGGCTTTCGGAATTTAACATCAACAGATAATCATCCTGCACGATCCCAGCATTGTTGACCAGCACGTCCAGCTGTCCATATGCTTTTTGCGCTGCCTGCATCATGCTTTTTACTGCATCCTGGTTTGTGACATCTGCGCGAAACAGCATGCCGTCTCCGCCGTTCTTTTGAATTTCGTCTAATACAGATTGTGCCTGCTGCTCGCTGTGGTTATAGTTGATGACAACCTGATAGCCATCACTCGCAAGGCGCTTTGCACATGCTGCACCGATCCCACGGGAAGCGCCTGTAATCACTGCCGTTTTCATATTTCACATCTCCTGTTCTTGAGCTTTCGATAAAATGATTGCGGTATGTCCGCCGTTCATACTGTAGGAAAGAATCAAAAGCGTGTGCAGCAAATTTGCGGCAATTGCAATGCCGTTGTCACACGCCACGATTTCCCCGAGCTTGCCGGAAAGCATCAGTGCTGCATAGGCAGCCGAGAGTGCTGCGGTCGCGGCTCTGCCTTCGCCGGCAATCGACTGTACATGAAAGACGGGCAGACAGTTTGTGAATGTATGCGTAAGCGCTTCGGCTTCAATTTGTTGGACGACAGGAAGCCCGTCTGCAAATCCAATAACACCATCGATTTCGTCCACAGAAATGCCGGCATCCTGCAGTGCGAGAGAAATCGCCTGTTCACATGCCGATTCAGAGCAAGCAAGCTGCGCGAAGTCGGTTGCTTTGCATGCCATTCCGTAGCCCAGAACTTCGGCGTAAGGTGTCGCATGTCTAGCACGGCAGCTGCTTTCCTGTTCGAGCAAAATACTCGTACTTCCGTCCGATAAATGAAACGCGCCGTCCGCGGCAAAACAACCGAGCTTTTCGTAAAATTCCGTGACAATTTCGCTGTTCTCATCCGTTCCGGTTGCCAAGATTGCTTTGCTCTGACCGCTGCGCAGAATTTGTACTGCGTAGGCGAGACTAGCCAAACCAGACTGGATACCGCTTGTCAGTGTGGCATGATAACCGCGAATGCCAGAGCAGATTGAAAGATAGCCGCCTGCGGCATTATAGACTGTATTCGGAAATTGAAACGCGCTGCCGCCTGCCGTTCCTTTTTCAAACAGATTTTCCTGATAATGACAAATGGTAGAAAGCGGTCCATCGGAAGTGCCGACAACAATACCAATGTCTGTTGCATTTTCATCGGTCACCAGATAGTTTGCATCCTGCAGCGCCTGCATCCCCGATCCTGCCTGCAGTTGGCTGAAGGTGTCGAGCTTACGGTAAAATGAAGATTTTAAGCCATACGCGGCAAAGTCACTGCGGTCGATACGGCTTTCTGCGCTTTTGCTGCGCATCGGTACCTTTGCGGCGAATTGTGCAATCAAGCTGTCAAGATGATTTCCCAAAGGCGAAACCACTCCGATTCCGGTTAAATAAATCCGTTCCTGCTTTTCGGGGAGCGTGAGATTGCCGGGCTTCTTCGAAAACAGGATACTTGCGTTGTTGCCGCCGAATGCAAAGGAATTGCTCATGACGGTAGTCAGCGACTTGTGCTTTGCCTGATTCGGACAAAAGTCCATCTGTCCGGCACGCTGTTGCAAGCACGGTAAATCTGCTTCTGTATAGCCAACCGTTGGCGGAACGATGCCTTCGGTGAGTGCCTGAATAGAAAAGACAGCTTCCACCGCACCGGCTGCACCAAGGCAGTGCCCGACCATCGATTTGGTAGACGATACGGAAAGGCTCGGATTTTCCGTATCAAATATCGTATGCAGCGAGAGAAATTCCGCCTCGTCATTTTTTGCCGTTCCTGTGCCGTGGGCATTGATATAGTCGACCTCCGCCGGCGTTATTCCGGACTGCTTCATGCATTGCCGGATGGCGTACATTTGTCCTGCACCGTCTGGACGCGGCGCAGTGATATGATACGCGTCACTGCTGATCCCTGCGCCCAGTACCTCGCAATAGATCCGCACTTTCCGCTGCATAGCGTGTGCGTAGGACTCAATGATGATCGCGCCTGCGCCTTCTCCAAGGGTAATGCCACTGCAATGATTGAACGGCGAACAAGGGGCTTCGCTCAGGGCGTGGAGCGAGAGAAATCCGGCAAATGGAATTGACGCAAGGGCGTCTGTACCGCCGGCGATTACAACCTCCGCTTTTCCCGCGCGAATCAGATCACATGCATAAGCAATGCTAATCGTACCGGCAGCACAGGCATTGGCAATATTGGTGACAACGCCGCCTGCGTGATAGGTTTTTGCCACCGCCGGTGCAATTGCCGCAATCGGAATCTTTGGAACGTCCGCGGCAGGTCTGCCGTTTCGGTAATAATGCTCTACGCTGGACACACCGCCGATACAGCTGCCCATAATCACGCTGGCGCTTGTCTGATCGCCGAGATCGGTTAGACCAGCATCTTCCAGTGCTTCACCAGACGCCTTGATACACAGCTTTACGCATCGATCCATTTGCTCCGCATCCGGCAGATCCTCCAGCGAATCGTCCTGTACCTGTGCCGCAAAGTGGGCATAGCAATCTGTGGTATCGATAGCAGTTGCTTCGGCAATGCCGCTGACGCCTTTCTTGACGTTTTCCCAGCATTCCGCTACATTGTTCCCAATCGCGCTGATCAGTCCAAGTCCAGTTACAACACAGCGATTTTCATTCTTTGTCATGGTGTGCTCATTCCCTTTCTAAAAAAGCGGCATTGTCTATTACAGAAAATGCCGTCGTTCATTTTGGCAACGTCATACAAAGACCGCCGAACGGTTTTGCGCGATGCCGCCCTTTTTTTTCACCACTTATGCGATGTGCGCTGCAACGTAAGCAGCCAGGCTATTAACATTATAAAACACTTCTTTTTCGACCCCGGTCATGGATACGCCGAATTCCTCGTCAATCCCTGCGATAATTTCCAATGAATCGATGGAATCCAAATCCAAGCCCTCCGGTGCATCGGCAAACAGCGGGATCTCGTTTGTCAAATCCTCCGCTTCAATGCCAAGCTGCGTACAAAGAAGTGCTTTGATTTTCTCTGCAATTTCCTGTTGGTTCATAATCCTTCTTTCCTTTCTTTCCGGGCAGCACCGCAACTTGTGACCGCCTATGGCGGCTTCACGTGATCCGCAGTACCACCTTCCATATATTTGATCCCATAAGGCTTATGGGTGATCAGCGTTTTTGCGTATCCTTCCACTCTGTCAGCGCAAACACCTGTTCCTTACACCGCTCCGATTCGCGCTCGAGAATTGCGGACTGTCTGTCCTTTCCGTGGAAATCCGGCGATAAAGGAACGCCGACAACAAGCATCTGCTTGTGAAACGGACGATAATCCCCCACAATTCCCATCGGGACGACCGGCACATGCTGGTGCTTTGCCGGCAGCAAAAAACCGGCACGGAACACTTCCGGCACACCGTTTGTTTCGAGCTTTCCTTCTGGAAAAATGAGAACGCACGCGCCTTTTTTTAAGGCAGCTTCCGTCTGTACGATCCAGCTGCTGTCTACTTGCTGTAGGTCAATGGGAATATAGCGCAGGTGCGTAAACATCGGATGCAGGAGCTTTTTATTGTACCATTTGCTTGTGACTAACACATAGACCTTTTTCCGCCAAAGCATTTGCGGTACAAAAAAGCCGTCTTTGTGGCTTTTGTGATTGGCAATCAGAATTGCGCCATGCTGCATGGCAGCCTTTGCCGCAGGGTCGGTGTAGACGATTCGTCCACGGTAAATCAGACGCACGCCTATGCCAAATAAAAAGAAGATACCATGCATGATGCCGATAAAGATGGCATTCCAGACATTTTTAAGATACCGCCTCATGATGCGTGTAGAAAGGCACAAAGCTGATCGAACTGTCGCTCTATAACTTCCTTCCCGTGGTCATAGTAGGCGTTCACCTTTTGCAGATCCTTCTCGAAGTGCCTGATGTGCATGCTTTCCGGTTGGATCACAAACGCCTTTCCACTGCGTTTATAATCGAATAAGGATTCCATTTGCTTTTCATAGACTTCCTTCCGCTGCATCATCGCGTCCACCAGATTTGGGTACTGTGCATGATAGTTGATCTGTAGAATCGGTCGCAGATACGAATAATCGGTCGGTGGATCTTCCTGCCATTTTCGGGTCAGCACAACCACAACCTTGTCGCATTTATTTTGCAGGGCATACTCTGCTGGCACAGAATCTGTCAGGCTGCCATCTAAATAACACCGCCCATTCAGTGTAACCGGCTTGCAGAGAATCGGCAAGCTGCACGTTGCTTTTGTCAGTGTCAGCAGACGCTGTTCCGAACCCTCTGCGCTGAAGTAGGCTGCTTGTCCGGTTTCGCAACAGGTGAGGACAAATTCGCATTCGGTATCCGATGCAAAAAAAGTCTGAAAATCAAAGGGAAACTGATGATAAAAATAATCCTGCACAATGCCATCGGTATCCAATATTTTTTTACTGTGCAGCATTTGCTTGATGCCATAGTGTGATGATGCGCTCTGTTCGGTGATGACATGCTTTATCTTGCCGTTTTGTTTGGAAACAAAACTTGTTGCATTTCCAGCACCTGCCGAAACGCCAATGATATAAGGGAAGGTGATATTATGCTTTTGCAGACCGTCTAGCACGCCAGCGGTAAAAATACCACGATACGCACCGCCTTCTAATACCAATCCAATTTTACACATAAATTTTCACTCCATTTTCATTCAAAAGAAACGGCAACACGCTTTGTCGGAATTTATCTAACAATTATTATCGTAAAGCAGAAATCTAAACTGAAACGAAACAATTTGACGAAAATCAGAAAAAAGCGTATAATGAGAGCACTGGCGCGTTTTGATTCAGTTTATCTTACTGCGATAAAATATAAATTATAATTGTATCGTAATACAAGAAAGGAACTTTTTACCATGTTTCATATTTTAGTGGTGGATGATGATCCGCACTCAAGAAAGCTTTTAAGAGCAATTTTGCAAAACGTAAATTACACTGTGACGACCGCTTGCAATGGTGAGGAAGCGCTTGACGTATTAGACAGCACGCACATCGATTTGGTCGTACTCGATATCATGATGCCGAACATGGATGGCTATGCCTTTACGAAAATTCTGCGTGAGGGAAACAGTACACTGCCGATTTTGATGGTTACAGCAAAGATTCTGCCAGAAGATGAAAAGAAAGGCTTCCTTGTGGGAACAGACGATTATATCACAAAGCCCATTGACGCAGAAAAGCTCTGCCTACGGATCAAAGCGCTGCTGCGCCGTTCCAAAATTGTAAGCGAACAGAAAATCGTGATCGGCGATGTTATGATCGATTATCAAGCGCTGACGGTGACAAAGGGAAACGAAGTGCAGACGCTGCCGCAGAAGGAATTTCTGCTGCTGTATAAGCTGCTCTCTTATCCGGGTCAGATTTTCACGCGCATTCAGCTGATGGATGAAATCTGGGGGTCGGACAGCGAAACCGGCTGGGAAACTGTAACCGTACACATCGGGCGACTGCGCAAACGTTTCGATGGCTGGGAAGAATTTGAAATCGAAACGGTGCGCGGGCTGGGATACAAGGCGGTTAAAAAAATATGAAGCATCAGAAAAAAGAAGTACACAAGCAGCAGTTTTCGTTGATTTTTACGATGAGTTTCTTTGTCTTTTCGATTATTACTGCTGCGGTGCTGCTTGTAGTTGGCATCGTGCATATTCTGCTATATTTTGGCGTGATGCAATCGGTGAGCGATACGCCGAATTTAAGCAGCGTGTTCTTTTTCATGGCACTCATCAGCACGGTCATTGGATTTCTTATCACATTTTTTATGAGCAGAGTTTCTCTGAAACCGGCCAACCAGCTCGTTGATCAGTTGGAGCAGCTTGCGAAGGGAAATTTTAAGGCGCGGATCCACTTTGCAAAGCCATATTCCAACAACCCGACCTTTCGAAATGTGGAGCAGAGCTTTAACGTAACTGCAGAAGAGCTTGCACAAACGGAGATGCTGCGCAGTGACTTTGTCAATAATTTTTCACATGAGTTTAAAACGCCGATCGTTTCGATTGCAGGCTTCGCAAAGCTATTGCGTGTGGGCGATCTTTCGGACGAGGAGAAGGATGATTATCTCGCAATTATCGAAGAAGAATCGCTGCGTTTATCGGACATGGCGAATCGTGTGCTGAATTTGACAAGAGTGGAAAATCAAACCATCTTGACAAACACTTCCGCGTATAATCTGTCAGAACAGCTGCGCTCGAATATTTTAATGCTTTACGATCAGTGGACGCAAAAGCATCTGTACTTTCAAGTCGAATTTGACGAATATACAATTGTGGCAAACAAAGAGATGCTCGCGCAAGCGTGGGTGAATTTGCTGAGCAACGCCATTAAGTTTGCGAATTCCGGCAGCACAATTACAGTGGAAATCACAAAGGATGCGGAGCAAATTCGCGTTGCGATCACCAATGTCGGCGAGCAGATTCCACCGGATCGCATTGATAAAATCTGGAGGAAATTTTATCAGGCGGAGGAGTCGCACGCCAGCTGTGGCAATGGCATAGGACTTGCGATCGTCAAAAGCGTTGTAGAACTGCACAAAGGACGTGTATTTGCAGAGAACCAAACGGACGGCGTGACGTTCACCGTTGTTCTGCCTGCTGGGGTGGAGTGAGGGGTGCATCGCTTTCGCGAAACACCGCGGATTTGTGGTATTTTTTCAAAAAAAGGAAAACCTTTCTTTAATAATAACACAAAAAATCCGTCCTGCATACAGCAAGTCGGATTTTTCAAAGTTAAGTATTGATTGTCCATTCGTAAAAAATTTCGTTCGATTTGCAGTCCATTCGTCTGCACCCGCGCATCAGTCCCAACTCGGCTCGCCGCCGGCGGAGGTTTTCGAGTACGCGACAAGTGCGTTGTAGGCGTCTTTGGATTGTGATCGAGTCATCGCCGGTAGGGAGTGTGATGGCAGTTGTGGTAATCGTGGTGCCCAGAGAATCGTCAATTATCCCATCGCTGCAGTGAATCACCACAGCCTTAAGTTCTTGTAAACTAAAATAATCCGCATTTCCTGCAATAGGAATTTCGTTCCAATTTTCTTGTGTACCACCATAATAAACATCCGCTAAATTTGAACAATTGGAAAAAGCTGCCTAACGAATCTCCACAGCACAAACCGAATTTGGAATCTGTTCGACGTGAGCCATCGTCTGGATTTGAACGATGATGCAGTTTGGGATATTCTCCATTTATGAAGTTTTACCACAGCTTTTAGAACTGTGGGGGCTGAATATGGAAACGTAGTCGACTGCTAAAAAACATCATTGCCCCAAAGGTACTTCTTCGCTGTCGCTCGGGGTGCAACTGACCGAGTGATGAATACACTGCTTTTTCTGCTGAGATATGTCCAACTAGGGCTTTCGATGATAGACATTGAATTGCTCGTCATTGGTTTAACTAACGATATGTATGCTGAAAACAGAAATGACGATTGCAAGTATGCCGAGATTGCTACGCAGGACGATTATGATGCATTTTAAATAAGCGAAAGGCGTAGTAAAGCATATTGTTTTGTTCATTTATACAAAAATTGAAAAATCACTTGACAGGGTTGCACAATACAATTCTGAATGATTTTTTATGGAGGTTCTTATTATGGCACAAAGAATAAACCTTTCTATCGATGATGACCTATTCAATTCGTTAAAAAAGGATGCAGCTGAAAAAGGATGTACAGTAAACGTTTATCTTATTACAATACTTGAAAAGTTATATAAGCAGAATCCATTTGATTATTAGTCCGCTTTATCAGCACTGGAGATGGAAGCAAAAAATCAGCCAATATGTGTAGATTTTGCCCTTGTAGATTTACCATCTTTTAAAGATATATCAGTCACGCAAGCAGAGAATGCGAACCTTAAGCCTTCTGTTGTACGTGCTAGGCTTGGCAAAATGTTTAATGTTCGTGTAAAAGGAGGGAATATTGGAGATGTTATTAGAAGTACAGATAATAAGGGAAATTTAAAGTTTTCTTCAAGGTCAGCAGTTTATAGAAGGGAACCTATTGATAATGAATAAAAAATTGACTCTTATAGCTATAGAAAACTATTTAAAAGAGCATTTTATTAAGTATATTAAAGACTATGAAGATGGAACAACAGAGAGAGTGACTATGGCTTTTACAGGGTATGATGAAACAGGTGCTACATTGTTGTTCAAAAGTAATTATAAACAGAAATATATCGTTTAATGAATTCCATAAACACACGTGTTTTTCCAACGACTCCGAATGATGGCGTGGGAGGTATGCTCTATAAGCTTAGTTATATGTTTTCGCCTAAAATATATGTTACGGAAGATGACTGCTGGGATATAACATTAACTATAATAACCCCCTATGATTTTTATGAATTAGCACCAATTGAAACTGCTAATTATTTAACAGTATCGTGTCCAGAACTCTTAGACCAGCTTAGCGGTCCAATATTTTTTGACGACACTTGGCAAAATTTCTGTTGATAATGCAATTAGAGTAACAAAGTCATCTGTTCTGAAAGAAAATTAAATATCAGTACAGCGTCAATGAACCGACTCCCAAAAAATCACAGCAAAATCAGCCAAAAAATAACCACGCAAAAAATGAACCGCTCCCCAAAAGTTAGACAATGTGGTATAATATAAATATACCCAAAA
>JAJQAB010000073.1 GCA_021203985.1 Ruminococcus sp. | reverse complement strand
GGTCGACTTCGATAAATTATTACATGTTGTTTACTAAAATTGATTTCCGTGGAAATTTTGAAATCGCACTAGCTTTTTTCTGGAAAATGTGTTATACTGTCTATAGCAGCGCTGCACTAGACCCAACGTCAGATGCGGCAAAGGCATGTGCGGCAGCGGATTTCGAGATGCCGTCATGTAATATCATCACAGCAGGAGGCAGCTATGAAACTACTCGCCATTGATGGAAACAGTATTCTAAATCGCGCTTTTTATGGAATTCGTCCGCTCAGCAATTCCAAGGGCATATTCACGCACGCGATTTTCGGCTTTATGAATATCTACTTGAAAAACATCGCAGATGTACAACCGGACGCGATTGCCGTTGCGTTCGATCTGCGTCAGTCTACGTTTCGGCATAAAGTAGTCGCGTCCTATAAAGCGAATCGCAAGGGCATGCCGGAGGAGCTTGCGATGCAGCTTCCCCTTGTCCAGCAGCTGCTGACGCTCATGGGAATCCGTGTTGTCACCTGCGCCGGCTTTGAGGCGGACGATCTCTTAGGAACGCTTGCCTCATCTTGTACGGCACAGAATGCAGACTGCGAAATTCTCACCGGCGATCGCGACAGCCTGCAGCTCGTCAGCGATCATGTCACCGTTCGACTTGCGACCAACAAAGAGACGATTTCGTATACGCCAGAACACTTTCAGGAAGAATACGGCTTTCCGCCGATTTCGCTGATCGACCTGAAAGCGCTGATGGGTGACAGTTCTGACAACATCTCTGGCGTTGCAGGAATCGGGCAAAAGACCGCTTCGAAATTGATTGGGGCATGGGGCACAATCGAAAATCTCTACGTGCACCTAGACGAAGCGGCGCTGACAAAGTCGGTATATACGAAATTGCAGACCGGCAAGGAAGCGGCAGAACAAAGCAAATGGCTCGCCACAATCGTCACCGATACACCAATTGAAACGGATGTGTCCTATTATCTGCCGCAGCCGGCAGATTCGGAGCAAATCCGTGCGCTCCTACTAGAACTCGAAATGGCAAAGCTGTTAGAGAAGCTGACGCAAAACGGCTATATCGGAGAAACGGCGCAGATCGATTGTACAGACGATTTCATCGAGCAAAGTACAATCACCGAACTGCCACTGACAGCAGAAATTTTACAGCAATGGAAAGCTACGGACGGTGACGCAGTGCCATGCTGTCTCTTCGATGGAACGCGGCTTTGTGCAAGCCATCCAAACGCACCGAATACCATCTTTTGGACCGAGGACAATGCACTTTGGCTGCAGATGTTCCAGCAGAAGCGCTGCACCTTTCACGCGAAGCCGCAATATCGGTTTCTTTTGGAAAACGGCATCACACCGGATTGCGAAACTCCCTCCGCTGCGGACGCTGAAATTGCAGCCTATTTGCTGAACTCCACCACAAGTCAATATCAGATTGAGCGGCTGTGCATTACGTATCATGTGCCCTTTTTCAAAAAGCTCGGTGCACACGCCGACCTTGCAGCGCTGCCGAAGCTGTATGCGGCGATGCTACAGCTGGTGCAGGCGCAGGAGATGGACACCTTGCTACATTACGAAAATCAGCTCACCGTTGTTCTCGCCGCGATGGAGCACACCGGAATCGGGATTAATCAGGATGGCGTGCGAGAATTCGGCGTTTATTTGTCGGAGCAAATCGAAGAGGTACAGCGAATGATTTTTGACGATGCGGGACACACGTTCAATATTGCTTCGCCAAAGCAATTGGGCAAGGTACTGTTCGAGGAAATGCACCTACCGCACGGGAAAAAGACAAAAACCGGCTATTCGACAAACGCAGATATTTTAGAGAAGCTGCGCGGTCAGTATGCGATTGTGGACAATGTTTTGAAATGGCGGCAGTACGCGAAGCTGAAATCCACTTATGTCGATGGGCTGTTAAAAACTGTCCAGGCAGACGGACGAATTCACACGCAATACAAGCAAACCGAAACTAGAACCGGACGGATTTCTTCGACAGAGCCGAATTTACAAAATATTCCCGTTCGTACTGCACTAGGCAGCAACATGCGCAAGTTCTTCATCGCGCAGGAAGGATGCGTTCTATTGGATGCGGACTACAGCCAAATCGAGCTGCGGCTTCTTGCGAATTTAAGCGGAGACGAACAGATGCAGGCGGCGTTCCTAAGCGGCGCGGATATCCACGCGGCAACAGCAGCGCAGGTGTTCGGCATGCCGCCGGAAATGGTAACGCCGCAGATGCGAAGCGCAGCAAAAACGGTGAATTTTGGCATTTTGTACGGCATGGGCGCATTTTCGCTGTCGCAGGACATTCACGTCAGTGTGTGTCAGGCAAATCAATATATCCAAAACTATATGGCGCAATTTCCGAAGGTCAGCTTATTTATGGACAAAATCGTAGAGGAGACAAAACGAAACGGCTATGTCTCTACGTATTTCAAGCGGCGCAGACCCGTTCCAGAGCTTCTGGCATCGAACAAAATGGTCCAGGCAAGCGGAAAACGAATCGCTATGAACACGCCGATCCAGGGAACTGCTGCGGATCTCATTAAGCTCGCAATGATTCATGTCTACAGCCGATTACAAAAGGACGTGCCAGACGCGCGTTTGATTTTACAGATTCATGACGAATTAATCGTGGAGGTACCGCAAGCACATGCAATGCAGGCAGCAAAGGTGTTGGGCGAGGAAATGCAGCATGTAATTCAAAATTCGCTGTCGGAGGATCAGCAAAAGCAATTCCCAGTGCCGCTGACGGCAGACGTAAGTATGGGGGCAAGCTGGTATGATGCAAAGAATTAAACTCATTCCGGCAAGCGAAGCTCACCTTCCGGCGATTCATGAAATCGCGGTGTGTTCGTTTCCCGACCCGTGGTCAGAAGCAATCCTTCTGCAAACGTTCCAGAGTAAGCATAGCATCATCCAATGTGCTGTAGATCAGGAGCGGATTTGCGGCTATCTGGTGGTATCGCAGGCTGGATCAGAGCGCAGCATCGATGAAATTGCCGTACACCCGGATGCTCGGCGACAAGGGATTGCAGCGGCACTTTTGCAGTGGGCGCATCAGGCGCATCATCAGTATTCCTCTGATTCCTTCTGGTTGGAGGTGCGCGAATCGAACCAGGCGTCAATTGCGCTGTATCAGTCTCTGGAATATGTTCGATCTGGATTTCGAAAGCGATATTATCAAAATCCAACGGAAGGCGCGTTATTGATGACAAAAAGCCCTGTCGAAAAAATGCATCCAGACGCATGACAGGCAACTTCGAACGATTGAAAAGGAGGACTCCTATTCCATGCTTATTTTAGGAATCGAAAGCTCCTGTGACGAAACCGCAGCAAGCGTTGCGCGCAATTACACGGAAATTTTATCGAATGTCGTGGCGTCACAGGTCGATGAGCATAAACAATACGGCGGTGTTGTGCCGGAAATCGCATCACGGCGGCACTGTGAAAACATTCTATGGGTCGTGCAAAAAGTGCTCGATGATGCCGGCGTAACGCTTTCCGATTTAGACGGCATTGCGGTGACGGCGTATCCGGGACTCATCGGTGCGCTTCTCATTGGCGTGAACTTTGCAAAAGGTTTAGCGCTTGCTGCAGAGAAGCCGCTGATCCCAGTGCATCACCTCGCCGGGCACATCGCCTCCAATTATATTGCACACCCCGATCTTAAGCCACCTTATCTCTGCCTTGTCGTCAGCGGCGGACACAGCCATTTGGTGGAAGTGATGTCCTATACTTCCTTTCGCATTCTAGGCAGAGCGCGTGACGATGCTGCCGGCGAATGCTTCGACAAATGCGCGCGTGCGATGGGATACCCTTATCCGGGCGGTATACACCTAGACAAGGCATCCAAAACCGGAAACCCACAGGCTTTTTCTCTGCCAAAGCCAAAGATCGCGGGAAATCCCTATGATTTCAGCTTTTCTGGTTTAAAGACCGCAGTAATCAATCTGCTCCATCATGCACAGCAAAAAGGCGAAGAAATCTGTCGGGAGGATCTTGCGGCATCCGTACAGACGACAATCGCAGACATCCTAACTACCCATACAATTCGTGCAGCAAGAGAGCACGGCTACACAACTATTGCCATTGCCGGCGGCGTATCCGCAAACAGCGGCGTGCGAAGTACATTGCAAAGCGCATGCGACAAGAACGGTTACACCCTTTATATGCCGCCGCTTTCTCTCTGCGGTGACAACGGTGCGATGATTGCATGTGCCGGTTCTTATGCTTTTGACGCCGGCATTCGCGCAGACGCCGCTTTAAACGCCAGTGCAACGATGAAACTGACCGATTGGGAACGCATCGGCAAGGACACTACGGCAATTTTGTAATTTGCACCGTAAACGTCACATTTGAAAGCACTTCCTCCCAGCTTACAGCGGTCACATACTGGTAACATTAACTGCAGAGGCAGGCTTCCAAGCCAAAAACATCGGCATGACACTGCGTAACCGTTTCCGCAATTGCCGTTTCACATTGCTGCCGCACGATTTCCGCGGCTTCCTGAAAGTTGCCGTCACCACGCATTACAATTGAAAGCGTGATCTCCGCGTGATCTTCCACCTGTTATGCCGTCAGTTGTGTCGATGCCGATGTGACAAAATAATTTTCGCCGTTTTGCAGCGTGATTGCACTCGGATACGCATCGCCGCGCAGCCAGCATAAACCAGCAATTACATCGGCAGATAAATTTTCATGGAACTGTGTTTCTGCAATGATCGCAGCAGAAAACGCGCCGTTCGAATAAATTGGCATGACCGCAGATGCAGATGCGCCGGCAAGTTCCTTCAGAATTGTATACAAATTCGTCTGCGGCATACATCCGTTTTCCTCTGCATACTGAAGCTGTTCGACAATGAGAAGCGTATCCGCCTCTTCCAGACTTTCGCCATCCGCTAGTCCCAAAACCCGGCAGGACGGCGACAGGCGATACATTTCCATCCATGCATCAAGCTTTGCATTAAACGCAGGATCTTCATACGCAATCAGTTCCACATGACCGAGAAATAATTCCTTTCCAACGGCGACAGCAGACTGCGACAGTGCATTTTCGATACTGTCGCCGATTCCGTCTGCGATTGCAGAGGATTCCTGAAAATCATGCAGCTGCACGCCGAACTGATCCGTGCGTTGGAATTCCAGCGCCTGTAAATAAGCACGATCTCGCACCTGCACTGCCGAACAGCCAGTGCAAAGCAGCAGCGCGGCGCTGAGAAACCCTGCGCATCCCTTTTGCCATATTTTCACAGAGCAGTCCCTCCTTTTTTCGCGCCACCAAAAAGCCGATCGGGATCAGCAGCACAAACACGCCCAGGGTAAGCAAATTCCACATGCCAGAAACTGGAACGATACCAACTGCCCACGAAATCGCAAGCATAATCAGCAAACAAATCGTGCTGACATAGCGCAGCTTCGGAAACTGCTGGTGCAGCAAATGCACCGCCAGCGCCGTGTACAGCGTAATCAGCAGCACGCAGAGCATCACGAAAACCAACAAGTAAAGTGCATCTGCGCGCTGTGTACTAAACGGCTGTGAGATTGTGGTAATCGCAAAGAATGGATACTGCGCCTGCGCCATGCGGCTTCCCAAAACAGACATGCCGAGCAGTGTCAGAAATGCCATAAGGCAAAACCTTCCGACAATCAGCTGCACGGTGCTGCGCAGATAATTTTCCTGAACAGCGTCCAGCAGCAAAAACAGCAATACGATTTCATCTGCATGCTGCATGCTTCGCAAAAAGCCGCGCCAAATTGTGTCGTCCGGCGACATCGACAGGTTTTGCGGTTCCGCCTGCGGAATTGTGCCAAGCAGCAAAACAGCCAATGTAAACAGCAGAATGCCGAAAATCAGCGTGCTGCTTCTCGCTAACGCGTGAATACTGAGTGATGCTGTGTAAAGACAAACCAGCGCAATCAGCGCCGCAGCCCAGAATTTTCCTTGAAACGGAAGCGACAGCTCTTCCGTTGTGCCCTACAGACGGACAAATGAAACTCCGCCGCGTATGAGACAATAGGCCGCGAAAAGAAGCGGCAGAAGCCGGTGCGTTTTCGCGTATTATGTGAAAGAAAATCCCCGTGCATAGAGATGCAGCATTGGCAGACACAGTAGAATTTGTACGGCTGCCGCGATTGCCGCGCCAAATAAGCCTTCCATCGTCAGCGCAGTCGTCTGACATAGTGCGCCAAAAGCGGAGCTGAGCAGCAGCATCGCAAACAATTGACCGAAACGCAGTTTATTCATGATATTCCTCCACGGTAAAATTACCCGACTGCATCTTGCGGAAGTTGACGCGTGTGAGCGTATCGCACATTCCGCCCGGATAAAGCGGTGAAAACGGCGCCATAATCGGGAAGCCGAAGCTTTCACCGGCATACAAATTGAACAGCACGACAGTGCCAAGTAAGCTGATCCCAAATAATCCGCCAAAGCCACCCGCTAAAATAAACGCAAAGTGCAAAAGCGTGACGCTCTGTGACAAATCCGGAATGATAAAACCGGCGATCACGGCAATTGCAGTGACGGTCAGCATCGGCGTACTGATTAACCCAGAAGAAATGGCGGCATCTCCAATAATCAAGCCTGCAGCGATACTAACCGCGCCGCCGACCGCCTTCGGAAGGCGCAGCCCCGCTTCGCGGACAATTTCATGCACCAGCAGCACACCGATTGCCTCCGCTGTCAGGGAAATTGGCGCATTTTCTTCCGCCTGTGCCAAAATTAACAGCAGCGTGCGGTTCAATAGTTCAGGGTGATGCAGTGCAATCGCCAGATAAAGTGACGGCAGCAGCATCGACACCAGAAAAGCCGCGTATTTGATCCAACGGATCAGTGTTGCATATGCTGAACGATTACAGTAATCATCCATCATCTGGAAGCTTTCGCAAAACAGCTTCGGAATCACAAGTGCAAAGGGCGTTCCATCAATTAAAAGTCCGACTCTGCCTTCCAAGAGTTTCGCGCACAGCACATTCGGCCGCTGCGTTTCTCCAACTGTATCAAACAGGCACCCTCTTCGATTTTCTAAAAACGGCTGGACATAACCCGATGATAAGATCGATTCCAGTTCCATTTCGTCCAGTCGCGCCTTGATCTGTGCAATTAGCTTTTTCGGGACGCAATCCGCCATATAGCAAAGGCACAAGTCCGTTTGACTTTTGCTGCCTTTGACAAAAAACTCGAGCTTTAATTGCGGTGTTTTCATGCGCCGCCGAAGCAGCAACATATTCACACGGACAACTTCAATAAAACCGTCCTTCGCACCCATGACATTATCTTCGCCGGACGGCTCGCTGACAGAGCGCTTATCATAGCCCTGTACGCCAAACACCAGCGCCGAAGCTGCGCCGTCTAGAAGCAGAACGGCAAAGCCCGAATTTAAAAAACGGAATAAATCCGCATAGGTCTTTGCCCGTGCGCGATCAATCGAAAACAGACAGCGATTTTGAATATAATCAAACAGCTGCGCCGCACTCGGATTTTCCAATTCAATTTTCGTAATCGGACGAAGGATCAGTTCTGTAATTGTCGAGGTGGAAAGCATCCCCTCGCAGCAAAGCAGCGCGGCAGGAAACCCACTGAGTACAAATTCGTTCACCAACAGATCGGACGATCCTTCTGCAATCGTTTGAATCTGTCGAAGGTTTTCCGCTAAATTCGCATAAATTGGTTCTTGGAGGAGCTGTTCCACCTGATTTTCCATGCGATTCACTCCCTTATCATTGTTCTCTGTTCCATAGTTTGTCCTACATTAAAAAAAGATATGAAAACAATTGCAATTTTTTTCAGAATATGGTATACTGAAAGAAATCACTCAAATTTTGCATTTTTTAGGAAGGATTCGAAATTGCATGAGGTATCAAAACACATTGCGGCTGATTTGCCTGACATACGCCGTTATGTCTGCGCTCGCCATTACTGGATGCGGTGAAACAAGTCAAATTGATGACGAGGTGGCAATTCCGGCGAACGCGCCGGCATCGGAAAGTGACGACAGCACCAGTCAGACGGACGCGCTGCAGGAGGAAACGGACGCGGAGGAAAGCATAGCAGCGGAAAGCGCCGAAGATGCCAACATCCATGTCGTTGCTGTCGGCGATAATCTGGTACAGCAGTATGTCTATCAGAGTGCAGCAGCGCACGCAGAAAACGGCGAAACGTATAACTTCGATTACTGCTACGAAAATATCAAGCCGCTGATTTGCGGTGATCTGAACATTATCAACCAGGAGACGCTGATTTGCGGCGATGGATTTGAAATAACCGGCTCGAATTATAACTTCAACTCTCCCACGGAATTGGGAGACGCTGTGATCGATCTGGAATTTAACGTTATCACCATGTGCAACAACCACCTATTGGACAAGGGCGAAAGCGGTTTGAGCGCCTGCCTAAACTATTGGGATGCACAGATGACGGCACATCCGGAAACACTCGTTTGCGGCGTCTATCGCGACTATGTCGATATGCAGCAAATTCGTACCAAGGAAGTCAATGGCAAAACGGTCGCGTTTTTAAGCTATACCGAAAACACCAACGGCTATTCCCTGCCGGAGAACAGTGAACTTGAAATAATTTACACAGCGCAAGAGGATCTGATCGAGCAGCAGATTGCCACGGCAAATGAAATTGCAGACGTTGTCATTGTCACATGTCATTGGGGCAATGAAGACACGTATACGGTGACCGATGGCGAGACGGAACTTGCGCAAAAAATTATCGAGTGGGGCGCGGATGTGATTATCGGGACGCATTCCCACGTGGCGCACACCATGGAATATCTGACGCGCTCTGACGGGACGCAGGGCTTTGTGTTCTATTCGCTGGGAAACTTTATTTCCGCACAGACCGATAACTTCAACCTAATCGGTGAGCTTGCAGATTTCGATATTGCTGTCGATGCAGACGGCAGTGTAACGATTGAAAATGTACAGGTTTCCCCTGTGATCACGCACTATGACGATGGCAGTCTCTCCAATTTACGTCTTTACCCTTACAGCATGTATTCTGATGAACTGGCGTCACAGCACGGGCTGCCATACTGCACCTCGAGCACAGGGGCGTCCTATCAGGAATGGAGCATGGCGAAGATTCAAGAAATGTTCCAGACCTCTGTCCCAGAAGAATTCCAAAAGTGGGACTAAGGCAACACCGCGCAAAGACCACCTTTGTCTTTGCACGCCATCTGCTGACATCTTTTCCTTTATCTTGTAAAGTTCCTCCTTGCAATACATCAAGTATTGCTTCGTTGTTGCTTCACAATCTAAAGAAAAATCTGCTGGCGCATCTGACGCACAATCTCTGTGCGGTATTGCTCTAAATCACAAAATCAATGTATCCGAACCACAAATTCGGTTCGACTTTTGAAGGGCCATTGCTTTGCTCCGACAGATGTATCGGAGCAAAGCAATGGCTTTTTCTTTTTATTCGCGCTTTATGAATCCGATTGGAAACAGGTCAGCGGATCGATCGCTTCGCCGCTTTTCCGTACCTCCAGATGCAGATACTTTTCCAGTGCACTTTCAATATCTGCGGTGTTACCGACCTTGCCGATTTTTTGACCGCTTTGCACCGTGTCGCCCTCACGCACATCGACAGAACCGTCCAGACCGCAATAACGGCTCACGATACCGTTATCATGGTCAATCGTAATTGTATAGCCCCACAAGGCGTCATTGCAGATTTCCGATACTGTTCCAACATCAATTGCAAAAACTTCCGCTCCCTCCACACAGGCAAGATCCACGCCGTTGTGGGTCTGCCATGTACCGGTTGTTTCGGACTTTACTAGTTCCCCATCGCTGAACGCCTGAAGCACACGATACTCCGTCAGCGACGGAATAAATTGATGCACCGGTTCATCCACAGCAGACGACTGTGGATCGGCTGGCTCTGTTTCTGCAACCTGATGCTGCATCTCATAAGTCAGCGCTTCCTCCGTTGACAATACGGCTTCCGTTTCCATCTCGACATCGGTTTGCAGTCCAATGTTATGCTACAATAGAACTGATACAAAAAGAAGAAGAAAAACGCGCTCTC
>JAJQAB010000081.1 GCA_021203985.1 Ruminococcus sp. | reverse complement strand
GCTTTGCATAAAATTCGGTTTCTAATTTTGTCTAACTTTTTGGGGTCGGTTCAGTAAATACAGACGGTGTTTATGCAGTAACGTTTCGTTATGCCAATGGCGGAACGGCGGATCGTACCATGTATTTGAACGTCAACAATGCGATTGTCTACTGGCAGGATGCTTTTGTTGTGACCGGCGCGTGGACCAGTTGGGATGAAGTTATGCTTTATTTGCCATTACAGGCAGGCGTTAATTATTTGTCGGTAACCTCTATGACAGAAAACGGCGCGCCCAATCTGGACACGATTACCGTAACGGAAACAGATCAAGAAGAAAGCGCTTCGAATCCGCTGGAGCCAATTGTGGGAGAGAGCAACAACACCTATGGCGAAGGGCGACAGATGGAAGCACTTGACAGAGGCGTTGTCGTGGCATATACCGGAGACGGCATGCTGGTTTCATGGAGAAGTCTTGCAACCGATGCAGAGGACACTACCTTCAACTTGTATCAAAACGGCACTTTTGTTGCATCGATTCAAGTACAAGAAGCAACCAATTATTTTGTCAGCGGCGCAACGGCTTCTGATTCCTTTACGATTGACACTTATGAAAACGGCGTTCTAACTGAGCAGGGGCAAACAGTAATAATTTTCGGAAATAAAAATACCGGTGCTGGCGGTACGGGTGCATATATGGATGTTGCGCTGAATGTACCAGCAGATCAGACGATGCCGGACAACATTACATGCAGTTATACGCCGAATGACTGCTCCGTTGGCGATGTAGACGGTGATGGTGCATATGAAATCATTGTAAAACGGGATCCATCGAATTCCAAGGATAATTCACTCTCTGGTTACACAAGAACCGTATTTTTAGACTGCTACGAATTAGATGGCACACAACTGTGGCGTATTGATTTGGGCATCAATATTCGCGCCGGTGCGCACTATACGCAATATATGGTGTATGACTTTGAGGTGACGGAAAAGCCGAATCGATGTGCAAAACATCGGACGGCACAACAGACGGTGTTGGAACAGTAATCGGTATTGCAGGTGCAGATTATCGTACATCTGGCGGCTATATCTTAAGCGAAAATGAATACTTAACGTTGTTTGATGGTCTAACGGGTGAAGCGCTGAATACCATCTCCTATGAACCAAGAAGAGGCACAGTTTCTGATTGGGGCGATTCTTACGGAAACCGTGTAGATCGTTTCCTGGCTGGCGTGGCATATCTGGACGGACAGACGCCATCCGCTGTATTTTGCCGAGGATATTATACCAGAACCGCAATTGCAGCCTATGGTGTGGTAGACAAGAAAATCGTACAGCGCTGGTATTTCGACACAGGAAATGATGCAACGAATCCCTATTACGGTCAAGGTAATCACAGCATTGTTGTGATGGACGTAGACTCTGATGGGAAGGACGAGATTGTCTATGGTTCTTGCTGTATCGATGATGATGGCACAGGTCTTTGGAGCACGCAATTGGGGCACGGCGACTGTATACAGGCAGGTGATTTGATTCCTGAACGGGAAGGACTGGAGATTTTCCAAGTTCATAAAGAGGATTATTGTGCAGAAATCCACGATGCAGAAACCGGCGAAATTCTCTGGCGTGCCGATGGCAGCAGCGATGTAGGACGCGGCATTGCGCTGAATTTAACAACCGACTACGCTGGTATGGAATTTTCTAGTTCTGCAGATGGTATGATTTACGCGTGGAATACCAGCACCAATTCTGTGGAATCAACTGGCGTTGCATGGAACGATTGCATTAAATGGTCCACCAATTCCGCTGTTTGGTGGGATGGCGACTTAGAGTGAGAGGCTCTCGATCGTACCATGGTAGAAAAAAATACCGGAAGAGTATTTACCGGCGATGGCGTTGTCTCAAATAATTCGTCAAAATCCAACGCGTGCTTGACCTGTGACCTGTTTGGCGATTGGCGCGAGGAAATGATTTTTGCGACAAGTGATAGAACGGCGCTGCGGATCTTTGAAACAACCGAAACGACAGATGTGAAACTGTTTACATTGATGCACGATTCTCAATATCGAACCGGCGTTGCGATTGAAAATGTCGGATACAATCAAGCGCCGAACACCAGCTTCTTCTTATATACTGGATATAATTTACCGGAAACGCCTACCGTTTATACGGTTACTGCAGATGAATAAGGAGGGTATGCAGATGTATCAAACAATCCGCACGCGTATTTTTGCGCTGCTATTGTGCATTGCCATGTTTTTTTGCCGGCAGCAACATTCCTGCGGCTTTCTGTCAACCGCAAAATCAAACGACAGCTTCCGCCGCAGAAAGCACCTGGCTGTTTGACTTTGGCGCTGCAGAGGAAAGCGGTTACACCTGCGTTAGTGCACCTAAGGCTATGATGCATCGCTTGGCTATGGTTTCCGGAACACAAAAGGCGTATCGAATGTAACGGCATCCGGAACAGGTGCGTGCAGCGATGCCGTAAAATTTACGGATACGGACAACGTGGAAAACACCTTTGACGTGGATTTGCCAAACGGATTATACCGCATTACCGTTGTATTGGGGAACACCACACGTACGAGTATTTATATGGAAGGAATTTTGCAAATTGTCAATATGACTGGCAACAATGCCACAGATTCCATCCTATTGTCGATTACAGACGGTCAGCTAAATATCCGTGCTGCTGCTGGCAAAGAAGGCTATCCGTTTTCGATCAGTGCTTTAAGCATTGAATACGTTTCTTTCGATTCACAGCTTCCAGCAACGGTCTGGATGTGCGGTGATTCGATCGTTTGCAATTATTATCCTCTTGATACAAGCGAACAGGCTGGATGGGGTCAGGTGCTGTCTGCATATATTGACACCGATGTGTGGCAAGTACGAAATATGGAGGCAAGCGGTCAGTATGCAAAAGGCTTTGTCGATGCCAGACAATTTGATGCAATTGAGACGTACGGAAGGAGCGGCGATTTATATATCATTTCCATTGGAATTAACGATACCAATTATTCAAATGCAGATGAATATTATGAAACCGTAACGGATATGGTCGTTCGGGCAAAGGCAAAAGGGATGACTGTTATTTTGGTGAAACAACAAGATCGTTCTACCGATGTGACAAATAATCCGAATTTAACTGGCAGATGGTTTGGCACTACGCTCGATACCATTGGAACGGAATAAGAAGTTCAGGTGATTGATCTTTTCAATCTGTTTTTCGATTACTGCAAATCCATTGATCAAGAAGCAACGACTGCATTATACATGGAAAACGATACACTGCACCCCAATCGTGCAGGCGTAATGAAGCTAGCGGAGCTGGCAGCTGCAGAGATTGACTGGGATATTGCACAAGAGACGGAAGCTGATGCGGAAATTGCAGAGGATGCCTTGTATCTCATACGCAATAAAAATAGCGGACTTTATTTAACCGTAGAAAGTGGTACGGCAGCAGATGGTGAAAACGTTTCGCAGCAGCCATGCAGTACCTTAAGTGCGGCATATCTTTGGTCGGTACAGGCGGATGCGGATGGATATTACCGCATCTACAGTGCTTTAGGCGATGGAGAAACATACTTGCTGGACTTAGCGTATGGTGCCTCAGAGAACGGCACAAACATTGGCATTTGGTCCGATACAAATGCGGATGCACAGCGATTTAAATTCATCGACAATCAAGATAGTACCTATTGCATCGTGACGAAATCAAGCGGCGATGCAAGCTGCGTTGAAGTGATCAATGCACTGACGGACAGCGGCGAAAATATACAGCAGTGGGAACGCAATCTTCACGATTGTCAACAGTGGTATTTGGACGCTGTAACATTTGCCGATTCGGATTCTGACCTAATCATCGGCGATTGTAATGCAGACGCAATCGTCAATGGAATCGATTTGACGCTTATGCGACAGCTGCTGCTGCAGCCATTTATGATGCATGTGGAAAAGCGTCATGCGGATACAAATGCCGATGGCACTGTAAATCTTGCAGACTGTATTGCAATGCAGCAATATTTGATTTTGCGCAATTCCTTCGAGACCACATCCAATCAAAGCGGACTGTATTATGCAATTGATGCGTCTTATTACCGAGGTACAGAGGAATCTGTTAACGAAGGTTATACGGATAAGGCGTATGTCAATTTAGATAATTGCGTTGGCAGCTTTTTGGAGTGGACGGTCACTGTACCAGAAACCGGAAACTACTTATGCATGTTTCGTACGGCAAATGGTGGTACATCCAATCGCGCAATAAAAATTGAAGTAAACGGTGCATCCGATTATTGGATGCAGGATTTTCTGACAACAAGCAGCTGGACAAGTTGGGTTGCGCGTGGCATTGTGCTGCCGCTAACTGCCGGTACAAATGTAATCCGCATGACATCTATGACGGAGGATGGTGCACCGAACCTGGATACACTATATTTGGAACGAATAGAAGAGCCGATTGCCGAAATTTATGTGCCGAAAGAAGATGAAGAGGACGATCCTGCGGATGATTCTGCATGTACGATTTATATTGCAGGCGATTCTACTGTCCAGACCTATCGGGAAAGCTATGCACCACAGCAGGGATGGGGTGCGTATTTGCAAGATTATCTTTCTGAGAATTACGTCGTTTCCAATCATGCCATTGCTGGCAGAAGTTCAAAGAGCTTCTATGACAATGGACGATTAGACACAATCCTGGACGAAATGCAGGAAGGCGATTATCTGCTGGTTCAGTTTGCCATCAATGATTCCACATATAACAATGCAGAACGCTACGCACCAGTTTGCGGCACGATTCCGGGCGAGGAAGGCAGGTATGAATACTACCTCGCGAAATAATATTGAAGGAACGCTGGAAAAGGGTGGTACGCCTATTTTAGTGACGACCGTAATTGGCTTAAAAGCATATAATAGCAGCACGGGTCAGTTCTAAAACAGCTATACAAATTATTGTGACGCGATGAAAGATTTAGCCGCATATTATGATATTCCATGTATTGATCTGAACACACTCATGGTGGATCATTATAATACAATTGGCTACGATACGGCGTATACCTATCATTTGATTTCAACAGAATTATCTGATACGGACATGACGCATTTCACAGAAACAGGAGCTTATGCTGTTGCAGGATTGGTTGCTGACACGCTGTGTAAGATCCTCCAGGATGAATCAAAGTAAACTTATTGATCAAAAGCACCTGACATCACGGATCCAGCATTTGACATTTGATCGATTTTCGATTATAATAAGTTCAAGGGAATCAGACGAAGAAAGTCGGCGGAAAATGGCAGCAAGTCCGCTCCCCCACTTCCCGGATTTCTGATTTAAAAAACGTTGGAAACCGAAAACAAATTTAGAATGGAGGAAAACGCAATGCATGATTTTATTTTTCATAATCCGGATAAGGTGTACTTTGGAAAAGCACAAATAAAAAATCTTCCGGACGAATTGACCCGTTTCGGAAAACGAGTTCTGCTGGTATATGGCGGAGGGTCAATTAAAAAAACGGTCTTTATGATGAGATCATATCTCTTACAAACGCGAATGGAATCAAACTGTTTGAACTGCCTGGCGTTGAACCGAATCCAAGACATTCTACCGTTAACAAAGGTGCTGCGATCTGCAAATCAGAACACATCGATGTGATTCTTGCTGCCGGAGGCGGCTCTACGATTGACTGCGCAAAGGGTATTGCTGCCGCCGCAATGACAGAAAACGGTGATGTTTGGCCGCTGGTATCTGGTGGCGTATGGGTTACAAAGGCACTTCCGCTGATCGCAATCTTAACCAATGCTGCAACAGGATCTGAAATGGATGCCTGGGCAGTAATTTCGAATATGGAAACCAATGAAAAAATTGGGCTTGGCGGCTCTGCATTAATTCCGAAGGTGGCTTTTGAAAACCCAGAATACAGTTTTTCGCTTCCTGCGTATCAGACGGCTTGCGGCGCATTTGATATTTTCAACCATGTGCTCGATAATTATTACTTTGCAGGAGACGCAACGTTTGATTTGCTTCTGGAAATGCAGGAAGCAGTCATGCACACAGTTGTGAAGTGGACGCCGATTGCGATGAAAGAACCGGAAAACTATGAAGCAAGGGCAAATTTAATGTGGGCATCTTCGATGGCACTGAACACAATCTTAGACGGCGGTACGGTGCACGGCTGCGCCTGCCATTTGATGGAACATGAATTGTCCGCTTATTATGACATCACGCACGGACATGGTCTTGCGATTTTGACGCCGCGGTGGCTGACTTATATTTTGAATGACGATACTGCACCGGCAATTTATCGTTTCGGTCAAAAGGTATTTGGCGTTGCAGAAAATCTTACGCCTAGAGAAGGCGCAGAAAAGGCGATCGAAGCTGTTTCCGTTTTCTGCTTCCAAACATTGGGGCTGAAGTCAACGCTCTCTGATCTGCAAATTGATCGAACAAACTTCAAAGCAATGGCGGCACACGCTTGCGTGGGTGGCTCTATCAGCGGTCCAAAGGAGTTGACGCCTGGCGATGTCGAAAAAATCTATGAGATGTGCTTATAAGCCAAAAGATCTGCATAGATGACAAGCGATTGACGCATAAATTTGACACCGGAATGATATGTAGTGTTATAAAAAAATCAGGGAGTAGCCACAACTCCCTGATTTTTTATTTGATGAAAACCCATTTTTTTGGGAACATTCCCCCTACTGAATTGACTGCACCGGATTGGCTCAGAAAAGCTCAATCGACTGCAATGCCGCCATCTGTCAATCCGTCTACATCTGACGGCGCATCTGTTACGATCGCTTCTTCTGTTTGCACAGCAACCGGTTCGGTATATGTTTCTGTGCCATCTGCATACGCTTCTTCTGCCACAAACGTATTGACATCCGCATCCGTCGGATCGGTTTCAACAGTGCGATCTGTCTCATCATTTTCATCCACGTATACATATTCATTGTCAGCATATTCTGTTACAACAGACGGATCGATAGAATAATCATACCAATCGGTTTCTACATAACCTCAATTTTGATACGCCTCTGTGCTTACTGTCGATGCTGTCGTCACTTCCGTTGTAGATCCGGTCGTGGTGGTAGTTTCTGTAACAAACAGCGCTTCATTTGAGACAGCGTCAGTTTGCTGAATAGGACATAGCATCAAAAAAATCAGGATGAACATCGTCAGCATGATAAAACAGCCACAGGTAATTAACGTAATTTTTGTACCGCGAGATAAACTTGCAAAAAATGCTTTCATATGCTAGAGTTCCTTCACTTCATATTCGTAACTTTATCTTGGATCAGTGCGCAGAAAACTGTACAGATGGTTCATTGAAATACTTTTTAAGTATAGTACTTTCTGATTCTAAAGTCAAGAGATAGAAAAGAAAATCTCAAAAAAATAACATATCTCACATAAATTCATTCATTGTATCCCTTTATTTTGTGCAAGATGACAAATCTTTCAAAAGGGCTTGCATTTCCCCGTAAAATATGATATAATAAAATTTGTCTTCTTGAGTTGGATTTCTTATACTTCTTCCGCATGAAGCTGATCTCATTACGTGGAGAGTTATCGAAGTGGTCATAACGAGCTGCACTCGAAATGCAGTAGTCCATTACGGGCTCGTGGGTTCGAATCCCACACTCTCCGCCAGATATAAATTTGTAAAAGCCATGCAATTTGGGATACTCCTCTGTGATTGCGTGGCTTTTCCATTTTCAATTTTCGAGAATGCACGCAAACGCACTTGAGAGCAAAAATACGACATGATACAACATAAAACCGGATGATCTTGCCGATTTCTTCCAGAATAAACGAAAAAGTACTTTACTTTTTTTAAAATATGTGGTATGATGATACACGGTTCAATTTGACAAGAAAAAAGAATCGCTGGAGGTGGCTTGTTTTGAATAGGCTTGTCATATCAGATGATATGAAAGACGTTGCGTTAAAAAATATTGATGAGATTCTTCATCTCATCAGAATATCTGATCGTTTAAAAGGATACACCTATTTGCAGGACGCCATTTTGGAACAGTTCAAATATCCTTGCAGTATCATGAAGCTTTATGATTTTGTCGCGAAGAAACATCAAATCCGTTCGGAAAGTATAGAGAGAGCCATTCGTTATGCAATTGAAAAGGCGTATGAAGAAGATGAAATTCGATTAAACAGTTTTTTCGAATACGAGGTGTATAAGCCAAGTAATTCGGAAGTTATTGCAATGGTTGCGGAAGAAATCCGGATTTATTTTTTACAACAGAAGATCGCAATGGAATGATGTCGATATTGATTTGAACTAAGGCATTATTGTATGCGCGTCAAGACAGTCTGCGCGCTTTTACAAAACAAAAGATTTCGCTAAGTGTTTCAAACTGTGATTTTCTCGTTTTCGAGAAGAAATCGTAAATTCATAGAAAAGGATCCTACGCTTTCGCTTGCATTTTCATGCAATTTGTTGTATAATAAGTAGAAGGGAGGTGAATGTAGATGATCCGTGTCATAATTGTAGATGATGAGCCTGATGAAGTCGAAAAAGCTCGAAGAAATTGTTTCAAAGTTCTTTCTCAGCAAACAAATTGAGGTGCAGATCGAGCATTATGAAAGCGGCGAGGAACTATTGAAGCATTCTTGCTGCATCGATGTGATCTTTATGGACATTCAAATGAAGGGAATCGATGGCATTGAAACTGCGCAGAGAATCCGTAGTCAAAATAGACGTGTCGCATTATTTTTCGTGACCAATTATCCAGAAGAAATCATGCATTCTTTTGCGGTGCATCCGTTTGCTTTTATTGAAAAGCAAATTCATGCAGAGAAAATTTCCTCAAATCTTAAGGACTTTTTAGACTATACAAATGAAACCATAGCAAGAAATGTTATCACATTAAAAACGGAATATGGTATTTCTACGCTTCATACGCGCGACATTATGTTTTTGGAATATGTCGGGAATCGCCACATGAAAATGCATATGATTGACAATGAAATGATTGTTTATGGCTCACTGACAGAATTGGCGATCAATTTGAAGCCATATGATTTTATCGTAACACATAAAAGCTTTCTGATTAATGAAGCGCAAATCCGATCAGTACATCTGTGCACAATTCTAATGAACAATCAGGAATTCGTTCCGATTGCACAAAAGAAGAAGAAAGAAATTATTGAACAAATTAGCTATTATTTGCACCATCAGCTGAAAGGAGACGACTAAATGCAAACCACATTAGACATTGCATTAAATATTTTCTCCATGTTCTCCGGCTTTTTGGCATTAAATCGACTGTATGAAAGAAAAACCCATTTTTTCCCGCTTAGAATCTTGATCATCTTCATTTTATCCGTTGGGCAAGCGTTCGTCAATCGAACGGGAATCATGCCGCTCAATTCGATCACGATGATAGCACTTCTCGTGATTATGACAAAGCTTCTATTTTCGTGCAGCCGGTATAGCTTTATCTTGTACGATACCATGATTGCAATCTGCTATTTTATCGCAGATATCGTTGCAGATTTGTCAATTTCTGTTGCAATACAGAATGTGGTTTCTACTGCATTGCAGGAAAGTAATCTGATATTCGCGCGATACATATTAACCATCATCATTTCGTTTATGCTGTGCAATATCATTCCAATCCTCTATAAGAAAAAACAACGTACCAATACAGTCATCCTCTGGTATGAAACCGTTGCCTATGCATTACTTGCAGTCATTGAGATTGCCACAACTGCATATATTTCGCATAGCATTCAGAATCACTCCACTGGTTTATTCCTGATCTTCTTTTTAATCGGATGCTTTGCACTGGATCTATACGTTGTTTTTGTATTTTATCGTTTGGCGGAAGGCAGAAAAATAGAACAAGAATTTTCACTCATACAGCAACAGTCAATTATACAATTAGACATATACCAAGAACTTTCCAATAAATACAAACGTTCTATGCGTGTGATACATGATGTAAAGAAACATGTAAACGCATTGGAAAGCTTGATTCAAAGCGAGCGTGCAACGTCTTATCGTGACGCGCTTTGCCTTGAGTTAAGGATACGTTGATTTAATTGAATTTTACATTTTGTTCACCCAACTTCGCCTCTAGAGCGGTATAATAAAAAACACAAGCAAATGAAAGGCGGAAA
>JAJQAB010000101.1 GCA_021203985.1 Ruminococcus sp. | reverse complement strand
CTTTGCATAAAATTCGGTTTCTAATTTTATCTAACTTTTTGGGGTCGGTTCAAATTGCGGTGGTTTGCTTTTTATATTTGCCTTACGCGCTTATCTTACGCGTCGAGTGCCGCGAGCTTTGCACAGCAGACAAAGACATGCATCGCCTTTTGCAGCTCCTCTTCGGTCGGATAGGTCGGTGAAATGCGGATGTTCTGATCCTCCGGATCGATGCCGTAGGGGAACGATGCGCCCGATTCCGTCAGCACTACGCCAGCCTCCTTGCAGAGTTGTACAATGCGCTTCGCATAGCCCTTCTGGTTGAACGAAACGAAATAGCCGCCCTGCGGCTTCGACCAGGTCGCGATCCCCAGATCGCCCAGCCCCTCTTCCAGCGTGTCGAGCACGATCTGGAACTTCGGCACAATCAGATCCTTGTGCTTTTTCATGTGTTCGGTCAGGTTCTCGAACTTGCCGCCGAAGAAGCGCAGGTGACGCAGCTGGTTGATCTTGTCATAGCCGATCGTAGAAAAGCTCAGTGCCTTTTTCAGCGAATGGATGTTCTCTTCGCTCGCCGCGAGCATCGCAACGCCCGAACCCGGGTGGGTGATTTTCGAGGTAGAGGCGAACATATAGCAGATGTTCTCGTTGCCGACCTTTTTTGCTTCCTCGAGCAGGTTCGCCTGTACGGGCGGATGATCGGTCAGATGGTGCACGCAGTAGGCATTGTCCCAGAAGATGCGGAAGTCCTTCGCCTTCGGCTGCAGCGCCGCAAAGCGCTTGACGACTTCGTCACTGTAGACCACGCCACTCGGGTTCGAGTACATCGGAACGCACCAGATCGCCTTGATGGTATCGTCCTCGCGGACAAGCTGTTCCACTAGATCCATATCCGGGCTGTTCTCGTGCATCGGTACGGAGACAAGTTCCATGCCGAGGAATTCGCTGATGGCAAAGTGCCGGTCATAGCCCGGAACGGGACAGAGCACCTTGACGCGGTCATATTTCCACCACGGCTTCTCGCCGAGCACGCCGTTTGTCATCGCAAGGGACATCGCCCAGTACATCATGTTCAAGCTCGAGTTTCCGCAGACAATTAGCTCCTCCGGATCGACCCCGAGCATCGGCGCGAAAAACCGCTTCGCTTCGGGCAGTCCGTCCAGACAGCCATAGTTGCGGCAGTCCAGCCCGTTTTCTGCGAGATAGTCCTCCTCCGACAGAACGTCAATAATGCCGTTCGTTAAATCCAGCTGCTTCGGCGAGGGCTTCCCGCGGGACATGTCCAGCTTCAGCTGCTCCGCCTGGAACGCCGCGTACTGTGCCTGACACTGTGCCAAAAGCGCCGCTTTTTCTTCCTGTTGCATTTCCGTGATTCTCATGGCTTTTACCCGATCCGACAAGCCGCCGTGTCCGCGCTTAGTGAGCGCTTAGAACATACGCGCCGGATCTTCTCCTTTGCTGAAATTTGTTCGAACCTGCCGCCAAAAACAAACGCGCATCCTCCGTGCGGGCAGCCCGTTTTTCGAAGCAGCTTCACTGTCTCTTATTATAGCACATCTTCCCCTGGTGTGCAAGTGTCCGTGCAAAAAACACAAAATCAAATTTTTTTGCCGATTTTAGCTATTTATACAAAACCGCCGGACGAAAAAAACCGTCCCGAATGGTATAAGCGCAGCCGCTCAGGAAATAATACCGCTCTGGCAGCATGCTGATCACGAGCTTCTGTGCAAAGTCCATCCCGATCATTCTGGAAGCGATTTCGCGCAGCCGTTCGAGATGCTCCTGTTCCAGCCCGAGTTGGAACAGGCAGATGCGCTTTGGCCGCATCCAAAAATCGATCTGATAGAGCAGATGCACGAGCCGTTCCATCGCTGTTTCCGCGAGTGGCTGCAGCAGCGTATCCTCACACGATGCCGTAAGCAGCGCAGCAAGGGTAAAGCACTGTGGCTTGCCGTCTAAGAGCTTCCAGAGTGCCGGCGTGCGCAGCGGCGAAAACACCAGAAGCATTTCATCGTGCAGCAGGTCGTCCGAAAGCTCCGCCTGTACGCTGCCGTCCGGATAGCCCGGAAGCTCCTCGCCGCCGCGTGTCAGGCAGTATGTGTGCAGGTCGCGCACCATGCAGCGATCCTTTTCGGCATAGACCGCGCAGTAGTGACGCAGTTCGTTCTGACAAAATAATAGCTGTTCATATGGTGCGGCTTTGCAGTCATCGGCGTAGACGCCTATTTCCGCGAACAGCTTCTGCGCGTGATCCACATAGACCGGTACACCGAGCGCTGCGGACAGATCCGCCTGCAGCTGTGGGAACGCATAGACCCCCCTCGCGCTGTGACTGACACCCCACGCGCTCGAACATCGAGGGCATCACCCCGACCCCGACCCCGACCAGCTGCTCCTTGCACAGACAGCTGTTCAGCAGCATCGCAGAAAACGCGTGACGAATCAGTGTCACAAGCTCCGTACTGCGCAGTGCGGCGTTACAGGGAAACCACGTCTTGTCGAGCGTGTGAAAGCGCAGTGTGGTAAGCCCTATGCAGACGCCCTTCGTGTCGAGATAGATCCCGACCGCGAATCGGGCAGTTTCGTTGAGATCGAGCAGAATTTTCCGGCGACCCTTCTTCGCACCCTGCACCGGTTCGGCTTCGCCGAGTTCCGTGAGAATGCCTTCGCCTAACATTTCGTTCACGAGAATCGACACGGCGGCGCGCGTCAGGTGTAGTTCCGCGGCAATATCGACACGAGAAATCGGTGCTTTCTCGTTGATGACGCGTAAAATTTGTCTGCGGTTTTCCCGCTTGAGATCGAGTTTGCTGATGCCGCTGTCCATAAGTATCCTCCCTGTCGACAGAACGTTTGCTGTGAAATCCGGCAGCACTGCACAGAAAAGCACCGCCGCCTTTCCATTTATACCACATTTTTTCCGTCTGTCAATAGGTGGGAGGAGGTGTCGCATGGGAAACAAACGGCAATGCAATCCCCTACAAGCTCTCCACCTGTGCGAACGTCATTCCCGGGTGCAGCGCCATATTCAGCGCGCACGCCAGCAGATTCCCTGCATGGTCAATCAGCCGATCCACATCTCGGGGCGTGACCATCATATTCGGTCGGTTTTCCGGGACTTGCCTGCCATAAATGCACTGCACCGCCGTGTGCAAATCGACCACAGTCGGCACGCTCAGGGCAATCACCGGCACGCCGAGCGTCTGCTTTGAAAGCTTCGCACGGTGGTTCGCGACACCGCTTCCCGGCGAAATGCCGCTGTCGCACATCTGAATCGTTGTGCCGAGCCGCGCCAGATCCGCGCACGCCAGCGCATCGACCGCGACAACCGCCACCGGTTCTACCTGCCGGCAAACCGCTTCGAGCAGCTCCGCCGTTTTCATATCCGTCTGCCCGAGCACGCCGCCTGCAAGCACACAGACCGGACGAAGCTCCGGCAGATGCGACTGCTCCTCCTGTGACAGCGCCGTTTTGAGATGACGCATTGCCAGCACCTTCGCAGCCACACGCGGCTCGAGGGCGTCCGGCGTCACGGCACGGTTGCCAAGCCTCGCCACAAACACACAGCCCTCCTCCGGCAAAAACGCCCACAGCTCCGCCGCAAGCTCCTGCGCCATGTCCGCATAGCGCGCGTGGCTGCGGTTGAGCGGCTGTGCTTCGAGCGTGACATAGCGCCCAGTCGGCTTCCCAATCGGCGCACCGCAGATGTCGTTTTGAATGCGGATCTCCGTGACGGAAAACGCATCGCCGCGTGTTTCCTGATGAATGCCGTGGAGTGACGGCGCGGCGGCAGTGCGCTCTACGGCGAGGTCGGTTCGAATCGATTTCATGGCGTTTCCTCCTGTTTTTGTGCAAATTGCTGACTTTGCACCGTAAAAATTTGTTACCTTTCACGGAAAATACCAGTTGCAATTGCGTTTGGAATGTGCTATAATAAAAAAAATTGTGGCGCTCTGGCATCACGTCAGAGCCGGCAATGGTCGTTCCATTTGCAAGGGATTTCCCACACTATGACAGTACCGTGTCAATGCTGTTATAAAGCAACACCGCACAAGACCCAGCGTCAGATGCACCAACAAATGGTGTGCAAAGCCGAAGGCGGTCTTTGTACAGTGTCGCTTATAGTGTAAATAATGCTGATCCGGCAATTCGAGGGGATTTCGCCCAAATTAAATTTTTTAGTATATGAAAAGGAGATCGTGATTATGCTGAATATTCGTTCTGCAAAGAAGCGCGTAAAGGTAAACGCAACCAAGGCTGCCGCAAATAAGGCGCGCAAGTCCAATCTGAAGACCATGGTAAAGAAGGCAGATGCTGCCTGTGCAGAAAAATCTGCAGAGAAGGAAGCTGCAGTACGCCTGGCAATCAAGCGTGTTGATCAGGCTTGCGCAAAGGGCGTGATCCACAAGAACGCTGCTGCACGGAAGAAGTCGCAGCTCGCAAAGAAGCTGAACGCTTCCGGCTAAGACTGGAAAAGCCACAGGGGGTTCTAAAAATGCCCTGTGGTTTGGAAGAGAAAAAGCGCATGCCGTTTTGTCGGTGTGCGTTTTTTTTGGAAACAGCGGCGCGTGAAAATTGTGAACTTTTGGAAAAATGTTCTGAAATGCAAAACTGGCACTTGACTTTTCCAAAACTTGCTGGTAGAATCCGTGGTGAAAGGATATCCACCAACAACGTTTTCGAGAGGAGTCGAATATGGAACAAATGTTATCCCAGTTTTAAAACAGTCAGATGCAGCTGCGCGGCCGTGTTGCGGAAATCCGGACACGCATGAAAGACCCGGCGCTTTCCATGGCACAGACGAGCACACTCGACAGCAGACGCCGGCTGCTGCTGCAGGAGATCTACGAGCAGGAGCAGATCATTCAGAACATTCGCGCGTATCTGCCCAAGACACGCGGCGCGGCGAAGGGTGGTGATGCAGCATGTACGGCGTGAAGAGACAGATCGGAACGCTGCTGACACCGACAGAGCTGACACTTGAACGGTAGGAGTGTGCGCTTAGCGAGACGCGTGGCGCGGGGGATTATCGAAAACGAACTTCACCGGCGGCAGCGGCAGGTGCTTGTGCTCTATTATCAGGAGCAAAAAACGATGAAGGAAATCGCAAAGCTGCCGGGTGTGACGCCATCGTGTATTTCGCACACGCACCGCGCCGCCTGTGAGATGGTGCAAAACCGCCTTCGGGCGTATCACTTGTATTAAGGCAATACGCCGCCATCGCCACACCCACACAAAACATAGGAGAAACCAATGAACACACCGGTTTATGATTTTTTAACCCAATACGCCGCAGACGATCCGATCCGGATGCACATGCCGGGGCATAAGGGACGGCTGGGTGCACCAGCGCTTCGTACGGCGGCGGCGCTGGACTTGACGGAAATTGACGGCGCGGACAGCCTGTTCGAAGCAAACGGCATTCTCGCGGAGAGCGAAGTAAACGCCGCGCGGCTTTACGGCTCATCTGCGACCTTTTATTCCTGTGCAGGCTCTACGCTCTGCATCCAGACGATGCTGCTGCTGATGAAGCAGGAGGGGCGCGAAATCATCGCTGCGCGCAACGTACACCGGGCATTCCTAAACACCTGTGTGCTGCTCGACCTGCCGGTGCACTGGATCTATCCGCGCAGTGGCGGCGTCCTCTCTGGGCAGTATCACCCCGATGATTTCGAAGCTGTGCTAAAGAGCCTGTACCGACCGGCATGCGTCTATCTGACCTCGCCAGATTATCTCGGGCACATGGCGGATCTCGCGCGCTTTTCGGCGCTGTGTCACAGCTACTCCGCGAAACTTTTGGTGGACAACGCGCACGGGGCGCACCTGGCGTTTTTGCCCTATCGCTGCCACCCGATCCAGCTCGGCGCGGACTACTGCTGCGATTCGGCGCACAAAATGCTCTCCGGTCTGACCGGTACGGCGTATCTGCATGTGCGCAGTGACGTTGGTGTCGATCACGAGCGCATCCGCAGCGCAATGGCAATGTTCGCCTCGACAAGCCCGTCCTACCTTATGCTTGCGTCTCTCGATTGGTGCAACCGTGAGCTGGACACGCCGCTGTTTCGGGAACAGCTCTATGACGTGACCCAGCGCGCGCAGGCACTGCGGACGGCGTTTTCGGCGTGCTACCACTTCGCGCCCAGCGAGCCGCTGCACCTGACGATTGACGCGTGGGAAAGCGGCTTTGACGGCAGGGAGCTGGCGCGTTTCTTGGTGCAGCGCGGTATTGTTGTAGAATATGCGGACGCCTACGATGTGCTGCTGCTGCTTTCAGCGGCAACACGTGCGGAGGATTTTCGGGCACTTGAGGACGCGCTTGCGGCGTTTCAGCCGACCACGAAGCCCTGCGAAGCGCGCGTGGCACTCCCCAGACCTGAACGCGTCTGCGGCATTCGTGAAGCTGCCCTCGCGGCGCAGGAAGAAATCCCCGTGGAAGAAAGCACCGGCAGAATCTGTTCCGCCGTCCACGTGTTCTGTCCGCCGGCTGTCCCAATCGTGCTCAGCGGCGAGCGAATCGACCCAGCATGCATTTTTGTCTGCAAACGCTATGGCATTTCTCGGGTGCATGTGGTACAATAAAAAATGAAAGGAGATGGCTTCGATGGAAAAAGCCCATACGTTTTACGGAAATCATGCGGTGCAGCAGGCACTCGAACAGATGCTGCGGCGCGACCGGATGGCACATGGATTTCTCTTCTATGGCGATCCGGGACTCGGCAAGAAAACACTCGCACTGCGCACGGCGGCGGCACTGCTGTGCAGCGGTACGGAAAAGCCCTGCGGCGTGTGCAAATCTTGCCGTATGCTGCAAAAACAGACGCACCCAGATCTGACAATCGCCGAGCACAGCGGCAAGCGCGGCAGTTTTTCGGTGGAAACGGTGTGCCGGATCTGCGCCGACCTCGCCACACCACCTAACGAGGGCGACGCGAAGTGCTACGCCTTCTTCGACTGTGACGCGATGGAAACGCGCACGCAGAATCTGCTGCTCAAAGCAATCGAAGAGCCGCCGGACCACACCTACTTCTTCTTCACAGTGCGTTCTCCGGCAGTGCTCCTGCCCACGGTTCGTTCGCGAATCGCGTCCATGGCGCTGATGCCCGTGTCCGAGATTGACTGCCGTAGCGCACTGCTCGCACACGGTTGTTCCCCGGAGGACTGCGACCAGGCAATCGGCGCGTTTCACGGCAATATCGGCGCGTGCCTGGATTTTTTAGAAAACGAAACAATTCGTGAAACTGTTGCATTGACAAAATCTGCAATTCATAGTATAATAAAGAAAGATGAGTATACGCTATTGCAAATTGCCGCAAATGCCGCGGCGGATCGTGCGCGCGCACAGTTGTTTTTGACGCTGCTCGACCGGACACTTCGGGATGCGGCGGCGCTGAAATATGACCCAAATGCGGCAGTGATTGGCTGCGATGCGGATGGTGCATCACGTCTCGCGGCGCGTATGACGGCTGCCAGCGGACAGACGATGCACCTAGCGGTCGATCGGGCATATGATGCACTACAGGCAAACGTGAATCTGCCGCTGGCGCTGTCGGCGCTTTGTGCGGCATGGATGGACACGCTGTGAAATACGAAAAAATAACAAGAAAGGACAAGCATAGCTATGATTGAAGTAATCGGCGTGCGGTTTCAGCCGGGCGGAAAGGTCTATTCCTTTTTGGCGGGCAAGCACCGGTTCGCGGTGGGCGACTTGGTGATCACAGAAATGGCGCGTGGCATGGAATGTGGCGAAGTTGTCACGGCGAATCGAAAGATCCCGAAGTCTGCAGCTGCCGCACCGCTGAAACCGATTCTACGACCGGCGACCCGGGAGGATCGGCGCATTTTAGAGGCGAACCGCAAGCGCGAAGCAAGGGCGTTTCAGGTCTGCCAGCAAAAAATCGCGTACCGCAAGCTGAAAATGAATCTGGTGCATGTGGAGTGCACGTTTGACAACAGCAAGCTGCTGTTCTACTTTACGGCGGAAAATCGCATTGACTTCCGGGAACTGGTGAAGGATCTCGCCGCGGTCTTTCGGACACGAATTGAGCTGCGGCAGATTGGCGTGCGCGATAAGGCGAAGCTGCTTGGCGGCATTGGCATTTGCGGCAGGGAGTTTTGCTGTAAGTGTCACCTGCCGGACTTTCAGTCGGTTTCCATCCGCATGGCGAAGGAACAGGGGCTGTCGCTCAATTCTTCGAAGATTTCCGGCTGCTGCGGCAGACTGATGTGCTGCCTGAAGTACGAGCAGAATGTATATGAAGAGCTTTTGCGCATTACGCCAAAGAACGGCGCGCTTGTCGTGATGAAGGACGGCACGACCGGCAAGGTCTGCGAGAGCAATCCGCTCACCGGCGACCTGAAGGTGATGCCGGAGGGCGCAGACGTTCCGATCAAGACAACGCGCGATGCAGTTTCGCTGCTGTGTGACGGAAAGATCAAGGTCAATCCGGCGGAGCGCAAGGCACTGCGGGAGTTTGAGGGGAAATAAGTCGGCGCTGCACAGGGTGCTGTGCGGTGTTGCCTAAAGGCGTGGCAGCGATCGCGCCGAAGAATTGGAGGTTTTTATCATGCCATCTAACAGACCATCATCCCAACCGACTCGGAGAAGCGTTCGCTACGACCGTGTTCTCGCGCTGATCGTCATTCTCGTTTTGCTGATTGTGCTGCTCGTGAGGTGCTGCTCCAGCTGTTCGAGCGATAAAAGCAGCGGAGACACCACAGCGACAACGACAACGACCGAGACACAGCCTGCGACAGAATCTGCGGAGTCGATGTACGAGGGAATCGTCTACTTAAGTCCATCGAACCAGTCGGACAACACCTTTGCGACCGGCGACACGGACGAAGCCACAGTCTGCCGCGCGATTGCGGAAAAGACGGCGGCAGTTCTCGAACAGGCGGGCGTCTCCGTACTCGTTGCCGACGAATCGGACAGCATCCAGCAAAAGACAGCAATGGGCGATTATGCGCTCGGCGCGTACGTTGCAATTCACACAAACCAGGGCACGGGCTATGGAACAAGCTGCTACTATAACAGCAGCTCCGCACAGAGCCAGTCGCTTGCACAGGCGGTCTACGATCCGGTTGCGCTGCTGACGGAGCGTGACGACAATGGTCTGATTGACGGATCGCAGAGTGGCTCGGATGCATATCAGTACGAGATTGCCAGCAACAACAGTCCGTGCTGCTTGATCGAAGTGGAATATCACGACACCACGACCGTGGCACAGTGGCTGATCGACAACGAGGACGAGATCGCGAGCGCCATTGCCGGCGGCATCTGCAGCTATCTCGGCGTAACGTCCAGCGGCACTTCTTCCTCCGCGTCCGATTCGACCGCGGCGACCGATTTGAGTGATTCCAATGCAATCGCAATCGAAGATCAACTATCAGAATAAGACAGATGCCGCACTCGCCGCGCTGCCGGACGACCGCGTCCCGACCCTGTTTTTGCACGCGTGCTGTGCGCCGTGCAGCAGCTACGTCCTGGAATATCTCAGCCGCTATTTTGCGATCACGTTGTTTTTCTATAACCCGAATATCGCCCTCGAAGCGGAATATCAGCACCGCCGAGAAGAGCTGCGCCGCCTGGTGCGGACACTTCCGACTGTGTATCCGGTGCAGGTGGTAGATGGCGATTATCTGCCGGAACGCTTTTTTGTGCTGGCGAAGGGCGCGGAGGATGAGCCGGAACGCGGCGCGCGCTGTCAGAAATGCATCCGACACCGACTCGAAGAGACGTTTCGGACTGCCGCAGCGCTCGAACAGAAGCCGGATTTTGTCTGCACGACACTGTCGATCAGTCCCCACAAGGACGCGGTGTACATCAACTCTGCCGGGGCAGAGCTTGCGGTGCAGTATGTGATTCCGTGGCTGTACGCGGACTTCAAGAAAAAGGGCGGCTATCAGCGCTCAATCACCCTCTCGCGGGAATACGCGCTCTACCGCCAGGACTTCTGTGGCTGCGTCTACAGCAAAGCGACGCGCGACCGGATGCGGTGAGATGGGATGTGGTCACCATGGAAATCAATTTTGAAACTTGCTTCGGTTGGAGACTCCTCCACCACCGCTGAGCGGCGGTCCCCCTCAGCACAAGGCACACCCTCCGGGCGCCCTCTCAGGGGAGCTGGCACGCTGCAGGCGTGACTGAGGGGTCTGATGTCAGCATTGGTTGCAATTTCTGTTATGCTACAATAGAACTGATACAATAAGAAGAAGAAAAACGCGCTCTCATA
>JAJQAB010000056.1 GCA_021203985.1 Ruminococcus sp. | reverse complement strand
AAAAAAATCGCTGCAGCATACTCAAATTCAAAGTCTTGCCAAAACGTCTAGGACGCGTAAACAAATTGACAGTACCCTTTTTGTCCAAGATTTCTTTTATCATGAGCGTTTTATCCACAAAATAATAGCCATCATCTATCAGGCGCTTGAAATCTTCCACACCGATCGGGATGGGCTTGAAGTTCTCCATTGCTTCTTTGCCTCGTTTTCTACGGAATTTACTCTAGGTTTAGTATACCATACTTTCAGAAGAATTGCAAGGAGAATACAATGCTTTTTTGAGAATTTATATCAGAAAAAATTCACTTTGCTTAAAGCAAGGTGGATTTTTCCGAATTTAAATATTTGTGGAATTTTCCGAAATTAAATATTTAATGTTTAATCGACATGGTACGGTTCATTCTTCTTGACAAGCAAACTTTTGATTTTAGATTTTTACTAAATAATGGCAAAATTTATCTAAGAACGAAAAAGCAAATTTACTATATTTCTAGTTTCATCTAAACAACCTACATCCATTTATGTTTTCGCTGAATTCTACGATAACACCAGCAACTTCGTTGCAGCCACTGCAGGTAGTTCATCACTATTTTCGACTTTTTTAGCCGATTCATATGCGCTCTTTCATCAGAATAATGACATGGCTTCTTAAATCTTGTGTTTTTAAATATTACGCACAACTAAAAGCTCATATTTTCTATCCTTGTTACCTTTTCTTTCACTAACTGAATTATCGTTTCGCATTTTTCAGTAATCAAGTGTTGCTTCAACACCCTCAAAATCTTGGATTTATTTGGTTCATTTACTATGTCAAATAAGAAATTAACGGCCGCAATTCTATAGTTGTATTTCTTTGAACAAAGCGATGAAATCAGTAAGTCTAGATACTTTTCGAGTCCCAATCTATAAAATGATTGATAATAACACATACGAGTCCACAAACTTTTTTTTTCAAATAAAGTTCATTTAAGTCTTTCATATATGAATCATCATTTAGATTGGGTAAAATGTCTGCAATAGATAATATTGCATATCCACGAACAAGATACATATCATTTTTAGCTTTCACAAGCAAAAGATTCAATACTTCTGTAGACTCACTACAGTAGATTGAATCACATGCATTCGCACGAATTATATCACTTTGATCTGAAATTAAATGTAAAAGCAATTGTTCTGATTTGGCGTTTTTATAACTTGCTAATTTTTCGGCTAAATACAATCGAACATCTTTATCCGCATCATTTGCCATGTCCCACAGATATGGATTTTCATCGAATGCTATCCACTCAAAGAAATCAATTTTTTCATCGTAACTTAACGAATTATATTTCATCATACAAATCACCACCGTCATCCCATAACCATACTGAATCCTTTTCCTATTCCATATATAGTTTCTGGAATCAATGCATCATCTGCTGCACCAATACCTGCTGCATCGTTCGCAACAAACCATACTAAAGCAATTGCACTACTCACAATCAAAAACGACCCTTCTGCAACCTGTTTATTATCTTTTTCATCTAATGCAAAATTTATTGATGTATAATTTTCGATACTGTACGGATCAGGTAATTGAATATTACTTTGTCTTTTTTGTTTGTTTCTCAAACCACGCACTTTTTCTTCTGTTACAAATCTTCTTCTCTCTTCTGGTGAAAGAGATCTATCATGGGCTTTTTTGAAATTTCCTCATCAGAATAATCAGATAGACCTGAATCTCTTCTTACAGTATTCTTTTTCGAATAATAAATAGACGCATATGGAATCACCCCCCGAGCCATCCATTCCTTTTACATCATAAATCAGTGCTATCGTGAAAATTTACAATTCAACATAAAATCTGGTAGGAATATCTGAAAATAGTACAACTGAATAGCTTTTGGCTGTTGAATTCTTTTGGAATATATAAAGATCTGTTGAAAAATCTGCACTTTTGTATGTGCTAAACACATAATTTTTATAAACAATATTGTTATAATCAAGAGAAAATTCTGATAACCAATCGATCAAAGCGTCTTTATAATATTCATTTTGCAAATCAAAGTCATAGCTTTCTTCAGTATATTAATAGTATTCTCTTTTTTGAAATTCGTCTTCTGTAATCTCATAATATTATAATACGAGCCGTGTTTCGATTACATAATCCTCGAGAATCGTATCATTTATTTGAATCGCATCATCTACAAGATTGATTCGAAGTAACGAAGATAGCTCTTTTTTGAAGAGGGGAAAAGCAGTAGTAATTCCACAAAAAAACGACGATCAAAAATATAATCAAAATCGCTGCAATTCTTTTCAGAGCTTTTTTCATACATTCATCCTAAATTAATACGATTTCTTTTCCAACGTCATAGGAAATTTCAATGGCATGTCATAATCAATTTCCCTGCTTGTCTAAATCCCAATTCGGCAACGCATAATAAATTTGTTCCGAAATACTTTCGTAAAAATCCTGCGCAAAAAAATCAACGATTTCCCATTTGCCATCTATTCTTCTTATTTTAAATTTTATCCCAATCTCTGGCCCACCTTCTTGACTGCAACTCCAAAGACAATCGCCACTTTTATCTATTACTTCATAGTGGATTACCACCCAAATATATCCAGAAAAGAAATTATGCAATGAATAGCTGCGATGTATATCTACGTTTTCAAGCGTATAACCGTCCACATATTGCTCAATAGACATGTTATGCGTAGGAGAAAAGTAAACTTTATAATTATCAAAAATCTGACTCTAGTAATATTCTTCATATTTCACTTGATATTCTTTCAATAATAAATATTCTTCAGCGGAAAGTCCTTGATCTGAAACAGCGTAATATACATCACTATATACAGCATCTTCAATTTGTTTTACTACAGAATTTGTATCATATTGAAGTATACACCAGAAAGCCACAATTATGATGCATCTACAAAGAATAAACTTCACCTTTTTATTTCGCATCATCTTGAATACGCACGACATATAAATATTGCCCTCCGGATTGAAAAAAGTCGCATCTATTACTGATTTGTTAACATGAGAATCAAAATGTGCAGAATTGTTATAATTTAAAAATATTCCTTCAAGACCTGATCAGGCTGTTCATGCCCACCAACTCTTGCCTTTTCCAAATATTCCTTTGCCTTTTTTATCAACGACAACACCGGTACCTTCTAAATAGCAACAACCTAGATTGTACTGTGCGTGTGGATCTCCCTGAGAAGCCGCTTTTTCATACCAATGCACTGCTTTTTTAAATCCTGAGGAACGCCTGTTTCATCTGAATAGCACTGTGCCAGATTATATTGTGCTTCGACAATACCTTGATTCGCAGCTTGTTCATACCACTTTGCGGCTTCCCTCATATTCTGCTCTGTACCTTCTCCATATTCAAAGCAAACAGCAACTTCATATTGTGCATCAACATTTCCATTTTGCGCTGATTTTAAATAGTAGGAAAATGCCTGTACCATATCTTCTAGCGTACCCAGACCATTTGCATAGCAAACGCCCAATTGAAATTGAGCCGCTGGATACGCTTGCTCAGCCGAAAGGGAAAATAGTCGAAAAGCCTCATCATACACTTCATTCTGAAAATTTTGCATTGCGAACTCATATTGGATCTCAGCATCGTTTTTTTCAAAAATGCCAAAAAGCTTTTTTTAACTCTTCATCTTGTTCAATCTCCCTATCACTTTAAATGTATACTGAATTCGGTTGCTGTAGTCATCATATTCGTATGTATAGGTGTCTGTGATCGTGCCACCAGTAGTAACTGACTCTGTCACCAATCGCCGCAGGCTATCATACGCATATGTTGTCTCTTCTATTATACCATTTTCCGTACGTACTTTGCAAGCGTCACAGCCTCTAAGGAAATACGAGGATTTCTATGTGGTTTTGGTGATTTTGTTTACTTCATCCGCCGAGTCAAAGAAGATCAATCCCGACAAATTACGTCCACGATGCTTTCCACCCAATCATAGAATTTTTCTACAATCTTCTTTTGACAGCACATTGCATCGGTTGTTGTAAGATCTTCCTCAACATTTATTTGATCCAGCAGTTCAGTGCCAACTGTATTTCGCTCGTTTTATTTGCTCTGCCATTTTCCAATTGAAAATTCCTCTCGTTTATGGTATACTATTCTATAAGCTATAAAATTACATAAGGAAAAGGCGGTGAATGCATGGACAAAACCTACATCGCAATCGACCTCAAATCATTTTATGCAAGCGTTGAGTGCATGGAGCGTGGACTCGACCCGATGAATACGAACCTCGTGGTTGCCGATGAAGGCCGAACGGCAAAAACAATCTGCCTTGCGGTTTCTCCGACACTCAAATCCTTCGGCTTGCCGGGCAGAGCAAGATTGTTTGAAGTGATTCGTCAGATTGAACAGGTCAACAACAGCAGAAAGGCAAAAGCAAGGATTAAGGAATTTGAGGGCGAATCTTATTTATTCTCCGACTTGCAGCAGAATCCGAAGCTTGCCGTATCATATGTTGTCGCACCGCCGCAAATGGCGAGATATATGGAAATCAGCAATCAGATTTACAGCATTTATCTCAGGTACATCGCACCGGAGGATATACACATCTATTCGATTGATGAGGTGTTTATCGATGCGACAGGCTATCTTGAAACGTACAAGCTGACGCCGAGAGAGCTGACAATGAAGCTGATTTGTGAGGTTCTCAAGGAAACGGGAATTACCGCTACCGCAGGAATTGGCACAAATCTTTTTCTTTGCAAGATTGCTATGGACATCGTGGCAAAGAAAATGCCTGCCGATCGGGACGGCGTGCGAATTGCGGAATTGACGGAGGAAACCTTTCGGCGTGAATTGTGGAATCATAGACCGCTGACAGACTTCTGGAGAGTCGGCAAGGGCTACGCAAAAAAGCTGGAAGCCCACGGAATGTATACGTTAGGCGATGTTGCCATGACCTCAATTACGAAATATGGGCAAAAGCTGCTGTACAAGCTTTTTGGTGTCAATGCGGAGCTTCTGATTGACCACGCATGGGGATTTGAGCCATGCACGATTGCGGAGATCAAAAAATACAAGCCTGAAAATAACAGCATCAGTCAGGGACAGGTGCTGATGTCAGGCTATTCCTATGAGAAAGCGAAGCTGATTGTCAAGGAAATGACGGATTCTCTGGTGCTTGATCTTGTATCGAAAAATCTGGTGACTAATCAGATTGTGCTTACGGTATGGTATGACGTGGACGGAATTCCAAACGGCTACAGCGGTAAAATGACAACCGACCGCTACAATCGCAAAGTGCCGAAATCTGCGCATGGTACGATCAATATGGACAAATACACCTCATCTACTAAACTGATATTGAGCAAGGCGATTGTGCTTTATGAAAGAATTGTCGATGAACAGCTGCTTGTCCGCAGACTTACCATTGTGGCGAATCATGTTTTGCCCGAATCGGAAGCGAAAGAACAGGAAGGGGAGCAGATGGTGCAGCTTGACCTTTTCACGGATTATTCCGTGCAGGCAGAACAAAACGAGCGTGAGGAGCAGTCGCAGAAAAAGGAAAAGGAATTGCAAAAGGCTTTGCTTGCAATCAAGGGGAAATACGGCAAAAATGCAATTTTGAAGGGCATGGATTTTGAAAAAGGAGCAACCACTCGTGACCGCAACGGACAGGTAGGAGGGCATAAGGCGTAATGGACAATTATGAGCATATTCGGAATATGAAATATCCCTTCGATTTAATAAAACCGAGAATGTCATTGCATGACAGGGCAGCGCAGTTTTCACCGTTTGCCGCTTTGACGGGCTATGAGGATGAAACAAATGAAACGGCAAGGCTGACCGATGATAAGCTGATTCTCGATGACGACCGACAGGTGATGCTAAACGATGCTGCTCAAAAACTTCTGTCCCATCCTTATGAGAAAGTACCGGTTACGGTTGAATATTTCGTACCCGATTATGCGAAAGAGGGCGGTAAATATGCCACATATTCGGGAAAATTCCGGTGGATTGATACCTACAATCGATTTATCGTCTTTTATGACGGAAAAGAAATTCCACTTGATGATATTTACGATATACAAATCAATCTGAACGATGCTCTCGACTCGGAAATTTGATGATCCTCCATGATTCAATTTCTTGCGCCAGCACTTTTGGATGTAATCTGCATCGAATTCTCTTGTCACAGGATCCTTTAGAACAGTTCGAAAAAAGTTCCGGAAAAATTCTTGTCAAAAAAGCACGTTGGTGTTATAATGTTGGCATAAGGAAAACGCTTAGCGGTCGGTGGCTCTGTGTAATTTTGCCCGGCATGGCAGCAAGCTAGATCGGCTTGGCGCTTATTTGAAACAGCAAGGAGGGCGCGCGCGGCGATGGAGTCGAACAAAAAGCAATGCATTTTAGACGCGGCGGAGATGCTCATGTGTCAGATGCCGGATAAGGAAATTTCCGTAAGTCTGATTGCGAAAACGGCAGGAATCGGGAAGGGGAGCGTCTACTATTATTTCAAAAGCAAAGAGGAAATCATTGATGCGGTAGTATTGCGCAGCTATAAGAAGGCGCTTCACGATTTTTTTGAGAACCTTCAGATGGAGAGTACCGCGCCGGAAAAAATCAAGCTGCTGTTTCAGAGCGTTTTGAAGGAAGAATTCCGCGACAACCAAAAGAATTTGATCCTGACGCTGCATCTGCAGGAGGATATGCGCCTGCATCATCAGATGAAAACGGTTGCCGTACAAGAGATTGCGCCCATTTTAACAGCACTGCTGCAGCAGGGCTGTGCGGAGGGCACGATCGAAACCGATACGTCAAAGGAAAGCGCGGAAATCATTGTTGCGGTGTTTACGGTGTTTTTGGATGATTCCGGTTTTTCGGAGGGCGACAGCATGCAAAAAAAGCTGCGGATTTTTGCGAACGTATTAGATACCTGCTTGCACGCCGCACCCGGAAGCTTTGACTTTTTGTGGAAATCCTATGGCATATCTGACGCGTCTTGAAAAAATCAGGCGGCGCTGCACAAAAACATGCAGTGCTGCCTGATTTGCTTTTTATTTCAACGGGCTTTCGATTTATTCCATATTTTTGAGTGCGTCACTTTTTGGAATTTTGCTGATTTTTCGCATTTGGATCGCGGCGATCAGCGCGTAACAGCAAATACCGAGCAAAACCATTTTCACATAGCAGCTGCCCGACATCAGAAATGGAATATAGCCGGTCACCGCTGTGTAAAGATAGGATTGGAAAATCCATCGCAGTGCAATGTCAATCAGTGGGATGGAAATCAGCAGTGATGCAATCACCACAATCGATGTAGGCACAAGGTAAAGGCCGCCGATTTCACCGTTGGAGAAGCCTAAGATTTTTGTCATAGAAATCGACATCGCATTTTTTTCGATAATCTGCTTGCTCATGATATACATCAGCAGCAGAAACAGAATGATTCCCACACCTTCCGCGATAATCATCATCTCGCCCATCGATACCATTAGCTGATCGGATACCTTTGTCAGATCAGAAACGGTGATCACAGAAGCGATCGCGTCCTCGCTGAGATCGTCCAATTCTCGATTGCTGAAATATCCCGTAAAGGACGCGCTGTCTGCTTTGAATGCCTTGATATAGGTTTCCCACGGCATAAAAATCGCCATGCCGGCGTTGTAATCATAGATGGCGTTGATGGAAAACGTATAGCGCTTTTTCTCGTTATAAGGATCCTTCAGCGTGATGGTGTCGCCGGCGGAAAGACCGAATTTCTCCGCAATTGTACTTGCAATGGTTACCGTTTCTTCGGAAAGCGCTGCGGAAACATAGTTGCTGCCTGGCATAATGCCATAAACGGAAACGGTATCTTCCATGTAGGCTTCATCGGTTGTTTTCAGCGAGGTCAGCTGACATTTTCTGCTTCTGCATCGTCTGTCTACGCCATTTCCGTTAGAACATATTGATAGTCGCAGATGCGGTCGGCAAGGATCAGCGCCTTGTAATCCTCTAGCATCGATTCGAACATCATGCCGAAGATGAGCAGTACGCCGCCGATGAGAATGCCGAAGAAAAGCGTGACATAATTGGGCAGATTTTGAAAAAGAATCCGCAGACGAAATCGGTGGAGGAATGGAATCTTTGTGTGCAGCCGAAACGACTTCTTCTTCTTTCGGCGGCTCAGGTCGTGCCGTAAGAATTGTAAAGGCGTCAGGCGCAGCTTCCACATGAGAACGCATAGATTGACAATCACTATAATAATCAGCGGAATTACCGTAGTCAAGAGAAACGCTTCCGCATTCCACTGCGTTTCATAGGCAGCAAGGCTGTAGCTTCCGTAGTAAAACGATACGAAAATACTGCTGCCAACGGTGTAACCGAAGATGTTCCCGATCACGGCGGCAACGAGACTGACGAGAACCGGAAGAATCATGTAATGCGCGAGAATTTCACGCTTTGTGTAGCCAGTGGCGCGGAGCGTTCCAATGACATCGGCTTCTGCAGTGATCGTGTTGCTGGCGGTGATCGCAAAAACAAATGCCAGAACCACGGTGATCAAATAGTCGATGACGAGAAACATCGCCTTATCGCTGCTCATATTGTCACCGGTGAAATTAATCGCTTGATTGAGATAACGCGGCAGATAGTCGGTAATCGTCAACAAGTTCCGCTTGGTCGCCTTCGGATGTGGCGAGCTGCGTGTTGTAATCGGTCAGAATCGTTTCGATCACGTCAATCAAATCGTCCGACTTTGCCTTTGCAGTTTCGACATCGGTTTGCTCGATCGCTTCCGGATAGCGCCATGCATAGTTGTACGTCATATGGACTGACGCAAAATCCTGAAAGCCGGACTCTGACATCACAGCAACGGAAAAGTTGATCGAATCAAATATCATATCCGCATTGTTCTCGAAGAGACAGCTGTAATCCGGAGAAGCAATCAAACCAGTCACCTGGAGCGTCTCGCCGCGGAGTTGGATGCTGTCGCCGACCACGATGTCGTTGTTTTCCGCAAACATCCGGTCGAGCGCAATCTCATCCGTTTCACTGGGCAGCTTACTGGACAGCAGGCTTAACAGGTTCACATCGCGCTCAGTGCTGTACACGCGGATTGTCTTTTCGGTATCTTGAAGCGTCTCCTCGAAGTAATGCAGCGAATAAATATTAACCGCGCCCTCCGCCTCGATTGCGTTTAAAACTTCGTCTGGTGCTTCGACATTGCACGAAAAATGACCGTCCTCGATTTTTTTGTGTCGTAAAGCCATCCTCATAAATGGCAGAAAAGCTCTGATCTGCAACGAGAAACCCAGAGACGAGACTAATCAAAAGCAGCAGAAAGAGAAAAATGACCAGATACTTTCCCAGATCGTGTCGAAACTCTCGGGGGATGCGCTTGTTCATCGGATTTTTCATTCGCGTCACCCCTTACCATTCCAGCGCTTCCGCCGCAATTTTGTTGTCATTTTTCAGATTCGATCGAATTTGACCGTCACGCAGCTTGACCACGCGGTCCGCGATCTGCGAAATCGCCTCGTTGTGTGTCACCATAACAATAGTCGTGCCGTAGGTCTGATTGATCTCCGAGATAAGCTGGAGAATCTCCTTTGACGTGCGATAGTCCAGCGCACCGGTTGGCTCATCGCACAGCAGAATGTGCGGATTCTTGACAATCGCTCTGCCAATCGAAGCACGCTGCTGCTGCCCACCGGACAGCTGGTTCGGCAGCTTGTGACGATGCGTATAAAGCCCCAGCTTACGTAAAATTTCGTCCACATCCAGTGGATCGCTGCTCAGATATGTACCGGTTTCCACATTTTCCTTGATGTTCAGGTTGGGAATCAGGTTGTATTGCTGGAAAATATAGCCCAGATGCTTTCGCCGATATTGGCACAGTGTCCGCTCGTTTGTCTCGGAAATGGTTTCGCCATCGATTATGATGCTGCCTGCATCCGCGCGATCGATGCCGCCGATGATGTTCAAAAGCGTAGACTTCCCAGAGCCAGACGGCCCGAGTAGAACGCAAAATTCGCCGCGTTCGAGCGAAATGTCAATGCCGCGCAGAACGTCCGCACGATTTTCCCCCTCTCCAAAATGCTTTTTGATACCGCTGATTTCAAGAAACAAATCACTTCAGCTCCTTCGCATATGCGTTAGTCTAAACTAACTACAGATATAATACCATACTTTGCAAGTTCTGTCAATAGGTAATTTCGTGCAAATGACGATTTTTTTGTAGAGTTGTCAATGACTGTTACACGCGCTCGAAAAAGCAAGATGTTAAATGAGTTAGAATGGAATCAGGCACGATGGAGGAGCCGAAGGCAACGAAAGAGTGCTT
>JAJQAB010000007.1 GCA_021203985.1 Ruminococcus sp. | reverse complement strand
CGGTGCTAGAGGATTACCTAGCGGTGATGTATCCACGCCCGGAATCAAGCACTCTTTCGTTGCCTTCGGCTCCTCCATCGTGCCTGATTCCATTCCAACTCGTTTAACATCCTGCTTTTTCGAGCGCGTGTAACAGATCATTGACAACTTTACAATCTTTGTACCGGATTTCTCCAAAAATCGCTTACTTTTCCAGGGCAAATATGCTATACTGAATGTGCCGGAAGCCTGCGCACAAAACCGGTACATGCCATTGGGTGGACATGAACATGGAAAAAAGGAGCTTATGAAAAATGAAAACTTGGAAGAAAATTGTGGCTGCGGTTTCCGCCGGCGTACTCTGCGCGGTGGGCGCTCCGCTGATGGGCACACAGGGCACACTGCCGCTGTCGACCGAAATCACGGCGAGCGCGGCGACCCGTGGAACATATGGGGATCTGACCTATTACGATGAGAGCACTTACATTCGGATCGGCGACTGTAACTCTTCCGCAAAGAACGTCACAATTCCGTCCGCCATCGGCGGCGTTCCGGTCACGGAAATCAGCGACTATGCGTTTTACGGATGCAGTTCCTTGACATCGGTCAGCATCCCAAGCTCTGTGACAACGATAGGCAAGTCGGCGTTTAACAACTGTACATTTTTGGAATCGATTACAATTCCGGACAGCGTATCGATAATAAGTAATAAAGCATTTTACTACTGCGAGTTCTTGGAATCCGTTACCCTTCCGGACAGCATTACATCAATTGGTTCTGCTGCGTTTTGCGGATGCAGTAACTTATCATCGATCACACTTCCGAAAAATCTTGTGACAATCGATTCGTCCGCATTCGAAAATTGTTCTGCGCTGACATCAATTTTAATTCCGAGCAAGGTAAAGACATTCTCGGATTATGCATTCGCATATTGCAGCATTCTCAAAACGGTCAAGCTTTCAAGCGGTCTTAAAACGATTGGAGACCGTGCCTTTTATTATTGTAAAGTGCTGACCTCCATCAGCATTCCGGACAGTGTCACTTCGCTGGGAGAAAACGCTTTTTATTCTTGCACTTCGTTAAAGTCCATGACGCTCGGAAACTGTCTGACTACAATCCCGAAATACGCCTTTTATTCCTGTGAAAAACTGACCTCGATCACAATTCCCAAGGGCATCACAGAAATTTGCGACAGTGCGTTTTGCTATGCTGGTTTAAAGACAGTCGTACTTCCGACATCTCTGGAGAAAATCGCAGAATTCGCGTTCTATTGCAAATCGATACAGACGGTTTACTATACCGGATCGTCTGATGAGTACCAGGACATCAAGATCGCCAGCGGCGGTAACCGGTATTTTACTGCCGCTTCGAAGATCTACAACTACACACCGGGCGCGGTTACACTCGGCGATGTCGATGATGACGGCGCGATCACGATTTCTGACGCGTACCAGGCACTGCTGGCGTATTCCAGCAAGTCCGCCGGAAATTCCACGGGATTCAGCTCGAGCCAGGAACAAGCGGCTGACGTGGACGGCGATGGCGCGCTGACGATCAACGATGCGTACAAAATTCTGCTGTATTACGCAACGGCATCGGCTGGTGGCACACCGAGCTGGAGCTAAGTCGGTCGCAGATCTACGGAAAGCGAATAAAAATGTGAAGAGAGGAGCGGCGAGTGGAGCGGCGTTCCTCTTTTTTTGGAGCGACAAGAAAGTGAGGTGACGATGTTAAAGAAAAAGAAAAAGCGCGTCCTAGTCGCGGTCGGCATTGCATGCATGGTGGGCGGCGCGGCGGTTCTCGCCGTATTCGACTATCGGCGGATCAGCCGGAAGCTGGAAAAGCTGTGGCTGCTGAAAACGTGCGTGGTGCTGGAAATCCCGGACCTGTCGATCGAGGCACCGATTTTGGAGGGGACAGACAATGAAGTCCTCTCGAAGGCGGCAGGGCATTTCCCGGACACCGGCGCACTGGGAGACGGGAACTACAGCCTGGCAGGGCACAACAGCACGATTTATGCGGAAATCTTCAACGATCTCGATCAGGTGAAACTTGGCATGGAAATCACGCTGACCGACACGGACGAAGCGCACACCGTGTACACGTATCAGGTGACGGATTATTTCATCGTTGATCCGGAGGAGACCTGGATGCTCGAGGATTTCGGCGATGACCGTATCACGCTGATTACCTGCACGGATGACGGCACACAGCAGCAGGTGATTGTCTGGACGTATCAGGGCGGCGGCACGTAAATCGACACGGTGTTTGTGCAAAATGCCGATCTGAAAGGCAAAAAATTGTACAAGTTTTTTCAAAAAAATCGGGATCAGCACTTGCAAAACGTTCTGGACTGTGTTATAATAAATTTAGGAGAGAAGTGCCGATTTTTGGATGCGTTTCCATTTCGACACATCCGGTAAATAAAAAAAGGAGGACTTTTGAAATAAAAAAGAAACAACTGAACAAAATGCTGTCAATTTTGATGGCAGGGACCGTATCCCTCTCCAGTGCCGCTGTTCTGGCAACCGGGGAGGGACAAGCTTTTGTAAAAATTTCGTAACAAAAACGACAGTAGGTGCCGAAGAAAGCGACACAATTTCGCTTACGATTCCTGCGACTTATGTGGCGAGCGGTGAAGATGAAGTTAGTGTCTACTTTGCTATCGCTAATGATACGGCAATCAATACAACTGCATTGGCAGGTGCAATTTATGTTCCGGAAGAAACGAGAGCTGTTTTAACGATTCCTGAAGATCTTGAAGAATATTGTTTCTGGATGGGTGTAGGAGATATCTCACTCGTTAACGACAAATATGAAGAAAGCGGTCTTGTTCGGTTTGCTGCTATAGTAGGCGCTAGTGATAATCCATTCAGCATCGCAGGGAAGCGTTTATTTGAAGGTATCTTCAATATTGCAGACGAAGAAACCGTTATCGAAACGGCGGAAGCGTATGACATCGAATTACAATATGATGAAGCAGAGGGGTATTATTACGCGTTCCCGATTACATTGGCAGAACGGGATGGCAGTTCGACTGCATATTCCTGTAAGAGCGATACCGCAACGCTAATGGGAGATGTCGACCTGGATGACGCGATTACATACAATGACGTGGTTTTCATGTGGGCATATGTCGCAGGTTCTGTCGATTTTGTGAAGCAGCAACTGTATAACGCAGATTGTTATTTCGATGGTGATGGTAATGTTGATGGCTCTGATGCGCTCGAATTATTAAAGTTTATGGTTGGATCGTTAGATGCGTTTTCTGGTGATGATAGCTATGAACCCGTAGAAGTATCCGTCCCGTATTTTTCATATCTCGATCCTTCTGCAGGAAAATTCGCCGCAGTAGACATCATGAATCAAGTCGACCTGATTGACGGTGAGGTGCGGATCACCGTATCAGATCCTTACGCGGAAACGACTACCACGACCGAAGAGACGACCACCACAACGGAAGAGACGACTACGACTACGGAAATCACGACCGAAGAAGTGACGACCACAGCATCCAATGACTGTGCGGTTACCTTGTCCGATCCGTATCTTGGTAATCTCTATGTGGGCAACACCTTTGACCTGTCCTACACCACAGCGGACGACTACACCGGCGGCATCGCGTGGCTTAGCAATGATTCTTCTGTTGCGACCGTGACACAGGACGTCACGGTGACGATCACCGGCGAGGGTACAGTTACTATTCGCGTGATGGATGACAACGGGTTTACATCCAGCATTACGTTCACGACCTTTACGCTCGCCACGTCAACCGAAAAAGTGACGACCACGACCGAGGAGACGACCACAAAAACAACAACCGAAGAAGTCACCACGACCGAGGAAACGACTACCACAACAACGGCAACCGAAGAAACGACTACAACTACTACAACTGCATTGACACTACGACAACCACGACAACAACTACAACTACCACCACCAAAGAAGCTACCACAGAATCTACCACAACAAGCACAACGGCAACAGACGCCACGACAACGACAACGACCACGGCCACCACGGGAACTACCACCACCGACACGCAGACACCGAGCACGGCGACCGGTACGACCACGCCGGGCGATGGCAAGCTTCCGACAACAGGCTACAGCCGCGGCTATCGCGTGATTTGCTACGCGGCGCTTGTCGTGATGGGATCGGGCGCAGTTTTGATCGGCGTTGGATCACGGAGAAGAAAGTGCTCCTAAAATAACGCATAAAAAGTATAAATAGAAACGTGCCAGAGTGGACGAAAGTTGCCTACTCTGGCACGTTTTTTTGATTTGATCAGGTTTCCGTTTCTAGGTTCGCACTGCGTTCGAGGCGCAGCTGCAGCCACGAGAGAAGCACGTCCTTCGACATCGCCGCCTGGTGCGCTGGCTGGCAGACCGAAAAGTCGAGCGGCTCTAATTCCGCGATCAGCGCCCTGAGCTTCTCCGGTCGTTCGACCCACGTTTCCCCGACAGGCGCTTTGTAGATCGCGTCCCCCAGGAACAGCATCTTCTCCTCCGGAATAAACACGATCACCGTGTCGCGCGCGTGTGCGCTTGTGACGTGACGCAGCACGCAGGTGCAGTTCCCGAGATCGAGCGTCATCGCGTGGGAAAAGATCACGGTCGGCAGCACCACGCGAATTTGTTCGAGATCCGGATAATTCTGGCGCAGCATCGGCACGCAGAACTGCGGAATGATCCCCTTTTCCACGTTCTCCGCGAGCGCGTCCGGCGTCCACTGGAACTTCGACACCATCTCCAGGGATTTGCGCGTCTGCACACAGGCGATGGTCGGCAGATCGAGTGCGCACATGCCAAAGCAATGATCCCAGTGCGAATGCGTCAGCGCGGCAAAGTCCGGCTTGCGGAAGCCGGCGCGTTCGACCGCCTCGAGGTAAGCCCTCACGTGCTCCGGTGTGTTTCCGGCATCAATCATCAGTGAAAAGCGATCGCCGCGCACATAGCCCAGTGACGGCTGGTTCTTTCCCTGCACAAACGGCAGATGAAACACACGCGGTGTCAGTTGTTCGAGCATCGTTTTTGCCCTCCTTCAAAAGATCCTATCCGCGCCGCAAAACAAGCAGTTCAAACAGCGCCATCCACTCACGCACCCAATAGGTCGGGATGTAGAGCGGCTTGGTGTACGCGCTGTCGGAATACGCCTGCAAGCCTGCCTGTTCAGCGAAGAGATGGGCGCGGTATTGGTGAAAGCCGTCCGTAATAATGACGACCTCGCGGCTCATGCACTGCGCGTCCAGAATCGCGGCGGCGTTTTCCAGGTTTTCGTGGGTATCGGCGGAAGTGTCATCAACTAGAATCCGCTCCTCCGCAATGCCATGCGCCACGAGCCACGTTTTCATCGCCACGCCCTCCGCGATCTCCTCGCCAGCGCCCTGACCGCCGGTGGTGATGCACATCACCGATTCGTTTTCGTTTAAATACTCCAGCGCCTTTTCGAGCCGCCGCGTCAGCATCGCGCTTGGTGTCGTGCCGCGCACCTTACAGCCCAGCACAACGACCGTCTGCGGCATGTCCGGCAGATTCGTAACCGCGCGCACCATCTGCACCGACATCGCCCCGCAAAAGAGAATTCCTGCGGCAAGGCAGACGCAGAGCGCCGAAAGCCCGATTTTCCCGGGGAGGCAGCTCCAGATTCGCTGCAAAAGATGCCAAATCTGCCGCGGAAAAACCGTCAGCACCATAAGCACCAGACACCCCAGCGCACCGCCGAGATTGCCGAGATTGCAGATGCGCTTAAACATAGGTGCCACGAAAAAGAACAAGAGCACAAGTTCCGGAAGAAGAAGCAAGAACCGAAATTTCATCAAAATCCTCCCTTACATTGCATTGATGCTCTCCCAGGTTGGCGTTTTCCCTGCGGACGCGGTTGCGTAGTACAGCAAAATCCGGTACACATTGTTGATTGTCAGCGCGTCATCACCGTCCACATCCGCTGCCATCTCCTGCACGGCAATTAGTCCCGTACCCTTTCCGGCAGACTTGCTCGAATACACCAGCAGCGCTTCGTACGCGTCCTGAATCGTCACCGCACCGTCCAGATTCACATCGCCGAGCAAAAATCCCTCTGCCGTTAGCGCCAGAGCAGTCGTTGTCTGTGCGGTCGTTGTCGTCTCCGTGGAAGTGGTCGTGACCGCTGCGACTGCGGTTCGGCTCGTGGCAGTGTACGCCGCAGTGGTCGTGACGCGTGCAGTGGTGGTTGTGGCTGTCGTTGTCATTGTGGCACGGGTCGTGGCGGTAGTTGTGGTAGAAGTCCGCGTTGTCGTTTCTTGGGTCGTTGTCGTAGTGATGGTGGTCATTTCCGTGGTTGTGCTTGTGGTGGTAGTCGTTGTCGTAGTCATTGTCATTGTAGTCGTGGTGGTGGTTGTTGTGGTCGTAGTTGTGGTTGTCGTAGTCGTAGTCGTAGTGGTCGTGGTGGTAGTCGTTGTGCTGCTGATCTGCAGCGGCGTTCCGCGCACCCCCCATCGTCACGACCAGACTTGTGGTGGTAGTGCTCGTCTGCATCGGCGTCCCACGCGTCCCCATCGTCACGACTGCAGACGTTCCCGTTGACGCCGCAGTCGTTGTGTCCGTACTGCTTGTCAGATTCTCGGTCGCCGTTGTCTCCGTGGTAGAAGTTGTCGTCTGTGTTTTGTCTATTTCGCTTGTCGTAGTAAGCGTTGTCGCAGTCGTTTCCGCCGTCACCGGAACAGCAACGAGAATCATGCCGTCCTCAAGGCGCACACAGGATGAAAAGCAGTCCTGATTCTGCGCGTCCAGATAAGCGAAGGTACTCTGCTCGGGGTCCGCCCACTGCAACGGGAATGCATAGTAGATCGTATCGCCGTCCTGATACTGCGTCAGTTGATACGCTTCAGCAATCGCCCGAACAGTTTCCACGTCCGGCAGATCAAATGTCAGATTCACGAGCACGCCGCTTATCGCGGTCGGTTCTACGACTTCCGTAGATTCCAGCGCAAAGGCAATCGTCTTTTTCCGAAAGCGCCGTCTCGTCGTCTGCGAGTTCCAGCACCGCGCTGACATTCTGCACCAATGTCAGCGCATCATACACGCCGCCGTTCGCAAACGAATTTTCCCGATTGCTCCAACCGTTTTGCAGCAGCGCGGCAGTTTCCTTCGGCAGTGTCAGCGCCCCCTGCGACCCATTGACGCAGTGGTGTTTTTGATCCGAAAGCTAATCTGCACATCCTGTTGCCCTGCCTGTACAACACAGAAATCGACCGACCACACCACAGTTTCCGCCGAGACCGTTGTCATGGTCGTAGCATCCGTGGTTTCTGTCGTGGCGGTCGTCTGGGAATGAGTCAAGGTCGTGCTGGTTTTCGTGGTCGTTGTGGAGGATAACGCAGTGCTTGTCGCTTCGGTCCGCAAATCCTGCGATGATGCGGCAGTGCTTTCGCTGGTTGTAGTAGATGTGGCGGAAGTCGCCGTCTCAGTTGTCGTGTGCTCGGATGTAGATGTAGCAGAAGTCGCACTCGATTGCGTCAGCGCCGTAGTTTCTGTCGTGGATTTCTGCGTCACAGTCGTACTCGTCTCCGTGTCAGAGGTTGTGCTTGTCGCGGTCGTTTCTGAGGTGCTGCTTTCGGTCGTGGCTTCCGTGGAAGTCGCCGAAGTCGTACTGGATGTAGTTTGTGTAGTGTCCGTTTGCTGCATCGTTGTGTCCGACTTTACCGGATTTTCAGAGAGGGCAACACGAATGCAGCCATCACACAGCGTAACGCAGTCGTCAAAGATGTCGACTTCCTCGTCATTGAGATACGCATACCGCTGAATTACAATCGTTGTGGTCGTACCGTCATCGCCGATCAAATCACCGTAATCCGACCCCTGTTCCATCCACGTCACCGGGATGTCGTAATAATACATGCCTTCCTCATAAACCACATCCATGTCATAGGTCTGCGCGATTGCCAGAATCATCTCCTCGTCTGGAATGTCCAGCGTGAGATTGACTAGCTCGCCGCTTTCAGCGGACGGCATGGCGGCGCCGGTACTTTGGAGCACGAACCAGATTTCGCCGGTACTGGACACGTTGTCCAAATTCTGCGACAGATTCATCGCGGCATAGATGCCGTCTCCTGCATAAATCGTATCCAACCCATAGGGGAATCCGTCAGTGAGAAGCGCACGCGTTTGTTCCGGCAGAGCAATCGCGCCCTGCAAGCCATATGACATAATCGCGTGTTCGATATTGACGCTATAGGTTACCTCCTCTTCACCCGGCGTTACAGTCAGCGTGTCCAGCGACCACACCAGCGATTCCGGCACGCTGTCGAGATAGACGCGAATCGTGCCGTCAATCAGCTGCACCGTAGAAAAGATATCGTCCTCCGGATCGTAGCTGTACCGATAATAGCCATAGCGATTTTGATATACATCCGTTGTCACACCGCCCATGGTCGAAATGCCCAGATAAATTTCGCCGTCCTCTGCCCACTCCACGGGGAATTCATAATAGACGCCGCCCAGCGCATCGGTTTGCACGGCAATGCCATAGGCGTCCGCTGTTTCCACAACCGTCTGCGCATTGGCAATCGTCCAAGTCATCGTGGCAAGCAAGTTAGATTCCGGCACCGTTGTGTCGTCCGCGGTAAACTCCATGCGCAGCAAGCCATCGGAGGTGTAAGAGCCTTTGTTGATCGCGACATAGATTGGCTCATAAGCATCGCCAACCTGCAAAATATCGTCCATCGTATAGCCATCGGACTGTACTAAAATTTTGCGCGTTGCTTCTGGATAATAAAAAGTCGCCGTGATATCATAGGTTTCTACGCCATTGTACTGGTTGACGCTGATCGCGGCATATTCCTCTCCTGCCTGTACAGTAAGATCCTCGATCTCCCAGATCGGCACATCCGCTTGATCTGGCTGTGTTGTCGTCTGCGTTGTAGTCTGTGTTGTCGTGGTATCTCCCGTGGACGATGTGTCAGTGCTCTCCGCCGTGTCCTCGGTGATCTGAATCGTGCCACTTTCCATCACGCAGGGCAGGTCAATGCCATCCGCTTGAAAACACCTGGTGATTGTGCCGCCAATCTGGTCGAGTGTCGGCGTAAGGATATACGTATCGCCGGCGCTGACATCCGAATCGACATACAGCGAGACAAAGCCAACTGCTTCCTCCGTGATCGAAGTTGTGCCTAAGAGAATGTACAAGAGATAGCCGTTCGTCTCAGTGGCGGCACAAATCGCGCTCGTATCAGTATCCGCCGCCACATAGGAAAGCTCGTCTGGTAACTCGATCCCGAACGACAGCATCGTAAAGCCGGGATTATTCTCGATCGTAATCGGGAGTGTCACGAGGTACCCTGCGTCCGAAAGCTCGGACAAACTGCACGACACCGACCTAACCTGCAAAATCGCAGTCCCGGTGTGCAGCGCTGCACTCGTGAGCGCATCGTTACCAGTAGAAATCGAAATCGCAGACCAATCTGATTCCGTTCCGGTGTAGTACACATCGCTCAGGCTGTCGCACAGATAAAACGCCATCGTGCCGACCTGCGTCAGACCCGTTTGGATCGTCACAGTCGTGAGCGCTGTGCAGGCATAAAAGGCATATTCCGCGATTTTCGTCACACTACTCGGAATCGTGATCGCCGTCAGGCTCGTGCAGTTTAGAAACGTAAACATACCGAGCTGCGTCACGCTGTCCGGAATCTGCACAGAAGTCAGCGCGGTGCAGCCTTCGAAGAATCCACAGAAGAATAATTCGCCTGCGTTCGCGCTGCTGAGCGCAGTGATCTGGCTCGACAAAACAGCGCTTTCCAGCTGTGTGCATCCGCAAAACAATGCGCCGCCGACCTGCATCACGCTGTCCGGAATCGTGATGGACGTAATGCCAGAGCCGGCAAACGCCGCGTCTCAGATTGTCGTAATGCTGTCCGACAGCTCGATCCCCGTCAGCGCCGTGCAGTCCAAAAACGCCTCTTTGCCGATCGCCGTTACGGCAGTGCCGTCAATTGTCGCCGGAATTTCCAGTGATCCTGCCGCGTCCGTAGGGCAGCTGGTAATCGAGATTGTCCCGTCCGACAGCGCCGTATATGTGAGCATCACCGTGCCCTGATCTGTCTCGACCGTTACGACAGTGGTTTCGGCAGACGCCGTAAGCGATGCCGGTGACAGAAGCTGCAAGGACAGCGCGGCGGGCATCGCCGTCAGTGCCAGAATTCCGGCAAGTAAAATTGTGAAAATGCGTTTCAAACGTTTCATGCTGCAACACTCCTTCTCTATTGCATGTAAATCATGCCACACCGCACAGAGATTATGCAGCTGTATTGCAAGAACTGAATGAATCTACAGGCAACACCACACAGAGATTGTGCGTCAGATACGCCAGCAGATTTTTCTTTAGATTGTGAAATGACGACGAAGCAATACTTTGTGTATTGCAAAGAAGAATTTTGCAAGATAAAGAAAAATATGCTAGCAGATGGCGTGCAAAGCCGAAGGCGGTCTTTGTGCGGTGTTGCCTGTATTTATTATAGCACGGAAAACAGAAACATGCAACTGCTTTTTTCCACAGCCATCCCCCACTGCACGCAAAAAAGAAAAAAATTCTGCAAATTGTTATGCTACAATAGAACTGATATAAAAAGAAGAAGAAAAACGCGCTCTC
>JAJQAB010000026.1 GCA_021203985.1 Ruminococcus sp. | reverse complement strand
GCTTTGCATAAAATTCGGTTTCTAATTTTATCTAACTTTTTGGGGTCGGTTCATACATGCAGTCTGGTTCTTTTTTCTGTGACAGCATGCGTTGCTTTTTTTGAAGAGGTGTGCTCATGTTTTTTATTGTTTTATTGTTTTTGCTGTCTGTTCTCTGTGCCGCTGCATCGGCATGGTGTACGAGAAAAAACGCCGAAGGAAACCGGCACTTTACACGGCGATTGCAAGTGCCGCCATACAAATTGTTGCGCTGTTTCTGTCCATCGTGATTGGCCACGGCATGTGGATGGCAGGTCTTGCGGTGTTGGTGGCGGATCTTTGCATTTGCCTTCCCAATTTGCTGCTGGCAAGATACGATGCTTCATCGCTGGGTCTTGCTTCCCGAAGAAAATTGCTGCATGGCTTATCATTTGGTGCAGCCGCACTGCTTTTGTTTGAAGTTTTCTTTTGTAATTTCGTCAGCTTTTCACTTGCGTTTCCTACCGCACCAAAAGAACAGGAGCTTTCGATTGCAGAGGTAACAGTAGACGGAGCGGCTTACGGCTCTGACACGATTGTTGTAAATGCCGGAGAGAGTCTTGTGCTGAATTTTGATGCAATTCAAAGCGAAGTACGCACGATCTATGCAGATATTTCTGTAGAGAATGCGACAAAAAATACAATCGATATTTCTTATACCGATGAAACCTCCTCTTTGAGTCTGCGCAGCGGTGTGCATTTGAATTACATCAACGGAAATGAATCTAGCAAGTATATTACATGCAGTTTGTTTGGCGAGGTCGGCCAGCTTCATTTTTCGATTCACGCAGATTCTGATTCTTCGGTTACAATTCAAAAGCTGGCAGTGAACGCCACAATTCCGTTTCAATTTTCCTGGATTCGTGTGCTTGTGATTTTAGCGTTTGTGTATTTCCTGGTGATTCTGGCGTATAGCGTGCATATGAAATTGCCATGTGGGAAATCAAGGATGTTCACCTATGGCTCTGTTTTCCTGACCTGGGAGTTTTTGCTGCTTGGCGTGGTTTTGTTCTTGCTGCGCGGAACGGATACGGTAATCGATCTTCTACAAAACCTGGACACAAATCAGATCAACCAGGAGATTGTGGACGCGTTTCGTGCCGGTCAGGTGAACTTACTCAGTGAACCGAGTGAGGAACTGCTTGCGCTGTCGAATCCATATGATGATTCCCTGCGCTCTGCTTCAGGTGCTGGCTATGCATGGAATTATTTGCTCTTTGATGGAAAATATTATTCTTATTATGGAATCGGAACGGTACTGACATTGTTTCTGCCCTATAATTTGATTACTGGCAGCTATTTCTCATCCCTTTGGGCAACACTTTTATACAGCCTGATCGGAATTACATTTTTGAGCTTGTCGTACTGCACGCTGATGAAACGTTTCTTCCCCAAGACATCAAACGGCATCGCGCTTTCCGGCTTAATTATTGTGCAGTCGACTTCGTTTGTCTGGTACTGCGTGACGATTGGAAACTTTTATGAACTGGCACAAGTCAGCGGCTTCGCATTTTTGACTGCGGGGATGTTCTTCTTGCTGCGTTCCGGCGTTCTGGGGGAGGGCAAGATCTCTTGTGTCAATATTTGCCTTGCAACAACGCTGTTTTCCATTGCAGTCTTATGCCGTGTGGCATTGGCGCTTTATTGCATTGTGTCTTTGCTGTTCCTATTCTTTGACCATCGATGATTTTTAGCATGTGCAGTTCCATTTGCCGTTGGCATTGATTGCCATTTATAATTATCTGTTTACTTTGCCGAAGGGTTCTATAAGTTTTCCGTTCCTTACGAGTAACTATGATTCTCTGTCAGTCAATTGCTATTATTATCTAGCTGGATTTAGTGCGACAGGACTGATTTATCGTGCAGTTCCGGTACTCGGATATATTTTTGGACCGCGTGCTTATCGCGACTCCAAAGGAAATCAGAACCGTAGAATTGTTACCGCAATCATACTGTCTGGCTGTCTCATCGTGCCGCTGATCCAAATGGCGATGATTTGGCAGCATGGCTATACGTCGCGCTATGCCGTAGACTTTGCGTGGGAGATGCTGTTTGGTGCATTCGTGATCCTCTTTATAATCAATCAACCGGTTTCGAAGCTAATACAACGTGTGCTTTATGTTGTTTTTGCACTCTCCGCAGTGTTGTCATTTTTTCTGAACGCATCGCTCACTTATGAATTTGTATTAAATTATGCCGATACGCATAAAACGATTTCGACAGAAGTTCGCAGCGCAATGCTGTCATTTGGCAGATTGTTTGAATTCTGGAATATTATGTAAGTTCCATTTTCCAGGACAAAAAATCACACCGTTTCGTTAGACGATTCGGTGTGATTTTTTGTGCTTGTTTGCACTTGTGAGCTTCAGACGCTTATTTCCAAGAAGCTTCAAGCCCAGCGCTTTGTTTTGCATAATACGTTAAAATTGTATAAGCATCATCAATTGTAATTTCCAGATCTTTGTTTACATCCGCTGCAGCAAAAGCGGCGTCTTCCGATTGCCCGGAAATATGATTTGTAAATTTCCAGTTTGCACCTGCGGATTTTTTGGCATAATAATACAAAGTTTCGTATGCATCTTGGATCCCGATTTTTTCATCTGCATCCACATCGCCTAATGTGTAGTTGAGGTATTGCAGTGTCACTTCGCTTGCGCCAGTCCATATGCCATCCGTATTTTGCGCCTTTTGAATGGTTTGCGTTACACTGCGCGATTCTCCTTCCACCAATGTAACATCCCAATTATACACGGCTTGTGTGACATCCAGAGAAAATCCCGGATCTGGCACAAGCAGATCTGTTTCGGTATAGGTACACAAGGTATCAATATTATCCGCAATTGTTACAATGAAGGAAGAGCGATACGCATCTGTTATAATGTCGTATTCGCAGCTGTCCAACGTGAAGCAATAAGATCCATCGCTTTCTAAGACGGTGTCATAATAGAGAATCGATCCGTCCAACGTTTCCTTCGTAATGCTGACATGTAAATCTCGATCGCCTTCTGTGTGGATAATCAGGCTTCCGTTCGAATCTGACAAGTAGCTGCGCTTTTTTAATCGTTGTTGTTTTCGTTTCAGATGCAGAAACCGGTATGGAAATCATAACCGTACTTGCCGTAAAAATTGTGGCCAGACTCGCAGCAATGCATTTTTTATCATAATCGTTTTTCCTTTCCTTTACGACTGCTTTTACGCGGCGCTGGAACTGCACGCTTTCAAGCAGTTATTTGAAGGCAGCACAGCGCATCTGTCATTGCGTCTTGTGTGGTGTCGCCTTAACAACATTATTTTAGCAATTTTTTCGCTTCGTGTCAAGTTAGAATGTCCTGTTTTATCTGATCTCTGATATTTATTTATACTTTCGTAAAAAATGAGCCTGCACCGGAATTGACAAATGCCAGGAAATGTGGTACAATCATACCATAAAAATCCCGACAAATTCTGTTTGGATGGATTTTGGCATAGGAAGGGGAATGGGTCTTGATGGATCGGCTTGCTATTTTTGATTTGGATGGAACGCTTGTGAATTCAGTTGCGGACCTTGCAAATGCGGTAAAACATGCACTGAAAAAAATGAATTATCCAACGCATCCGGTTGCAGCATATTGCCGGTTTGTTTGTGATGGCGTTCGAAAGCTATGTGAACATGCGCTTCCGAAGGACGCTTCGGTGGAACACGTGGACAAAATTCTTGCCATGTTTCAGGCATATTATGTGGAGCATTGCATGGACTGTACAAAGCTGTATGACGGCATACAGGAACTGCTGCAGCAACTTCAGTCGGATGGGATTTTTTTGGCGGTTGCTTCCAATAAACCGCAGGCTTTTGCAGAGCAAATTGCAACACATTTTTTTGGGACGGATTGCTTTTCGAAAATTTTAGGTGGGAACGAAACGCGTCCGAAAAAGCCATCGCCGGAAATTCTTTTGGATCTTCTTGCGTATTTTGACATTTCGCGTGAAAACGCAATTCTAATCGGCGATTTCGATGTGGATCTCAAAACCGCAAAAAATGCGCAGATTGATGTGATTGGCTGTACTTGGGGATTTCGTAGCAGAGAAGAGCTTGTAGAAGCTGGCGCAGTGTATTTGGCAGATTCGCCGAAAGATGTAGCTCAGATTATACGAAAACAGGGCGTATTCAATAAAACTTGAGATTTCTCTTGACAAACGTATCCCTTTTTTGTTATAATGCAAAACATGGAAATAGCTTACGGATCGAATAAGCTCGGCATGTGATAAAGATATGCTGATTACTGTTTGTTCTGTACTACGTCCTAGAATTCGGTTTGTCTGTTTGGAGTCTAAAAAATTTTTTAATTAATAATTTTTGTTCTACACTGATTCCTGACATGTGCGAACCTTATTTGCTTCTGCCTTACTTTTTGAAATAAGGCAATTTTTTACGTTATTGATCGATGGCAGGATCGTGTGAAAACATGCAAAAAAACACCGATCACTTTTCAATTTTGGTTTTTCACCTTTTTTAAACTTATTATTTTAAAAAAACCAGATGCTATTTTTTACTTTATTTGATTACTTCGATTTTGATATCAAGAAAATCACCCAAATTCCTATTTTTTCATTGAAAAACACAAAGATATGGTGTATAATAAATATTGTTTGAAGACGGCATACAAATGTATGGAATACACAAACATACATGCATCTTCAGATGTTGCAGCAAAGCATCGGACAGAATGACTCTGCGGCGTATGATTTGTGACAAATTTATTTTTCAGGAGGAGATTCCCATGGCATTTTCATTTAAAAGTGCATATCTTCAGAAGGTGTATGACAGCGTTGTAAAGCGCAACGGTAATGAGCCGGAATTCCTGCAGGCAGTAGGCGAAGTTCTGATGTCTCTGGAACCGGTTGTTGCAAAAGATCCGTCCTATGAGACAAACGGTATTATCGATCGCATTGTAGAGCCGGAGCGCTTGATTCAGTTCCGTGTTTCTTGGGTAGATGATAACGGTAATGTACAGGTAAACCGTGGTTTTCGCTGCCAGTTCAATTCCGCAATTGGTCCGTATAAGGGTGGTCTGCGTCTGCACCCGTCTGTATGCGCATCTGTTATCAAGTTCCTTGGTTTTGAGCAGATCTTCAAGAATGCACTGACAACGCTTCCGATGGGCGGCGGCAAGGGCGGCTCTGATTTTGATCCGAAGGGCAAGTCTGACGGTGAAATTATGCGTTTCTGCCAGAGCTTTATGACAGAGCTTTCGAAGCACATCGGCGCTGATACAGACGTACCGGCTGGTGACATCGGAACAGGTGCTCGTGAGATTGGTTACATGTTTGGTCAGTATAAGAGACTGTGCAATGAGTTTACTGGCGTATTGACCGGTAAAGCACTGTCCTATGGCGGCTCGCTGGTAAGAACAGAGGCTACGGGTTATGGTCTGCTGTACTTCACAGAAGAAATGATGAGCTGCATGAAGAATGATAGCATGAAGGGCAAGACTACGGTAATTTCTGGTTCTGGCAACGTAGCAATTTATGCAACAGAAAAGGCAACCGAAATGGGCGCAAAGGTTGTTGCACTGTCTGACTCGAACGGCTATATCTATGATCCGAATGGCATCAATTTGGATGTTGTAAAGCAGATTAAGGAAGTAGAACGTGGACGCATCAAGGAATATGTAGATCGCGTTGGCGGTGCTGCTGAATATCACGAGGGCTGTTGTGGCATCTGGACAATTCCGTGTGATGTAGCTCTCCCGTGCGCAACACAGAACGAAATTGATGGCGAATCCGCTGAAATTTTGGTTAAGAACGGCGTTCAGGTTGTTGCGGAAGGTGCAAACATGCCTTCTACTCCGGAAGCAATTGATAAGTTCCTGGCTGCTGGCGTTCTGTTTGGACCGGCAAAGGCAGCAAACGCTGGTGGTGTTGCAACCTCTGGTTTGGAAATGTCTCAGAACAGCGAACGTTTGTCTTGGACATTCGAAGAAGTAGACAAGAAGCTGAAGGATATCATGGTAAATATCTTCCACAATGCATATGATAGATCGAAGGAATACGATGTACCTGGCAACCTGGTTGTTGGCGCAAATATCGCTGGTTTCCTGAAGGTCGCAGATGCAATGAAGTGGCAGGGTGTTGCATATTAAGGCGACATTCGTTTCACGCTTTTAATTTCTTATAACAACTAAAAAATCCTGTCTTTGTTTTGTGTAAAAACAAAGACAGGATTTTTTAGTTGGATTGCGAAGAATTTCGCAAATTAAGATGCGATAAATGCGCTAAATGCGCGGTAAGTCATATATACGTCCAATTTCGCAACAACTTCAAGCGGCGCATGCATGGAGAGGACAGGAACTCCGACATCAATGGTGTCAATATCCAGGTTTGCAATATATGCAGCTACAGTACCGCCGCCGCCTACGTCTACTTTACCAAGTTCACCGGTTTGCCATATGATATTTTGTTCATCAAGCAATCTGCGAATTGTCCCAACGAATTCTGCAGAAGCGTCCGATGTGCCTGATTTCCCTCTGGCGCCTGTATATTTTGTAACGCAGACACCGTGGTTTAAATATGCACAGTTTTTCGATTCCATGACATCTGGGAAGGTCGGATCAAACGCAGCGTTAACGTCAGCAGAAAGGCATTGCGATGCGTGCATGATATGCCGTCCTTTTTCGCCGAAGGCATCCGCCAGATCCTCTAAAAAATATGCCAAATACGATGAGCAAAGCCCCGTGTTCCCATCACTTCCCGTTTCTTCCTTGTCTGTCAAAATTGTGACCGCCGTATGTGTTGGCGCATTGCAGTCTAACAGAGCACGCAGCGCCGGATATGCACAAACACGGTCATCGTGGCCATAGCCTGCAATCATGCTTCGGTCAAATCCCAGTTCCTTGACGGGAAATGCCGGAACTGCTTCCAGTTCTGCGGAAAGAAAATCGGATTCCACAATACCATATTTTTCATGCAGGATGTGCATCACATTCAGCTTGACTTGTTCGCTCTCCTCATCATCGCGAAACGGCATCGATCCAATCAAGATATTCAGTTCTTCGCCACGGATAATTTCACCAGCCGGGCGCTTCATTTGCTGCGGCGCAAGATGCGGCAGTAAATCTGTCACACAGAAGATGGGATCTTCAGGGCTTTCGCCAATTTGTACCTGAACCGATGTGCCGTCCTTCAAGACGACAACGCCATGCAGTGATAACGGTGTGGTAGTCCATTGGTATTTCTTAATGCCGCCATAGTAATGCGTCTTAAAAAGTGCCAGCTCATGATCCTCGTAAAGCGGATTTTGCTTTAAATCCATTCGTGGAGAATCGATGTGTGCTGCACAAAGCCGAACACCTTCTCGAATCGGTGCTGTACCAATAACCGCAGCAATGATTGCCTTATTTCGATTGTTCACGTAGATTTTATCGCCTGCTTTTAACGGCATGCCCGGCGTGAATAAACGAAAATTGTTTTGCTCTAAAAGCGTGATCGCATTTTTTGCTGCTTTACGTTCTGTTTTTGACGTGTTCAGAAACTGCATATAATCGGATGCAAACGCATCACTTTCCGCCTGCTCCACCGCATCAATGCGTAGCGCCGCATGCTTCGATTCAGCGAACAATTCTTTTTTTTGCTTCTTTGATTCTGTGATTTTTGATTCTGACATAATAATAACCTCCATAAAAGGGCGCTTAAACAAGCACACCAAATTTTGCTTGATAATAACGGATTAGTTTTACTGCAAGCTCCTGTGCAGAATTAGACAGCTCTTTCAATCCGGCATTATTTTCCAAGATTATATCGGAGTGCTCCCGAAAAAATTCTTCTGTCAGCTGTGCATTCATACGCCGCAGTGCAGCCTGCTCCGAGATTCCATCGCGTTTCATAATGCGTGCCTGGCGAATTGGTGCATCCGCAACCACAGACAAGATGACATCGCAAAAGTCATCTGCACGGCTTTCAAAGAGTGTGGGAGCATCTAACAGGATTAATTTTTGATTCTGCTGCGAAAAGCGATGAATCATACGCAGGATTTCTCCCATAATGTAGGGATACATAATGGTATTGAGCGTTTCCAGCTTTTGGCGGTCAGAAAAAGCAATGGAAGCGAGCATTTGCCGGTCGAGTTCGCCGTACGGGCGCAAAATTGCGTCTGAAAAGCATTCTCGCAAGTCTGCCAGACAATGGGAGCCGCGCTTTACGATATGATGTGAAATTGCATCCGCATCAATGAGCTGAAATCCGTTCGCTACGAAGATTTGTGACACGGTACTTTTCCCCGCACCGGTTTGCCCGGTCAGACCAATCACCATTACACCGTCAAGGCTGTTCATACCTGTATCACCTCAAATCCTGCTGCACGAATTAGACGATTATAGACAGCAAGACCAACGCCATTCGGATTTGGTGCATGCACAAACACTTGCTTTGCACCAAGGTCATCCAACTCTCTTAATTTCGAAAAAACAAGCTGCGCCTGCTCCTCTCCGGTCGCTCCATAAACTAAGCACGAAACATCCGGGATTTTGTCCTGCTCATCAAACACAAGCACATAGACGTCCGTAGCTACGTGCTGCCGAACAAAGCTGTGAAAAGCTTCTTGGCTGCCTTTTACCAGCGTAACATGTGCGCGCGGCGCATAGTGCTGATACTTCATACCGGGTGAACGGACAATTTGTCCTTGTGGAAGCTGCTGCAAAATTGCCGGATCTAAAATTACGTTTGGCACAACGTTGCGCAACATAGCTTCTGTTACATAACCCGGCCGTAAAATTCGCACCGTATCTTCATTCTCGAACGCAATCACCGTTGATTCCACGCCAACATTGCAAGTGCCGCCATCGAGTACGGCTGCAATTTTTCCTTGCATATCGTTCATGACATGCGCTGCAGTTGTGGGGCTAGGATAACCAGAACGGTTTGCAGACGGCGCTGCCAGTGGAACACCGGAAAGCAGAATCAACGCACGGGCGGCTGGGTGTGAGGGCATACGAACGCCTACGGTGTCCAATCCGCCAGAAGTAATGGTAGGAATCTGGTGATGCTTTGGAAGAATCATGGTCAAAGGACCCGGCCAAAATGCATTGGCTAGTTTTTGTGCAAGCGACGGTACGGATGCAGCAATTTCCGCTAGCTGCTGCGTTTTTGCAATATGCACGATCAGCGGATTGTCCGCAGGGCGTCCCTTTGCCGAAAAAATCTGTTGAATAGCTTCTTCGTTGCACGCATCCGCTGCGAGTCCATATACGGTTTCTGTTGGAATCCCAACAACCTGCCCTTCCCGCAAAAGCTTTGCGGCATCGAGTAAATCTGCCGCACAATCTGCAAGTAGTTTTGTTTTCACAATGTTTACGCCTTTTCCTGCTGCTCTGCCAATAGTCGTGCAACTTCGTCTGCCGTAGCGAGCGCGTCAAGCACTTCGTCTAGATTTCCGTTCATAATATCCTCTAATCGATACAGTGTCAGCCCAATTCGATGATCCGTCATTCGTCCTTGCGAAAAATTGTAGGTACGGATTCGTTCGGATCGATCGCCTGTTCCAACCTGTGTTTTTCTCTCGGATGCAATTTTATCGTTTTGCTCCTGAAGCATTTGCTCATACAAGCGAGAACGCAAAATTTTCATTGACTTATCCTTGTTTTTGTACTGGCTGCGTTCATCCTGACATTCTACCACAAGACCTGTCGGCAAATGTGTGATTCGTACTGCTGACTCTGTTTTGTTGATATGCTGTCCACCTGAGCCGCTTGCGCGGAACACATCGATTCGAAGATCGGTCGGGTTGATATCAACAGATACATCATCTGCTTCGACAAGCACCGCTACTGTAGCTGTAGAGGTGTGAATGCGGCCCTGTGATTCTGTTTCCGGAACACGCTGTACGCGGTGGACGCCGCTTTCGTATTTGAAGCGCGCATACGCACCGTCTCCAATAATCAAAAAGCTGATTTCTTTATAACCGCCGAGTTCTGTTTCATTTGCACTTAGCAGCTCTTGTTTCCAGCCCCGTCTCTCTGCGTACATCGTATACATGCGATACAGAGAGCCTACAAAAAGAGACGCCTCATCGCCGCCAGCACCGCTTCGAATTTCAATAATGACATTGCGGTCGTCATCCGGATTTCGCGGAAGCAGCATATGTTTTAGCTCTTCCTGCATTGTCTCCATCTGCGTCTTACTGCTTTCCAGCTCAAGACGTGCCATTTCCTGCAGCTCCTCGTCAGTCTCATGATCAGAAAGAAGTTCCTTTGCTTCTGTATAGCTGTCCTCGACAGCTTGATACGCCTGATATTTTTCAATGATGGGCTGCATATGCTTATATTCACGCATCAACTGTGCATATTGTTGATTATCTGAAATAACGTTTGGATCCATCATTTTTTTCTGCATGATCCAATAATTTTCTTCCATTTGTCGAAGCTTTTCAAGCATGCGATTTCCGCCTTTCTTCTGGAAGGACTCGGGTAGTCCTTGGGATCTGATACGTTCATGAAAGCGATTGCGGGACGCTGTCAATGATCTGTTGTGTCACGCTGAATTTGTTTGATATGTCGTTCAATTTTATTCCGCAGCACCATAAACTCCCTGCCGCATCCAGTACATCGAAGCTTAAAGTCCATACCCGATCGAATGACATACATCGTTCGACTTCCGCAGGGGTGCGGCTTTTTCATTACCAAAATATCTGCCGGTCGGACATCCATGTTTGATCGCTCCTTTCTTTCGATAAGATTTCATTTGGATTTTTGCATCTGATCACGGCGTTGGATCAGATGATGCATTGTGGTTGAAACAATTTCCAAGAATCGGCACAAAGTGCGCATTACAATTACATTTTATTATACCCTATTTCTGCAAAAAAGGCAATATTTTCAGCAGATATTTCACAGAAATCAATTTTAGTAAGCAACATGTAATAATTTATCGAAGTCGACCAAGCAATC
>JAJQAB010000076.1 GCA_021203985.1 Ruminococcus sp. | reverse complement strand
ACTTGGTCGACTTCGATAAATTATTACATGTTGTTTACTAAAATTGATTTCCGTGGTGTATTGCAAGGAGGAACTTGATAAGATAAAGGAAAAGATGTACCGCAAGGGCATTCCCTTCGGCCGCCGCAGATGGCGTGCAAAGCCGTAGGCGGTCTTTGTGCGATGTTGCCGTATCATTATGCAGTGTGCAGCGCATCGATTGGCTGGAGCTTCGATGCCTTTGCCGCAGGGTAGCTGCCGAATCCCACACCGATCACGGTGCAGAACAAAATCGCAGCAACTGCAATGCTCTTGTTGATCTCCGCGGTGCTGTCCGTGAGACTGTTGTAGCCGTTGACAGCGAGGATGGAAAGTGCAAGTCCAATCAGACCGCCGAGGACAGAGAGGATACACGCTTCGCAGAGGAATTGCGTGAGAATATGTCTGCGCTTTGCGCCGATGGCTTTTCGGATGCCGATTTCCTTCGTGCGCTCTGTGACGGAAACGAGCATGATGTTCATGATGCCAATGCCGCCCACGATCAGCGAGATCGCAGCAATGCCGCCAAGCAGCAGACTCATCGTGCTTGTGACATCATCCATCGTGTCGAGGACATCCGATGAATTGTTGACGCTGTATGCGTCCTCATCCCGGGTCAGCCGATAGAGATAGGACTCCAGGTAGTTGACCGCCGATTCCACGACATCCGAGCTTGCCGCCTTGACGTAAAAGCTTGTAACCGTGCTGCCACCTGTCAGTTTTGCGGCGCTGGAAATCGGGATCAGGATGCTGCTGTTGTTAGAACCGACTAGACTGCTTCCCTGTTCCTCGAGTACGCCGATGACCTTGTAGATTTTGTCGTTGACGGTGATTGTACCGCCGACCGCATCCCATGTGTCGAACAGATCGGTTGCAACATCCGTTCCGATAATTGCCACGTTAGTTGTATAGGTGACATCGGACGGTTGGATCAGTCTGCCGCGTTGGATCGCGAGATCCTGGGTGCTGAAATAATCCGCTGTGACGCCGTAAACGCTGTACGTGCCTGTTTCGGTGTTTTTCTTTACGGTCTGGCTGGTGGAGATCACCGGCGCAACGCTTTCAATCAGACGATTTTCCGAAAGCGATTCAAGATCCTCCTCGTCCAGGCTCACAGAATCATCGGTAATTTGCACGGTAATCTGATCCGATCCCATCGAAGAGATGCTGTCGGTAATACCGCTGGCAGCGCCTTGGGTGATGGAAACGAGAATGACAACCGCCATGACGCCAATGATAATCCCTAGCATCGTCAGGAGCGAACGCAGCTTGTTGTGATAGATTGCTTTGAGTGAGAGCTTTAGGATTTTCCATGCCATGATGTGTCCTCCTCGTTGGTTAATTTGCCGTCATGCACATAGACCTTTCTGGTCGCCTGATCGGCAACATGCTGGTCATGTGTGATCAGCACAATTGTATTGCCCTTTTGCCATATCCCCTTGATGATCTCCATGATTTCCGCACTGGAAGCGGAATCCAGGTTTCCGGTTGGCTCATCCGCCAGAATGATCGAAGGCTTTGCAGCGAGTACGCGCGCAATGGCAACACGCTGCTGCTGACCGCCGGAAAGCTGCGAGGGCTTGTGGTGAATTTGCTCCGAAAGGCCGACCTGCGCGAGCGTGTTTAAGACGCGTTCCCTGCGCTCTGCCTTTGGAATTTTGCGATATAAAAGCGGCGTTTCTACGTTTTCATAGGCGGTCAAATCCGGGAGCAAGTTAAACTGCTGAAAGATAAATCCAATTTTTGTGCCGCGAATCTCGCTTAGCTCGTCCTCTGTGCAGTCGTCCACATAGTCTCCGTCCAGAATATAGTCGCCGCGGTCCGGCACATCCAGACAGCCGATGATATTCATCAGCGTGGATTTTCCGCTGCCAGACGGTCCGAGAATCGAGACGAATTCGTGCGGCTTGACATGCAGGTTGATGTCTTTGAGTACTGGAACTTCGACCTCGCCGAGATGATAGGACTTATCGATATGCTTTAGTCTAATCATCTCATTGTCCTCTGAAGCCGCCGCCGCCCTGCGGCATGTCGCCAAAGTCCATGTCACCAAAGTCCATATCGCCTCGCATGTCGCCGCTAAAGCCGCCCATCATGCCGCCATCGTCGCCGATGTCAGAGCCTGTCAGCGTGGAGGTGACATTGGTGATCAGAATGAGGTCGCCTTCAGAAAGCTCATCGCTTTTAATTAAAATATACGTGCCGTCCGACATGCCGGTTTCTACCGTGACCTTCGTCAGATCCGACAGCGTCAATTCATCCTCGTCATATTCTGCGCCCTCTTCCGCATCGCTTGGCGCGAGGTAAACATAGCTGTTATCGCCGCTTGTATTGACTGCTTCCGCAGGAACTAACAGACCCTCATCGCTGCTTTCCGTTACGATTTCGGTGCTTGCGCTCATCGCAGGATAGATGCCTTCTTCATAGTCCATTTGCACGGTGATCTGATAAGACGTGCTGCTGCCGTCGGAGCTTCCGTTATAGGATACCGCAAAGACTTCGCCGGTATAGGACTCTGAAAGCGCATCGACCGTAATCGTGACCTCCTGTCCCTCTTCGACTGTTGCGATTTCCTGTTCATCCACAGACAGCGATAGCTCGAAGCCTTCTGTGCTCATGATCACGGCAACAGAATCGCCGGAGGTGATTTCGTCCGATTCACGAACCGAAACCTCAAGCGCAATGCCGTCATATTCCGCCGTAATTTCAGTAGTTTCGTCCGATTCATCGGTGAGTACTGCCAGCACATCGCCCTCTTCAAATGAATCGCCGGCAATAATGTTCAACTCCGTGACCTCATACGTTTCGCTTTGCATGGAAGAAGATACGCCGCCGTTTTGTGCGGTGCTGCTGATCCCCTCGAGCATGTCTGTCGTCTCGGTGTCCACTTCGTCCTCCTCATCCTCGGTTTCGGTATAGGGCGCAATCAGCGTTTCGGAATCGATCGCAGACAGCGTGCCGCTGCCGCTGATGGTCGTGTCAACATCTCCGTAAGTAATCGCTTCGGCGGTGTAGGTTGTGATCACAGTTTCTTCCTCATTGTCCTGGATCATCCGCGCGAGCCTCGGTAAAAAGATAATGGCAACAATAATGATTGCTGCAAGAATGCAGACGGTGATGATCCACTTTCGGATTTTTGCTTGCTTTTTTCTTACTCTGTCCTCGTTCATCTTGGGTAGTTCCTTTCTCGGCTTGATTTCGACAGAATTGGATTTTCCATACTGGTGCTCTAAGGATTTCAACAGAATCGGCGGAATACGAATCCCGGACAGCCCTGTGCCGTCTGCATTTTGAAACGCAGTGGAAACGCGGATCAGCTGCGTGCCGTCCATCTTTTTGCGTTTTTTCGCCTCCGCGAGGTGCAGCGATGAAGCCTCGTGCACTTGTTCCTTGATTTGGTCGGCAGGCTTGCCTAGCGCATCCGCGATGGTATTCACGCCCATTTCACCAAACGTGCTGACGAGATAGAGAATGCGGTGTTCCTCGTCTAGCTTGTCGATGCTGTCCGCGAGGAATTGGTATTGTCCGCTGATCTTTGGCGGCGGCACGTCACAAAAGGTGTCGTCTGCATTTAGCTTCTCTTTTCGCAGCTGCAGCAGCTGGCATGAAAACAGCGTCATAAAGCTTTCGGCAGGCGGCGTTTTCCGGCTTGCCGTATCCTGATAGGCGGCGTCATAACAGCGCAGCAGCAGCGGTACGGCTCGACTGGACGTCATGCCAGCAGAGAAACCATGCCTTTTTCAGATATTGCTCCGTCAGTGCCGCCGCACCATCAGGATTGCCTTTCTTGATTTTTCGGAATAATTCATAATCCATAAAGAGCATCCTGAAATGGATGCTGGGCGGATGCTGTGCAAGTGCGATTGCTGCCCGAGTGTATGAGAAAATTTTTGCCGCAGCAGTCAGCGCCGCCGGCGGATTGGGTCAGATCGTTCGCGCTGCATAGCCATGCCCGCAGGAATGCAGGCGACACCGCGCAAAGGTGTAGGCGCTCTTTACACGGTGCCACTTGAATAAACCCAGCTCCAATTATACCGTGCGTGTCTAAAACTGCGCTAAAGGAACGTGTGAAAGCAGTGTGAAATTTTGATGAAAACGAAAATCAGATTTTCGACACAAAATAATCAAGTTGCTGTGATAATCGTATGGTATGATATAGGCAACTAGGTTGCACAGAGAGGAGAAAGACGGATGAAATTGCTGGTTGTCGAGGACGATGCGCGGTATTTGAAATTACTCGTTCATATCCTTGAAAAAAATAAATACACTGTGGACGGCGTGGCGGACGGCGTGACGGCGCTGGAATATGCGATGACAATGGAATATGACGGATGTGTTTTTGATATTATGATGCCAGGAATGAATGGCATTGCAGTGCTAAAGCGCCTGAGAGAACAGGGCGTCTCGATTCCGATTTTGTTTTTGAGCGAAAAGGCGGATGTCGACCAGTGTGTGGAGGGACTCAACGCCGGCGCGGACGACTATTTGTCAAAGCCCTTTTCTATACCGGAGCTTCTAGCGAGAGTGCGCGCGATGCTTCGGCGCAAGGAAAACTACGTCCCGGATTTGCTGCAATGCGGCGAAATGATCTTGAACCGCTCGACCCATGAGATTTCCTGTGGGGGGATTGCGAAGCCGCTGAGCGGCAAGGAATTCCAGATCATGGAAATGCTGATGCAGCGAACCGGATGCATTGTCTCGTGCGATCAGATGATCGAACATGTGTGGGGATGGGAAAAAACGGTGGATATCAGCGCCGTTTGGATGCATATTTCCAACATCCGAAAGAAAATGGCGGCAATCGATGCGCTGGCGCAAATTCGGTTTGTCAGCAGCGGTGGCTATGTGCTGGAGGAGAAATATGATTGATAAACTGCGCTGAAAAATGATCTGGATCAGCTGGCTGTCGTTTCTGGCAGTGTTCCTGATCGCCCTTGTGGTTCTTGTTGTAGTCAGTATTACGCGGATCAGCCACATGGCGGACGAGCTGACGAGCATTTTGTCCGCGCACAACGGCAGATTCCCGATGACGGAGATGCACGAATTCCCAAAGGAAACCGATCCGCCGCAAAAGTCCGCCTATTGGAACGAGGAAACGCCGGCGTCTACGCGTTATTTTAGCGTGTGGCTCGATGAGAACGAGAATGTGACCGATGTTGACATTGATTCGATCTCCACGATTTCAAAGATACAGGCGATGGAATACGCCACCTGTGCGCAGAAAGGACGCAGCGAACGCGGCTGGATCGGCAGCTATCGCTATCGCGTGACGCAGACAGAAAGCGGCAGCCTGGTGATTTTTGTCGACAGCAGCATGATACAGAGTATGACACGTTCGCTGCTGCTGTCGGCGTGCGGCATTTTTTGGGAATCAGCGTCATTGTGCTGGGACTGATTTTCTTGCTTTCCAAAAAAGCGGTAAAGCCTGCCGCGGAAAGCTATGAGAAGCAAAAGCAGTTTGTCACGGACGTGAACCACGAGCTGAAAACGCCGCTGACACTGATTTTAACGGATGTCGAGATCGCAGAGTCGGAGCTTTGGAAAAACGAGTGGATCGATGGCATTCGCAGCGCCGGCGAACGCATGAGCGTGCTGGTCAATCAGCTAGTTTTGCTTTCGCGCATGGACGAGCACCGCAAGAAGGCGCAGGGCACGCAGTTTTGTATCAGCGATGCAGTGGTGGAGACGGTCGCGCTTTTTCAGCCGTGTGCGGCGCGTAAGCAGCTGCAGTTTTACGACACGATTGAACCGGGACTCGAATGCATGGGCGATGAAACGAAGGTGCGTCAGCTGGTTTCCATTTTGACGGAAAACGCGGTGAAATATTGCGATGCGGGCGGAACGATTTCGATTCATTTTTGGAAGCGGCATAAATTTCACTTCACGATCCAGAATACCTTCGCACAGGTGCAGGATCTGGATCTGAAAAAGGTATTCGACCGGTTCTACCGCGCCGATTCGTCTCGGACGGAAATCGATGGTTTTGGAATCGGTCTCTCGATTGCGCAGGAACTGGTTCGGTTGCAGAAAGGATCAATCTCGGCGAGTCGGGTCGGTGACGATCAGATTCTTTTTTCCTTTCAGATTGTGTGACCCGAAGCGAATACGGGGAGGCCTCTCGATTTCATCATGAAGCTTCTGGAAATTGATCACAGATTGAACATATGGATGTGTTATCATGGACACGGCTAAAGGTAATCCCATACCTGTGGCAACCACAGAAAACCATCAAAGGAGAAACGGTATGAATCAAGAGGATTTACAATTTTATGGGCATTACGCGCCGTTGCTCGAACAGACGGAGACGATGCTCTGTCAGCAGCTGCAGTGGATTCTTGCGAGAATCCCTCAGGAGGACGCAGCTTCTCCAGCGGAGCACATTTGCAGCAGAATCAAAAGCGCGTCCAGCGTGCAGGGGAAATCGAAAAAGCGCGGACATTCGCCGACCGCACAGCAGGCGCTGACGCACCTGTCCGACCTCATCGGCGTGCGCGCCGTTACGCACTTTGTCGGCGATGTCTATACGATTCTCGACCAAATGCAGCGCGATCCGACATGGGAGATTTTGCGCGTCAAGGACTATATCGCCGACCCAAAGAAAAACGGCTATCGCAGTCTGCACATCATTCTCTGCATGCCATTTCCGGACGAACAATTCCAGACGATTCGCACCGAGATCCAGCTTAGAACCATTGCCATGGACTGCTGGGCGGGCTTCGAGCATCAGATGAAATACAAGAAGGATATTCCGGACGCAGACCTGATTAGTGCGGAATTATTGCGGCGCGCGGATGAAATGGCATCTACGGACTTGACGATGCAGACGATTCGTGAAATGATTCAGGGACGCCGCACGGAAGAAGGAGGGAATACGCTATGAGGATTTTATACGCGGAGGATGAACGATCGCTGTCGATGGCGGTGCATGAGATTTTGAAGATGGAAGGCTATGAGGTGGACGCGGTGTATGACGGCGAAGAAGCGCTGGAACATATACGCACCAAGGCGTATGATGCGGCGATTCTGGACATCATGATGCCAAAGGCGGACGGCATTCAGGTTCTTGCGCAGATGCGCGCACAGGGCGACTTTACGCCGGTGTTGCTTTTGACGGCAAAGGCGGCGGTGGAGGATCGCATTACGGGTCTTTCCGCCGTAGCGGATGATTACCTAGGAAAGCCCTTCTCGACCGGGGAACTTCTGGCACGGCTAAATTCCATGATCCGCCGCTCGACCAGCTATCAGCACGCGGTACAGACTGCTGGAAATATTACGCTCGACTGCGAGTCCGGCGAGCTGAAATCCGATACGAGCAGCCTGCGCCTGAGCAGCAAGGAGTCGCAGCTTCTGTCACTCTTTTTGAAAAATAAGACGGATCAATTTACGGCGCAGCAGCTGTGCGAACGGCTTTGGAAGGACGCGTTGGACGAACGAATTGTTGTGCTGTACATCTCGTATTTGCAGGACAAATTGACGCAGATTCACGCGTCCGTCAATATTCTCCGGAATGGGGGACACTTACCGGCTGGAGGAAGTGCGTGCGTTATGAAAAAACTTCGGCATAAACTGATCTGCATGGCGTTCCTTGTCGTGTCCGGTGTATTTGTGATCGTGCTGGTCATTTTGTACGTGTCGTATGGACTGTATTATTCGCACCAGGCGGATGCCATGACGCAGCTGATCAGCGGCAACGGCGGGATCGTGCCTGAGTTTCAGGAGTATAAAAACAGAAACGATCAGGAGGACTCACTCTATCCGATCATTCTCGATGAAGAATCCGAATTTCGCACGCGCTATTTTATCGTCTATCTCGTGGAGGACGCGCAGACCGTCAGCCTGAATATCAAGCATATCGCATCGGTCAGTGAAAGTGAAGCGAGCGAGATGGCGCAAACGGTGATTTCCGGCGATAAAACGACCGGCTATCTCGATTCGTACCGCTATCGCGTGACGCAGAATGATAATACATATACCGTAATCTTTTTGGACTGCAACGAAAATTTCACGAGCCGTACGGTTACAATGCGGATCATTGCGCTTACGGCGATTTTGATTATTGTGCTGATTACATTTCTGTTCGGACTCTTTTCCAAACGCGTTGTGCAGCCCTTTGAGGAAAACGCCAATCGGCAGAAGCAATTCATTACCGATGCCAGCAACGAACTGAAAACGCCGCTTTCGATTATTTCCGCAAACGCGGAGGTACTCGAATATAAGAACGGCAAAAACGACTGGACGCAAAATATCATCGCCCAGTCCCAGCGCATGGGAAAGCTGATCGGCTATCTTCTGACGCTGTCTCAAATGGATGAGGTGGAAGCGGAAACGCCAAAAAAGCCGGTGAATTTCAGCCTGATTGCCGTGGAGACGGCATCGTCCTTCTAAGAAGTCGCCGATCAGAAGCACGTCACGCTGCAGCTTGCAATCGCCGAGGATCTCACGGTAAAAGGGAATACAGAGCAGCTGCGGCAGATGGTTTCGGTGCTGACAGAAAATGCATCGAAATATGTGAAGGCGGATGGAACCATTCGGGTGTCGCTGGAACGTGCAGGGAAATATGCAGTTTTGCGCGTGTACAATACCGCACAGCTCGAGGAGAACTTAGACTGCAGCCGCCTGTTCGACCACTTTTATCGACCGGACAGCTCGTGCTCGTCTGAAGCCGGCGGTTATGGGATTGGGCTTTCGATTGCCAAAAAAATCGCCGTATAGCACGGCGGCACGCTTACGGCGGCGCGCGAAGCGGACGGGATTTGCTTTAAGGCTTCGATTCCACGCCAGATGAAAGCGGTGAAAGCCCAGGCAAACGCTTGATTGCGCCTCGATACCTGTGCAATATCTACAAAACGCGACATGGACTTGTGGAAATAATCTACTATTTTTTGTGAAATCCCTTGACGCGGCATGGAAAAACGTGTATAATAGAAATGAGGAAGGATCGCGCAGCTAAAGCGCCCTGTTCTTCCCAAAAGACCATTTCCTGAATTATACAAAGAATTTGTCCACATTGACGCTGGGATTAGGGGCTTGACGGGCGGACAGATTGAAAATCTATGCGGAAGGAGTATGTGTCGCAAGACACAGTGTATCTGAATCATGAAAAATATTTTATTTGCTGCATCTGAATGTATTCCATTCATTAAAACTGGGGGACTTGCAGATGTTGTGGGCGCACTGCCCAAGAGCTTGTACCATGACGAGTATGACGTCAGAGTAATTATCCCGAATTATACCTGCATTCCATGGGAATACCGCAGCCAATTCCGTTACGTCAGTCATTTTTACATGGACTATGGTCAGCATGTGGAAAACCTGCATGTGGGCATTATGGAATATTTCTATGAGGGCGTTCATTTTTATTTCATCGACAATGAATATTACTTCAAATGTGACCGCCCATACAGCGATTCTACGCGCTGGGATATCGAGCGTTTTATCTTTTTCTCGAAAGCGGTACTCGCTGCAATGCCCGTGATTGGATTCCATCCGGACATTATTCACTGTCACGACTGGCAGACCGGTATGATTCCGGTGTTCCTGCGCAGCACCTTTGCGTCCCACAGCTTCTATTGGGGTACGAAGAGCATCATGACGATCCACAACCTGAAATTCCAGGGTGTGTGGGATATCAAGCACTTTGTGTACAACACGAATTTGCCGGAATATATGTTCACGCCGGATAAGCTGGAATTTAAAAAGGACGCTAATATGCTCAAGGGCGGCTTGGTGTACGCCGACTATATCACAACGGTCAGCAAGACCTACGCGGAGGAAATCAAAACGCCGTATTATGGCGAACAGCTGGACGGTCTGCTTTGTGCACGATCGCACTCACTGCGCGGGATCTTGAACGGAATCGACTATGATGTGTACAATCCGGAAACCGACTCAAAGATCTCTGTGCATTATTCGGTGAAGGATGTCGTGGAAAAGAAAAAAGAGGCGAAAAAGGTACTGCAGCAGGAGTTGGGACTTCCGGTGGATGAGAACAAGTTTATGATTGCGATCATTTCTCGCCTGACCGATCAAAAGGGTCTGGATCTGGTCGACTGGATTACGGATCGGATCACGGATGAATTCACGCAGTTTGTCATCATCGGGACTGGCGAGGAACGCTATGAAAACATGTTCCGCTACTATCAGGGCAAGCACCCTGATCGCGTTTCGGCGAACATTTTCTATTCCGATCCCCTGGCACATAAGCTTTACGCGGCGGCGGATGCAATGCTTATACCGTCACGCTTTGAACCGTGCGGTCTGACGCAGCTGATTTCACTGCGGTATGGAACTGTGCCAATTGTGCGGGAGACGGGCGGATTAAAGGACACGGTTTTCTTCTATAACGAGTATGAAAAAACCGGTACAGGCTTTACTTTCGCACATTATAACGCTGATGATCTGCTCTACACCATCAACTATGCGAAGAAGATCTACTTCGAATGCCGCAGCGATTGGGACGAGATCGTGCGCCGCGACATGCAGCAGGACTTCTCCTGGGGCAGCTCGGCACTGGAATATCAAGGGATGTACGACTGGATTATACGCGGCATGCAGGATTAACGCAATCCGCCGCAGGACAATCAAACAAAGCAAGCAAACCAAATAAACCAAAACAAAACGTGTGTCAGGACGCTGGCACACGTTTTTTGTTACGAGTGGGGATTGAGTGGTGTTTCTTTTGACTGTGCCGGTGTATTCGGGGGAATAGTTCGGAGAAGAAGGCATATTTCGCGAAGGATGGTGGGTTGACTTCTGAGGGCGAAGATAGTATAATCAAAGATGAAAGAATCACCAAAGCGGTCGAAAATGGTGACATCACTTTGACGCTGAATCCGGAGAAACAGAGCCGCTCGAAAAAATTGAAAAAATCAAAAACATGTTATGCTACAATAGAACTGATACAAAAAGAAGAAGAAAAACGCGCTCTCATA